>NZ_JBIAPT010000033.1:0-90008 GCF_042888425.1 Streptomyces sp. NPDC002889
AGCTACCTCGCCGGCCTCCACCTCCGCGCCTCAATGATCTGGATCGACGACCTCCTGAAGGCCGCCGACTGATCACAACCCCACACAGGCCCTAGGACCGGCAGTACCCAGGCTGATGCGGCGCCGCGCGGCAAGAATGCCCCCATGGCTTCCTCCCGCTCCGATTTCGCCGCACTCCTGCGCGCCTGGCGCGACCGCCTCTCCCCAGCCGACGCCGGCTTCACGGTGACGGCCGGCCGCCGGGCCCCGGGACTGCGCCGCGAGGAGCTCGCTCAGCTGGCCGGGCTCTCCGTCGACTACGTCCTGCGCCTGGAACAGGGACGCGCGAAGAACCCCTCAGCCCAGGTCGTCGGCGCCCTCGCCCGGGCCCTTCAGCTCTCCCGCGCCGAGCGCGACCAGCTGTACCGAAGCGCCGGGCTCCTGCCGCCGCAGGACGGGACGGTCAGCCCCCATGTGCCCCCGGGGATCCAACGGCTCGCCGCGCGCCTCGGCGACGTCCCGGTCGGCGTGTTCACCGCCGACTGGACCCTGGTGTGCTGGAACAGCATGTGGGTTGCCCTGCACGGTGATCCCGCCGTCCTCCCTACCGCCGAACGCAACCTCGCCCGTGCACTCTTCGGCAACGGCGTCGCACATGCCTCGATGCTTCCCGTCCATGCCGAGCGCGGACCAGACTCCTTAGCGGCGTCGATCGTCGCCGACCTCAAGGATGCAGTGTCCCGTTATCCCAGGGACGTCCAGCTCGATCGCCTCGTGCAGGAGCTGCGAGCAATATCTGACGCCTTCGCTCATTACTGGGCCACGGAGACGGCCGCTGCCCAGCACACGACTGACCGCAAGACGATCCGGCATCCAGAGATCGGCGACATCCTGCTCGACTGTGACGTCCTCATCGTCCCTGGCGCAGACCTGCGCATGGTCACCTACACGGCAGCGACCGGAGGCGGCAACGCGGGGAAACTGGACCTTCTTCGCGTCACAGGTGGCCGTACCACCACCGCGCTCCCATGACCGGCGGCTGCTGGGTGGTTTCGCCAAGCCGGACGGGTGACCCTCACCGCTGCCGCCGACCACTATCGGTCACGGCCCGAGCACGCGCTCGACCGGCTTCATCTCGCAGCCTGAGAACGCATCAGCCCTGTGTGGAGAGGTCAGCTCGGGAGTTCCCACACGGTCACTTCGAGCCGGACGGTACCTGTACTCGGGGCCACCACAGTACGCAGATAGGCCGTGCGTCCCTCGTCGGTTTGCATGCAAAAGCGGGCCCCTGGTCAACGTGGCTGCGTACGTACCGTTCTTCCGGACCCGCTCGGCGCACTCCGCCTCGCTGGGATCGGCTCCGGAAGAAGGTAGGGGCAAGGGTCAGACCGCGTTTGAGATCTCGCGCGAGACAATCGACCGGTGACCCGAACCGTAGACCGTGCCCGCTCCCTGGAAGAGCTTGAGCGCGACTGCTGGCCTGCCCCTCCGGCCGACGCGACCCGCCTCGTCGTAACCGCTCATGCTCTTCGGAGTGAGCCAATCGGTGAGCTGACCATCGAGGACATGCGCATGCCCGGTAGCGAAGGACGCATACCAGGAACTGTAGACAGCTCCTATCATGCTCGGGAGAACGAGATGGAGTATCCGCAGCGCATTTGCCGACATGAACTCATGCCGACAATGCAGAAACCGACGTTTCACTGTTCGCGCAATCGGCGAATTCCTGCCAGCTGCGGCAGCTAAAGGACAGAACGGGGCCGGCGGGATCTTTGGAGTCACGCACAAAGATACCCTGTCCCATTGCAGCGACCTCAACGCAGGTTTGGGCGCTCATAGAGTGAGAGCTCTTGAACCACTGGGCACTCGACATGTCCGTCATGAGGCTACGATCCCGCGCATCCGAACACCGGTCAAGAGCCGGTGAGGAACTACCCTAGAATCGCTGAACAAGCGACCGCACCATAATCGCAACAGGATGATCGTGCGGTAAGATCGCACAATCATCCTGCAGAGGAGCGACACGCTCCCACGCCCCAGACGTATCTCCCATATCAAATAACAACTCCGCGACCTTTCGCCTCCGCCATAACGTGGCTGGATGGCGAGCCCCAAGGACCCGCACGCTGTCCTGCAGAGTCGATTCCAGTAGCGCCATGCCTTCTTGGGCATCTCGCCCGAAAACGCACAGTCCTGCACAGAATCTTCCGGCCAGGACTAGGAGGTCGTCACACCCCCGGATGGAAGTCCCTCGGCACACCACATCCTCAAAAATCCGAAGAGCCTCCTCATGGCGTCCACAGTGCATAGTGCAAATTCCCACGTCATGCTGTGCAATCAGATACTGTTCATCATCCTCCCCGAGGATTTCCCTGAGAGCGGTCAGTCTGCGTTCATGATCCAACAAAGCCACCTCAGGCGGTCGCGGTTGAATCCCCAAGTCCCAAAGTAATGTTTCAGAGTCTCCGATTCCTTCCTGTGCGGCACGAACCAGGATGGCAAGGAAGCGTTCTCCGAAATGACCCTCACCGTAGGCGTTACGAGCAATGTCATATGCGTCACAGAGGGGCGCATGGTCCAGAATGGCCAACCACAAGACCTCGGGAATGGGTGGCTGCCCAGGAAGGTCAATCAGGTAATCGAAGGCAAGATATCCCCTGTCGTCATCGCCAATGAGCAGGCTGTTCGCTCCGGCAGGAACGGTAGGAGCAGTCGCCCAGGACCATGCCTGATGAAGCGATTCGGGACGCAGTTCCGGTCCCCCGCGCTGAGCTAGGTAGTGTGTGTGAAGCTCTTGGAGAATCCGTGCGGGCAGGGGGCGATGGTAGCCCGCGCGGCGCGCATCAACTGCCGCAGCGACCAGTGCCGCTCCCCGAGGGTGCTGGCCAGGAGCCCACGCGTGGCGCCAGGCCTGGGCCAATTCGGGGCCTGCTGCGAGGATCTCGGCGATTCCGAAACGATCGTCGCCTGCAACGGCACGAGCCAGCCGGGGCTCAACTGCACTCATTTGCTCGGCCCGAGCCCGCTCCTGTTCTGTCCATCGACGCTCCAAGTGGATGACGTCGGCCTGGCGCAGTACCGCCCGCGCCTCCCGCCAGACGTCCCGTTCGTCCCCGCTGAAGTCTCGTTCTTCGCGATCACGAAACTGTTCATATTCATGGGTACGCATTGTGGCGAGCACAAGGGCCCTTGGGCCCGGCGCTAAAAGCCGATGCAGCGCTGAGATAGTTAGGCCCCCCGGCCCTAGGAAGCGCTCTAGATCATCAAGCCACACGACGTACTCGCTACCTGCTTCCCAATCGTCCAGCAGGGCCAACATCATGTCGCGTGACGATGGCGCTACGAACAACCAGGCGGGCAGAAGCAACCGCATCGCCTCATAAGCCGCCCTCGTCTTACCTGCCGTTGACTCCCCGACCAGTAGCACAAAACCACCACGACGTATGGCGGCATGCAGTGCCGGTTCCGCATCCCTGGTGACATACACGGGCACGCGGTCCCATACACCGTCGACCTCTAGTGCCTCGGCTGGATGAGCACCGACTGCCACTGCATCCGACAACTCCCCTACCGTAGGGGCGCGCCCGCGGGGGGAAGAGATCACCAGCGCTGCTGGCCGGCGCCGCCTTGCTTCGGCCCGTTGTTGCCACTCCGATCGGACTCCAACAACAGCTGCACCGACCGAAGCAGTAACTGCTGTGCCGATCAAGCCTGCCCACGCGTCGGGGACCCACACTGCCACCGCGAGCCCTGCCAGTGCACTCCCAGCTGCCACCACCAACAAGCGAAGCAATAATCGATCGCGACGCACCAATGCCCCCCACCGTGTCCTTCTGCCTGCACCCACGAGCTTCATACCCCACGTGGAACCTGGTTCCACGGTCGAGCAGGTGGTCCTGCCACTCGCCGTCGGGACACAGGCGAACTCAAACCGCCAATGAACGGCCCAGGGAGGGCCGAAGCCGCCTCACGCCCGCCAGCCAGGGACGTTTCCCCCGCCAGATCCATAAATGGCCTCGTGAGCCAGGGGAGTCCGACCTGCACCTGCGCCGAGGTACCGACAGGCTGCATGTCGAGGTCAAGGGAACGACTTCCGAAGGTTCCCAGGTGATCCTGACTCGTTCTGAAGTCGAGCAGCAGCGTCAGCTTGCACCGCACAACGCGCGCTTGGTCGTTCACTCGATCACGCTCGATCGCAGCGTCACCCCACCGATTGCCAGCGGGGGCACGTGCACTGCACTTCGCCGTGGCTCATCGACGATGAAAGCCTGACCGTCGTGTCCTACAGCCACCGGACCGGGCTCTAGCAAGCCCTGCCGTCGGGGACCAAACCGGGGGCCAACCGGGGCGACCGAGCGTGGACGTTCCCGGACGCTGATGGAGATCTCGCGGGGCCAGACACTGGTCAAGCCGCGCTTGGGGCAGGTGGCTCCCGCGACCCAGCCGCCCTCGCGCCGGCGGCCTGGGTCGAGACCCTCGACGCAGAGAACCTCTCTCAGGCACGAGATTCGCGCGGACGCTCAGTGCTTCGCCACGCGTGGTGCCGACGTCCGGCCACCTCTCCTGTGGGGAGCCCAACGGGGAGCCAACCGAGATCTGCTGCCGATGCCCCAGCACGGGACGATCCTCACGCCGCGGCCCCGAAAGCAAGCACCTCAGCCCAGCGGGGCAGGACTGCCGCAGGCCCGGTGCCTGCTGGCGTCCTTGGGGCCTGGGATGCTGCTGCTGGCCGACCGCGGCTATGACGGCTTCGAAGCGCTGAGAGAGGCCGCCGCCACCGGAGCCGACCTGCTGTGGCGGGTGCAGGCCGGACGCCTGCTGCCGGTGATTCGCCCGCTGCCCGACGGCACCCACCTCACCTGGATCACCGACCGCCGCTCCGCTGACCGGCTGGCGAAATGGCAGCAACGCGGCCGCCGCACTGCACTGCCCGTGATGACCGCTCTCACCCTGCGCGTGATCAGCTGCCTCCCCGGTCCGGGTCCCACTGATCAGTCGACGGACGGGCCGTAGATAGGGAAGTTCAATGGATAATGCGAAGCATTACCATTCTCCTCCATCCGTACGATTCTATCCTTCGGAATGCCGGGCATTGAATAGCCTCTGAGCAACAGCCTGGCATGTTCAGCCTCCCGCTCAAAAGCCTCCTCACGGGTAAGGCTAACCCCTTCAGCAACGTAGAAATCCACTGAAGCGGACTCGTACTCCTTTGCCCAGATTAGTTCACCTTTAGGTATCTCAATGATCTTCTTCTGCACCCTATCGGGAGTAAAGCCGATCTCCCTTTCTTGGGAACCCGTGAACCCTTCTTCGAACTCCTTAATGAAGAATACCGCATCAGAGTGAGAGGCAATCATGGAAAACCACAGAAGCCAGGCCGGCACTCCCTCCATTTCGAAATTAAGGCCGACTAGATTATCCAAGAAAAGAAAGGTGCCGAAGTAACCTCGCGCCCACAAGCTGGTGACCACATCTACGCAATTAGTGAAGACATCATAGAGCTCCCCATTCACCCCCCTAAATGGGTGCGAGATAAGGATCTTCGGCCCTCCCAGCCCATGAACCAAATATCCTGGATGGACACCTGGATTATATAGCTTCCTTGAAAGTGAAGGCTGCAGAATATGCGAATTGAACCTGTCAAGCTCTCGACTTTGTGGCAGAATTTGATTATCCCAGACGGCATTACCCCCTCCTTGTGACATCCAAGCCGGGGCGCCCGGGACCAACTCCGCAAGAATTTTAGCCAGCGAGTCTAAGGCGCCTGACCGGCCAAATTTAATTTCCTCAGAAATAAGCCGGAAGAAATGACGGAACTCGCCAACAGCGTGAGAGTGCGCCAGATAGTAAAGCCTATATAACCCACCCGGCCCGTAGAGGCGATGGATATCCTTCAGCTGCTGCTCCGATACGGAACAGAGATTGGTCCTCGCATCGAACTCTGGCAACTCGATACCCTGGAGAGAAAAAACCCCCTTCCATGCGAGCGCCTCTTCAAGCGACAACGTTTTTTCGGCGCCACGAAGTAGCACATTTTGCTTAATCCGCATTCATCCCCCGGGAATGACCTGTTGGGCAAGCTGCAAGAGTACCGGTCAGGACATGCTGACACAATAGGCCTGAAGGCATTCCGGGTTATCTACTCGGCCATCAGAACGTGCTTTCCCATCTGCCACAGACATAACTTGATTATCTGCAGCACCACAGCGACCCGAAATCGCTCCGGCGGCGCACCTCCGACTCGTCTTCTTTCCAGGTGAGGCCGAGCGTCTCTCGCTGGCGTTGCTGGGCGATGCGGTGCGCCGTGAGAACCGGGACCAATTGCTGTGGCAGCGCCAAGGTTCGTCGGAGGAATCGTCAAGACCTGTGGATCAGGTCAGTTGGGCTGGTCCCGGTGTCGCAGCTGACGGCTCGCTGCGTTTCGGACACGGCGGGTTCGTCCGCGTTCTGCCAGCAGCCTGAGGGCCTTGGGTGAGGTCACGATCTGCGTGGTTGCGGCCATACGCTGGAACCAGTCGGTTGCTCCGGTGAGCTCCTCGGCGGTCCATGGGTTGCCCAGGGCAACGGTTCTGAGCAGCGTCCACTCGCGCAGGCGGAGGGTGAGGAAGTCGCGATCCGCGATCACCTCGGTCATGGTCTGGGCCCAGGCCGCGAACCTGGGGCCGGTCAGCAAGTCGGCGGCCCGGCGGTCCAGATGGCGTCCCACCGCACTGTCCGCCATCGTCGCGTCCTGGTCGCGCAGGACGGCGGCCACCAAGTCGGCCTCGTCCGCCTCGGCGACGGCCTCCAGACCCTCCAGATAGCGGGCGAACCGCCGATGCTCGGCGGGCTCCTCGTCGAGGTGGGGGCTGATCATGCCGCGATCCCTTCCGGCCGCTCAACCAGCTGGCCGCGCTCGACGCGGGCTCCCGCCCGGACCAGGGCAACCAGGTGGGGCGCGCTGACCGCGCGCCAGCGGGCCTGCGCGGATTCGATCAGCTTGAACACCATACTCAGCGCGGCGGCCCGACTGCCGGCGCCCTTGGTGACCTTGGTGCGCAGCCGCACGGTGGCGAAGGTCGACTCGATGGGGTTCGTGGTCCGCAGATGGATCCAGTGCTCAGCGGGGTAGTCGAAGAACGCCAGCAGCTCGTCCTCGTCGTCGGTGATCCGCTTGACGACCTTGGGGTACTTGGCCCCGTACTGCTTGGCGAACGTGGCGACCGCCTTGGCCGCGTGCTCTTTGTCCTCGGCGTTGTAGATCTCCTGGATCGCACGCTTGGCGGCAGGCTGCGCCGACTTCGGCAGTGCGTCCAAGACATTGGCGGTCTTGTGCACCCAGCACCGCTGGTGGCGGGCGTCGGGGAAGACTTCGTTCAGCGCGTTCCAGAAACCGAGTGCGCCGTTCCCACGGCCAGGTGCGGGGCCCGCCTGCCCCGGCGGGCGCAGTCCCGCAGCAGCCCTGCCCATGCCTCGGACGATTCGCGGTAGCCGTCCTTCATCGCGATCAGTTCCTTCGTGCCGTCCGCCCGCACTCCCATCAGCACCAGAACGGCGGCCTTCGCGTCCTCTAGACGGATACGCAGATGCACGCCGTCGGCCCAGACGTAGACGTAGTCGGTGGCGGACAGCTCGCGGTCCATGAACGCCGAGTGGTCGGCCTGCCACTGGGGCGGTCAGCCGGGTCACCGTCGCGGGCGAGAGGCCCGCCGAGGAGCCCAGGAACTGCTCCATCGCGGGAACGAAGTCACCGGAGGACAGGCCATGCAGACAGAGCAGCGGCAGTACCTCGCTGATCTTCGGAGACTTCCGTGCCCAGGGCGGCAGGATCGCCGAGGAGAACCGCTTGCGCTCACCGGTTGCTTCGTCGACGCGTTTGTCGTTCACCCGCGGGGCCCTCACCTCGACCGTCCCGGCCGCCGTGGTTACGACCTTGGGGGCAATTGAGTTGAGGGCAGGCTGGTAGCTACCTGTCGAGGCGTTCGGCCGGCTGACGCAGGATGGTCTTCAGCTTCTCGGGGGCGGTCTTGCGGGGGTCGCTGAGGTAGATCTCGTGATGCAGGCCCGATGGCCGCAGGCCGTTGGCGGCGAGGTAGGTGTGGTGGAGTTCGTGCAGCACGGGTGCCTCGTCGTCGTAGGAGCCGATGTGCAGCACCTGGGCGCTGGAGCCTTCGTGCAGGGTGAAGTGTCGGAGCTGGGAGATCGTGGGGAGCTTCTTCTTGGACAGGGCGGTCTGCTTGGCGTCCTCGATCATCTCTTTGGTGATCCAGGGGGGCATGTTGATGAGCATGGTCCAGTTCCAGGTGTCCTTGGCTCCGCTGGTGAAGGCTTCGGGCCGGTCCGCCCACCACAGCCCTTCCAGCGGAGCGACGACGAAATCGCCGCCCGCCGTGCGCTTGCTGGCGAACTTGAGGGTGTAGGCAACCGCGTAGAGGGCCTCGACCGTGCTGGCGTAGACGGGCGCCGTGTTGGGGTTCCCCGTACCGTCGATGGCGATGAACTGATGTTCGGGAACGTCCACGATGGCCCACGCCGTGTTCTTGGGCGCGTAGAACTCTTTCCGCTCTCGCTTGACGTCGTACGGCGCCATGCGTGCCTCACTTCCTGGAAGATGCGCATCGCCCAGCGATGCCCGCTTACGACCTTGGGGCACTTGAGCGAGGCTGACGGGATGTCAGTGGCGGGCGGCACGATCGGGAGACGTGACTCGTGCCCTGATTCGTGCTGCCCTGGCCCATCCTGCCTTCACGGGCGTGACACGCCACCACTTTGCCGAGCTCGTCTTCGAGCTGGCGCCGCGCTGGGAGGCCGCCCGGGAGTCCGACCGTGCCGAGCGCCGCGGAGGCGAACGCACAGGGCGGCCGGAGCCGGGCGCAAGCCGAAACTGGTGTTCAGTGACCGGCTGTTGCTCACCCTGATCTGCCTGCGCCATCAACTGCCCCACGCGACGTTGGCCGAGCTCTCCCAGCTCGGCGAGGAATCCGCCGCAGTACGCCTGGGCGGCGTGCACGCCCTCGCCGGCCTCGCTAACGACGCCCCCACCCGCGACCTCCGCCAGACCTGCATCGACGTCCTATGCGCCTACCTCCGCCTGCCGTACACCGCCGAAGCCGACTTACCGTCGGGCGACGCGGATGCTCGGCACGCATACCTGGCCGTGCGGGAGGTCCGGCACACGGTCATCCGCCTCATCCGCGACCACCTCCGCCTCGCCCCCGAGCACCCCCACACCTGGCAGGGCCACGACCTGGACTTCACCGGCGTCCTCTTCGACGGCGGAGACTTTTCCGGTGCGGCGTTCTCTGGCGGCACGGTGGTCTTCAGCAGCGCGGCGTTCAGCGGCACGGTCAGGTTCGACGACGCGGAGTTCTCCGGCGGCACGGTCCCCTTCCGCTTCGCGGAGTTCTCCGGCGGCACGGTCGGGTTCGACGACGCGGAGTTCTCCGGCGGCACGGTCAACTTCGCCACCGCGCGCGGGGTCGCGCCGTCTGGTCTGGTGCCTTCAGGCGGACAGCTTCTGCCGCCCGGGCTGGGCTTGCCTCAGCCGTGGTACCCGCCGACGCCCTGACGTCATGGGAGAAATCTGGGAGAAGAACTTCTCACCAGCACTGCCACGCACGCACCATGCCATGCCAACGGGTACCGACGGGCTGACCTGCGACAACTCCTCGACCCACTGTTACAGATCAACCTCGGACCTTATTCGGGACGAAGAGGTCCTGGGGCTCTGATGTGTCGCTGGAGCGCGCTGCTCAGGGCGCTCGGGAGCTGAGTCCGTCGGGCCGAGGCCCGGTGGGCACGAACCAGTGGCTCTCCTTATGGCGGCCCCTGGCGGTTGGCCGCCGCCCCAGTTTTCGTTGGTGGAGGCGAGGTAAGTTGCGTGGAGTTCGACTCTGGCTCTCCCTGAGCTCCCTGATCGATGTGAGCAGGGACCCGACCTGGTTCGGGTGATGAGAGAGGAGAGTTGAACCTGATGGTGCGACCGAAGAAGTCGAGGTCCCGGTACCGATGTCACCAGCGGTCATGGTGGCTTCAGGTTTCCGTTGCGGTCCTCACCGCGGTTACGGCCATCGCGGGATGTGTCGAGCGGTTCATCCACTGACCAGGGGTGAACCGCTCATGATCCGGACGATTGGTCGGGCAAGGTGAGCCCGGCCGTCTACTAGGGTCTGTTGCGAAAGTTGATCAAGGTCGTGGATGATCAAGCGCCGTGGGGCGCGGAGATCTGACGAATGGCCAGTGGGCTCGGTTGGAGCCGTTGCTGCCGCTGGGCAAGAAGCCGGGGCGGCCGCCGACGTGGACGCGTCGGCAGTTGATCGACGGCATACGCTGGCGGACCAGGACCGGTGCGCCGTGGCGGGACGTTCCGGAACGGTACGGGCCGTGGGACCGGGCCTACGACCTGTTCCGCCGCTGGCAGCGCAACGGCACCTGGAAGCGGATCTTCGAGCAGCTCCAGGCCGAAGCCGACGCGAAGGGCCTCATCACATGGGACGTCAGCGTGGACTCCACCATCGCCCGGGCGCACCAGCACGCCGCCGGGGCGCGTAAAAAGGGGCAGAGCAAAAGGAGTCTCCTGGCGGCGTCGACACCGAGCCCGGCGACCACGGCCTCGGGCGTTCACGCGGCGGACTGACCACCAAGTTGCACCTGGCGGTAGAGCAGGGTCAGAAGCCGCTCTCGCTCATCGTCACCGCCGGGCACCGGCATGACAGCCCGCAGTTCCAGCCGGTGCTGGAGGCCATCCGGGTGCCCCGGATGGGCCTGGGCCGGCCGCCCACCCGGCCGGACAAGGTGCGGGCCGATAAGGCTTATGGCTCCCGAGCGAACCGCGCTTACATGCGCAGACGTGGCATCGGCTGCACGATCCCGGAGAAAGCCGACCAGGTCCGCAACCGCAAGAAGCTCGGCTCCCGTGGCGGCCGACCGCCAAAGTTCGACAAGGTCGACTATCGCGAGCGACACGCAGTGGAGTGCGGGATCAACCGGCTGAAGAGGCACCGTGCGGTGGCGACGAGATACGACAAGCTGGCCGTCCGCTACGAAGCGACCGTACTGGTCGCTGCCATCAACGAGTGGCTGTGACTAGCGGAGCGGGGGGCGGAAAGTCCCGGGAAAACCTTTCGAGGACACCACCACTGACCTGCCACCCTGGTGAGATGCTGCTCAAACTGACCGGCTCCAGCTGTTCGGGCAAGACCACGCTCGCTTACTCCGTGGGCAAGCGGCTGGGGCGGCTCGCCGTGCACGACTTCGACGAGCTCGGCGTACCGGAAGGAGCCGATCGCTGGTGGCGTAACCGCATGACCGAGATGTGGGTGCGTCGTGCGCTGGAGTACCAGGTGCGTGGAGTCGACCTCCTACTGACCGGGCAGTCCCCGCTGGGAGAGGTCCTGGCCAGCCCCTCCGCCCCGTTGCTGGATGGAATCGCGGTGTGTCTGGTCGACGTGTCCGACGAGGTCCGGCGCGGCAGGCTCACCATGCGCGACTCGGGCCGATGGGACGCTCCGGCGGTTGACGCCTTCCTCGGCTGGGCTGCCTGGCACCGCAAGCACGCCGAGGATCCCCGATACCGACCCGACGTCATCATCGACAACAGCTGGCCCGAGATGGCCTGGCACCGCTGGACCGGGTGGACTGCCGACGACCGGCGATGGTCCACCCACCTGCTCAACACCACGGACCGACCCGTCGCGGAATCCGTAGATCAGGTTGAGCAATGGGTGACCGAACAGCGCGACGCGCTCCGATCCGGCCGTCTCACCCTGTCGCGGGGCTGGTCAGACCAGACGGCCGCCCGAGCCGACCACGACTCCTGATCCACTTTCGCAACACGCCCTAGTCGGCCGGGCTCACGGTTCCCGCGCGCGAGGCCCGATTCCGGATACCGCCGGAGTCGGGTACTCGTGTGCGCACGGGCATCTCAGGCGCACGGTCGCAGACTTGCTCACAACCGAGCGTTTGCCGTTGCCCTTACCTTACAGACCAGCCGAGCTAGCCCGGCTGGCGCAAATGACGTTTCTCCAGGTCACAGGGTGGCGCGATTCCTCTGCGGCCCCATGGCGGCACATGGCGAATTTTGTGCTCCGACGCGATTTTCTGCAGGCCAGAGCGATCTGGGGGTGGCGCGTAAGTACGGCGATAGCTGGCGAAGGGTGGCGGACTAAGAAGACGCAGGTCGGGACTTCCAATGGGGCAGCAGTCACGGCATGCGCCTGCCGCAGCTAGGCGCGTGGCCGCGGGGGGTGGCCGCCAGCCAGACGAACCGCGGTCGTCCACAGAACATCCGACACTGGGGCTCTGACCAGGTGCGTCCCCTTCACGGTGGACGCCCGCGGACGTCACCGGAGCAAGATCGGACAACTCGTAATGCCTGGGTCTGGCAGACGTCGTCCGACAACTCTGTGGGCCAGTGCTTGGCCAAACAGGGGGCCAAGCGCGGAGAGCACACGTGGACCGGTGTGGACGGCAACGGACAACCAGCCCTCGAATACGCAGGTCGAGCTCTGCCGCCCGGCGCCGCGTGATCGCGTTCGGGACGAAGAAGTCGTGGGTGCTTGAGGACACGACGCCTGGTGCGTGGAGTTGAACAAGGCTGTCCTCGTGCCGGCGGACTGGGCCGAGACCCCCATGCAGACCCAACCTCTCAGGCACGAGAGGCGCGCGACCGTTCAGTGCTTCGCCACGGGTGGTGCCGACGTCCGGCCACCTCTCCTGTGGGGAGCCAAACAGGGAGCCAAACAGGGAGCCAAACGCGGCGACACGAGGCAGCTCCCGATGGACGACTGCGGACGATGGAGCCCCGAACCACGTGGTCAGGCGCGTGCGCTCCGCAGTGTTCCTGAGCCCCTCCTTACTGCCGCCTTAAAGGGACCATAAGGATCGGCTTCACACCCTCCCAGCCAGCGATTTCGCCTCGGGGAACGGCTAGCTTGCTCCTCGCCGGGGCCGGTTCGGGCAGTCGGCGCCGTAGTCCTACGGGGGGCCGCGTCGGCCGTTCGAACCGGGCCTCGTGTTCCTCAGTCTCTGCCGCTTTGAAGGAGAACGTCACCATGACCGCTCGCCGTAAGGCCCTCACGGTCGCCGCACTCGGCATCGCGCCGCTCGCGATGGCCGGGCTGGCCGCTGCCCCGGCGTCCGCGCACGGTTCGATGACGGATCCCGTCAGCCGCGTGTCCGCCTGTTTCGCCGAGGGGCCGGAGAACCCGAAGTCGGCGGCATGCAAGGCGGCGATCGCGGCCAGCGGTACGCAGGCCTTCTACGACTGGAACGAAGTCAACATCGCCAACGCCGCGGGCAAGCACCAGCAGTTGATCCCGGACGGCAAGCTGTGCAGCGCCGGGCGCGACAAGTACAAGGGGCTCGATCTGCCCCGTGCCGACTGGCCGTCCTCGGCGATGACGCCCGGGAACCGCACCTTCAGCTACAAGGCGACCGCGCCGCACAAGGGCTCCTTCGAGCTGTACCTCACCAAGGACGGCTACGACCCGACCCAGCCCCTGAAGTGGTCGGATCTGGAGGCGAAGCCGTTCGCGAAGGTCACCAACCCGAAGCTGGAGAACGGGGCTTATGTCTTCAACGGCGTCGTGCCCAGCAAGTCCGGCCGGCACCTGATCTACTCCATCTGGCAGCGCTCGGACTCCCCCGAGGCCTTCTACACCTGCTCCGACGTGGTGTTCGGCAAGGACAACGGTGGTGGTACGTCCACCCCGACCGCCTCCGCGCCCTCCGAGGAGGAGATCGCGGACGGCGCCGACAAGTCCACGGTCGACCACAACGGCCACGGTGGCGACGGCGGCGAAGAGGCCGGCAGCGGCAGCGAGAAGGACGGGACCGCTCCGGCCGGGGAGGCTGCCGAGAACGCGCCCGAGGCGAACACCGCCGCCGAGCCCACCGTGGCCGGTGACGCGGGCTCCGGCGCCGACGCCACCCCTGAGGCCGGCAGCGAGAACCTCGCCCGGACGGGCGGCGACAGCAATACGCCGTACCTCGCGATCGGCGGCGCGGCCGCCCTGGCGGTCGGCGCTGCCGCGACCTTCGGTGCCGCCCGCCGCAGGCCCGCGACAGCGGGCCGGGGCCGGCACAGCCGCTGACCGGGCAGCCGCACAGAAGGGACTGCCGTCCGCGCCGAGGAGGGGCGGACGGCAGTCGCGTACTTCAGCGGGTTGCCCCGGTGGTCCTGGTCAGCCGAAGACCGATGCGCAGGTGGTGCGGGTGGCGTGCGCCGGGTCGAGTGCGTTGGCCACCTCGTGGTAGGCGATCAGGTCGAACACTCCGATCGCCAGATGCTCGGACAGGTCGACCGGACAGAGGTCCTGGAGCAGGACGTTACGGACGTTCGCCCCTTCCAGATACCCCGAGCGGTACGGGGTGACCACCTCGTCGTAGCGGGTGGCGATGACGGTGTACTGCACGCCGGGCACGGTGTCGCCGCCCGCGTTGAGTTTGGCCAGGAAGGCGGAGCCGGTCATCTGGTCGGCCAGTCCCGGGGTGCGTTCGCTGAGCAGGTCGGCCGCACCGGGGAAGTACGGCAGCAGTTCGGTGAGCCCGTTCAGGGTGGTGCCGTGGTTGTCGGGAGCAAGTCCGACCAGGGCGTTCACCTTGGCCGCGCCCCCCAGGAACTTGAGGTAGTAGCGCGGCATCATGCCGCCCTGGGAGTGGCCGACGACATCGACCTTGGATGCGCCGGTCGAGGCGAGCACCTTGTCGACGAAGACATCGAGCTGCTCGGCCGACTTGTCGATAGGACCGAGTCCGTGGAAGAAGGGCACGTCGGGGAGCTGGCCGTAATCGAGGGAGAACACGCAATAGCCGCGTTTCACCAGATACGGAGCCAGGACGAGCCAGTTGTCGATGGAGTTCCCGAGCGTTCCGTGTACAAGAACGACGGGGCGGGGGTGGGCGGTGGAGGGCTTGCAGGAATAGTCGTTCCAACCGCGGCTGGGGGCGGCCGCGGCTGAATCGGCGGTGGCGGTGGCAGCAGGCGCGAAGGCGAGGACAACAGTCAGCACGAGGGCTGACAAGGGCCTGAGCGCACGTTTCCAGGGCAGCATCGATCGGTCTCCTTGCGGCTCAAGGGGAGTTGCGATGGCTGGATCCGCACATAGATTTGCTGTGCTCACGTCAACTTACGCACGGGTAACCCGAACAGGGAAGTTACGCGTCGGTAAAGAATTGACTTCTCGTCAATAGCAAGGGGGCGGGTCGGATACAAGACGGGGCGGATGGAACGGAAGGGACAGACAGGAACGGAAGGGGACGGGGTGTCGACCCGAGACGGTCCGTCCCCGGAGCCGGAACCCCGACCCGCCCACTCCCCTACGCGGCGAGCGACCCCGGCACGATCGCCCGCGGGCCGAAGCGCGCCCGCGCCCGGTCCGCCACCGCCTCGATCCGGCGCGCCCGCTCGTCGGCCGGGTCGAACGTCAGCTGCCGCGCGGCCCGTTCGGCGGGCGCCAGATCCTCGGCGCGCAGCGCAAGGCTCCGCACCCGGGCGCGCTGCAGGCCGAGCGACTCATGGAGCGCGTACGCCGTGCCGGTGAGCGCCGCGGAGTGGGCGGTCGGCTCGCGCAGCGTGCGGGTACGGGTGGTCGTGGACCGGTCGGCGTAGCGCACGGTGAGGGTCAGCGACCGGCACACCTGGCGTTCGCCACGCATCCGGGCACCCAGTTCCTCGGCGAGCGAGAGCAGTGCCCTGCGGTGCTGCGTCCGGTCCAACTCATCGCGCGGGAAGGCCCGTTCGGTCGCGATCGAGCGCGCGACCGCGTTCGGGACGACCGCCGTACGGTCGATGCCGCGCGCCCGCTCCCACAGCTCGCGCCCGGCCCGCGCACCGATGATCCGCTGAAGCACGGCGAGCGGCGCGGCGGCGATGCGGCCGATGGAGTCGAGGCCGTACGCACACAGGGTGCGGGCCGTCGCCGGCCCCACTCCGTCCAGGGCGGCGACCGGCTTGTCGGCCAGGAACCGGGCGGCCTCGTCCTGCGTCACCACCAGGGTCGTCCCGGGTCCGGCCGCCCGGGCCACCATCCTGGCCAGCATCGGCCCGGGGCCGACCCCGACCACGCAGTCCACGCCGCAGTGTGCGAGTGCCCGGACCCGCAGCAGCGAGGCGAGCCGGGTGGCGTCCCGCCCGAAGTACCGTTCGGCGCCCCGGACATCGATGAGCACGGCGTCGGGCGGCAGCGCCTGCACGACGGGGCTGATGCCCTCGGCCAGTCCGAGCAGCGCGGGCAGCGCCGCCTCGACCCCTCCCGCCGCCACCCCGCCCGTCTCGAGCGACGCGCCCCTCTCGACCCCGTCCGTCTCGAGTGCGGGCGGGAGCAGGAAGCGTACATAGAGGATCATCCGGCGCTCCCCGGGCTCTGGTGCCACAACTTCCGTCCGGTGGCGGCCTTCTCACCCGGCGGCTGAAGGTCCGCCCAGGGGTTCAGGGAAAAGCCCGTGGGCAGTTCGATCCGCCGGCCGCTGTCAGCGGGAGTCTCCTCCTGGTCCTCGTCCGCCGTCTCCACGGGAGCTGCCAGCCGTGACGCGACCGCGTCGAGGCCGCCCGTACGCCGCAGCTCCACCAGCTCCGCCAGGTTCCAAGCCGCCGCGCCGACCACGCTGAGGCTGCGCGGTCCGCGCCGCTGCACCACTCCGCGTACCAGCAGCAGCCAGGAGTGGAAGACGGTGTGGGCGCACGCGGCATGGCTGTCGTCGAAGAAGGCGAGGTCGACCAGGCCCGTGCCGTCGTCGAGCGTGGTGAAGATGACCCGTTTGCCGGACCGGATCGGCGGCGTCTGGGTGGCCGCCTTCGCGCCTGCGACCAGCACCGTCTGCCCGTGCGGGGCGGCTCGCAGCCGCTGGGCGGAGACCACCCCCAGTTCGGCGAGAAAAGCGTGGTGATCTCCCATCAGATGACGGGAGGCGTCCATGCCCAGTACGCCCAGCTCGGCGCTGAGGCGCTCCGCGTCCCCCAGGTCGGGCAGCCCGATCGAAGCCGTCCTGCGCCCGTCGCCCAGGGGGAGTTGACTGCCGTACCTCCCCGATCCCCGCTGTCCGCGGTGGAGTTCGGCCAGGTGCAGCAGCAGATCGCGGCGGTTCGCGCCGAAGGCGTCGAGCGCGCCGACCTGGGCGAGCCGTTCGGCGACCGGCCGGCCGGGGTGGGCGCGCTGCCAGAAGTCCAGCAGCGAGGAGTAGGGCTGCCCGGCCTCGATCCGCGCGGTCTCGGCCTCGCTGATGCCATGGACGTCCGCGAGCGCGAGCCGCAGCCCCCAGGCGTCCCGCCCGCCATCATCAGACACCAGTTCGATTCTATGGGCGACCGCCGACCGGTTCACATCCAACGGCAGCACCGGCACCCCGCGCCGCCGCGCGTCCGCCAGCAGCAGCCGCTTGGGGTACATCCCGGGGTCGTGAGTGAGCAGTCCGGCGTAGAAGGCCGCCGGGTGGTGCGCCTTGAGCCACGCCGACTGATAGGTGGGTACGGCGAAGGCGACCGCGTGTGCCTTGCAGAATCCGTACGATCCGAAGGCCGCGATGATCTCCCAGGCGCGGCCGACCACTTCGGGCGCGTATCCCTTCGCCTCCGCATGCTGCGCGAACCAGACCTTGATCTTCCCCTGCGACCCGGGGTCGGAGAGCCCGCGCCGCACCCGGTCGGCCTCGTCCCGGCCGCAGCCGGTCATGATGTCCACCATCTCGATGATCTGTTCATGGAAGACGACGACTCCGTACGTCTCCTTCAGCGGCCCCTCCAGATCCGGGTGCGGGAAGCGGACGGGCGCGCGGCCGTGGCGGGCCTCGATGAACGGGCGCACCATGTCGGCCGCGACCGGACCCGGCCTGAACAGCGAGATGTCGACGACCAGATCGTGGAAGGTCTCCGGCTGCAGCCGCCCGACCAGGTCACGCTGGCCCGGCGACTCGATCTGGAAACAGCCCAGCGTCTCGGCGGACTTGATGAGCCGGTAGGTCTCCGGATCACCCGGCGGCACCTGACCCGGGTCGTCGAGGTCCACCTCCCGGCCCGTCGCGCGCCGTATCTCGGCGACCGCGTGCGCCATCGCCGACTGCATCCGCACCCCCAGGACGTCCAGCTTGAGCAGCCCGAGCTCCTCCACGTCGTCCTTGTCGAACTGCGACATGGGCAGGCTCTCGCCGCTGGTGGGCATCACCGGTGTACGGGTGAGGAGCGAGGCGTCGGAGAGCAGCACTCCGCACGGGTGCATGGCGACGCCGCGGGGCAGCGCGTCCAGTGACTCGACCAGCTCCCACAGCCGGCCGTAACGCTCCATCTCCTTCGCCACGGACCGCAGTTCGGGCAGTTCCTCCAGCGCGGCGCGGGCGTCGCGGGCCCGGATGTGCGGGAAGGACTTGGCGATCCTGTCGATCTCGGCGGGGTCCATGGACAGCGCCGCGCCCACGTCCCGTACCGCGTGGCGCACCCGGTAGGTCTCGGGCATGGCGACGGTCGCCACCCGCTCCTCGCCGAAGCGGCCGATGATCGCGCGGTAGACCTCGAGCCGACGGGCGGACTCCACATCGATGTCGATGTCGGGCAGCACCCGCCGCCGCTTGGACAGGAAGCGTTCCATCAGCAGCCCGTGCTCGACGGGGTCGGCGTGCGCGATACCGAGGAGATGGTTGACCAGGGATCCCGCCCCGGAGCCGCGTGCCGCGACCCGGATGCCCATTCTCCGGGTGTCGTCGACGACTTGGGCGACCGTCAGGAAGTAGGAGGCGAAACCGTGGTGGGCGATGATGTCCAGTTCGTGGTGCATCCGCTCCCAGTAGGCACGCCGGCCGTCGTAGCCGCGCAGCACCATCGCGGCGGCGGCCCGGGATGCCAGCACCCGCTGGGCGCTGCGGCGGTCCGCGCCGACGAGGTACGGCTCCGGGAAGTGGACGGTGCCGATCCCGAGGTCGTCCTCGGGATCGACCAGGCATGCGGCGGCCGTCTCCTCCGTCATGGCGAGCAGCCGGTGCGCGGTGTCGCTCCTGAAGCCCGCGGCCTGGGCGACCCGGTCGGCGAGGCCGGCCATCGCGGCAGGGTCCTTGAGCCAGCGTTCCCCGCTGTCGAGGCCCTTGCGCGGGTCGATCGGGACAAGGCGGCGGGCCGCGTCGAGGACATCGGCGACCGGACCCTGCCCCGGGTCGGCATACCGGACTGCATTGGTCAGAACGGCCCGTACACCCTGTTCGGCGGCGAGGCCGAGGGTACGGGCGGCATGCCGCAGCGAGCCGGGGCCGGTGCCGCTGCGGCCGTGGTGCACGACCTCCAGGCACAGCCGGTCGCCGTACCTCTCGCGCCAGGGTGCGAGCAGCTTCGCCGCCCGGTCGGGACGGCCCGCGGTCAGCGCCCGGCCGACCTCGGAGGACGGGCCGAGCAGTACGGTCAGCCCGTCGCCGTGGTTGTCGGACCAGGGCAGCAGCGGGCTGCCGTCGTCCGCCGCGTGGGCGGCGGTGACCATCCGGCACAGCTCGCCCCAGCCCTGACGGGAGCGGGCGAGGAAGATCGTACGGGGCGCGGACTCGTCGATGAACGCCCCGCCGCGCACCGGGGTACGCCGCCGCTCGGCGGGCCCCTCCTGGTACGAGCGCTCCCCCACCGCGAGGTCCACCCCGAACAGCGGCCGCACCCCGACGCCCTCCGTCGCACACGCCTTGGCGAAGCGGACCGCGCCCGCGAGGGTGTCGCGGTCGGTCAGCGCGAGGGCGTCCATGCCCCGCTCGGCGGCGCGCTCGGCAAGCCGCTCCGGGTGGGAGGCCCCGTACCGCAGGGAGAACCCGGAAACGGTGTGCAGATGCGTGAACCCGGGCACCCGCACCTCCTGGATCAGACCGTCTCACCTCCCCGGTTCCACCATAGACCAAATTTCGAACATTCGTGCGACACATGGCGAGGGCATACCCGCCGGGCCCCAGCAGGTCCGCGCCCCTTCACCCATCCGCCATTCGGCCCCGTCCCACCTGCGGGAACACCGGGCGCCATCGAGCCTTGGGCCCATGGCGCAGACACACGACCCACCTCGCCGAGGCCTCCTCGGCGAGCTGAAGGACGCGGTGAGCGTGCGAACCGCGGCCCTGATCCTCGGCGTGCTGGCGCTCCAGCTCGGATTCATCACGTCGTACATCGGCGCCTTCCACCAGCCGAGGCCGCACGAGATCCCGCTGGCCGTCGTCACACCCACGGCTCGGATCACCGATCAGGCCGTACAGCAGCTGGCCGCGCTGCCCGGCGATCCACTCGATCCGCGTGCCGTCGGCGACGAAGCGGCCGCCCGCGAGAAGGTCATGAACCGGGACGTCGACGGCGCGCTGATCATCGACCCGCGGGGAACCGCCGACCGGCTGCTGGTCGCGAGCGCCTCCGGGGCCTCGCTGGCCCAGGCGCTCATCGAGGTCGTCGGGCTCGTCGAGGAGGCGCAGGGGCGCACCGTGCGAGTGGTGGACGTGGTCCCGGGCGCCAGGGGCGATGCGCGCGGGCTCTCCGCGTTCTACCTGGTGGTGGGGTGGTGCGTGGGCGGTTATCTGTGCGCGGCGATCCTGGCGATCAGTTCGGGCGCCCGGCCCGCCAACACCGAGAGGGCCCTGATCAGGCTCGGTGCGCTGCTGCTGTACTCGATCGCCGCGGGCCTGCTGGGCTCGGTGATCGCGGGCCCGGTCCTGGATGCGCTGCCCGGCAGCATCTGGGCCCTGTGGGGACTGGGCACACTGGTGGTCTTCGCGGTGGGCGCGCTCACGCTCGCCTTCCAGGGGCTGGCGGGCATCGTCGGAATCGGACTGGCGATCCTGCTGGTGGTCGTACTCGGCAACCCGAGCGCGGGCGGCCCCTACCCGTATCCGCTGCTGCCGCCGTTCTGGCGGGCCATCGGACCGGCACTGCCACCGGGTGCGGGGACGTTCGCGGCCCGTTCGATCGCGTACTTCAAGGGCAACGGCGCGGCGGGACCGATGCTGGTGCTCGCCGCATGGGCGGTGGGCGGGGCTCTGGTCACGCTGGTGTGCGCACTGCTACGGGGAGGACGCCGCCCGGCCGGCACCGCCGCGACGGATCCGACGGCCGAGCGCGACGGCCGATGACCGGACACACCGATCCGCAGCACAGCGGTGATCCGCACCACGGGAGCGATCCGCACACCGAGGGCACCTCGCACATGAAGGGCGGCCCCCACCCCGGAGGCGGCCCGGCACCCGGGAGCCCTTCCTTCGGCGGGTCATCCGAACAGCCGCGACCGAGGATCCGCGCTGCGCGCCGCGCCCCGCGCGGTCCGGTCCGCACGGCCGCCCGCTGGGGCCCGAGGCCGCCTGTCGGGCGCACCGACGGGGCGGCCTCGGGCGGCGAGCCACCGGTGGCACCGCTCCTGCGGACCGCTGCCGCGTACGCCTGGCGGCTGCTGGTGGTGGGCGCCCTCGTGTACGCCGTCTTCTCGATGCTGGGGCGCTTCCACGAAATCGCCGTGGCCGTCTTTCTCGGTCTGGTCATCACCGCGCTGCTCCGGCCGGTGACCGATCTGCTGGCCCGCGTCCTGCCGCGGCCGCTCGCCGTTGCCCTGACCCTGGTCGGCAGCATTGTCGTCGTACTCGGCATCCTGGCCCTGGTCGGCGAGGCGATCGCCGGGGAGCGGGCCACACTGCAGCGGGAGTTCGGCGCCGGCATCGGCAGAATCGAACGGTGGCTGGAGGAGCCGCCGTTCCGGCTCAACCCGGAGGCCCTCACCGACGTCCAGTCCCGGATCGGGAAATTCCTGTCCAGCCATCGCTCCACGCTCCTCAGTACCGCGCTCAGCGGCACCCGTCGGCTGGTGGAGGTACTGACGGTCCTCGCGCTCGCGCTGTTCTGCTCGGTGTTCTTCCTGCACGCGGGCGACCGGCAGTGGGGCTGGTTCTGCGCGCAGCTGCCGCCGTCGGTCCAGGACCGCGTGGCACTGGCGGGCCGGGTCGGCTGGGGCACGTTCACCGGATACACGCGCGGCATCGTGCTGGTGGCGGCCACCAACGCCGTACTGGTCGGCGTGGCCCTCTTCGCCCTCGGCGTGCCGCTGGCCGTGCCTTTGGCGCTGCTCGAGTTCTTCGCCGCCTTCATCCCGCTGATCGGCTCGCCCATCGCGCTGGCCGTCGCGGCAGTGGTGGCGCTGGCGTCCGAGGGACCGGTCATCGCGGCCGTCGTCGTCGCACTGATCGTGGTGATCGGCCAGATCGAGGGGCATCTGCTGCACCCGATCGTGATGAGCTGGGCCGTCCGGCTGCACCCGGTGGTGGTCGCGCTCACGGTCATCGGCGGAGCCATCGCGGCGGGGGTGCTGGGCGCGGTGGTGGCCGTACCGCTGGTGTCGGTCATCTGGGCGGTTCACCAGGCGCTGCGCCGGGCACGCGCCCCCGGGCCGGCGAAGCCGGCGGAGGCCGGCCGCCCGGCGCGGGCCACCGGCGATCAACCCTGACGGGTCGCCGACCCGTGGGTCGCCCACACGTCGGCGCCCCACTCCGGGTCAGATCCGGGGAGGGGCGCCGACATCCGCACGCGGCCTTCGGTCAGCCGATCTCGGCGCCCAAGGTGCTGAGCGCCTCCGTCACCGGCTGGAAGAAGGTCTCGCCACCCGCGGTGCAGTCGCCGCTGCCGCCCGAGGTCAGCCCGATGGCGGTGTCGCCCGCGAAGAGCGAGCCGCCGCTGTCGCCCGGCTCGGCGCAGACGTTGGTCTGGATGAGGCCCTCGACGACGTCGCCGTTGCCGTAGTTCACGGTCGCGTCGAGCCCGGTGACCTCGCCGTCGTGGACCTGCGTGGTGGAGCCGCTGCGCTGCACCTTCAGACCGACGGTCGCCTCGCCCGCCTTGGTGATGGCCTGCGCGCTGCCGTTGTAGAGGTTGACCTCGCTCGGGTGCTCGGTGCTGCCGCTGTACTTCACCAGCGCGAAGTCGTTGCCCGGGAACTGCGAGTCGACCATCGAGCCGATCGGCGCGCCGCCCGCGGAGTCGGACCACTCGCTGCCGGTCTGACCGCAGTGGCCCGCGGTGATGAAGTGCGGCTCGCCGCCCTTGACCACGTTGAAGCCCAGCGAGCAGCGTCCGCCGCCGGAGTGGATCGCGTCGCCGCCCGCGATGAACGGCTTGAACTCCCCTGCGGTCTTCTTGAGTTCGACCTTGCCGCCGAGCCCCTTCACGACCTGCTCCAGCTTGGTCCACTCCGCGCCGCTGACCGTACGGTCGGCCGTGACGACCACCTTGTTGGTGACCGGGTCGGTGGCCCAGGAGGTTCCGGGGATCGTCGCCTTGTCCGTGAGGGTCTCCCGGGCGCCCGTCAGCTCGGCGAGGGTGTTCTCGACGATTCTGGCCTTGCCGCCCGCCTCGCGCACGGTCTGCGCGGCGGCCTCGTCCACCACGTTCACCACAAGGACCTTGGCCTTGGTGTCGTAGTACGCGCCCGCCTCGTCGGCACCCAGGTCCGCGCTGAGCGTGACGGCGAGGTTTCCGGCCGCCGACGCCGACAGCGCCTTGACCTCGAACTGCTCGGTGTTGTCACTGGCGTTCGCACTCTGGAACGTGACGCCCGCGGCGACCAGGGCGGCGACCGCGCCGCCGGCGATCGCCGCTTTCCGCTTGGGTATGCGTCGGTGCTTCAACTTCGAACCTCCTGTGGGGGCCGCGACCGGACAAGTGGGGTGTCCGGACGCGGAGGATGAGCCGCCCACTATTCCGAGCCGTCGCACTCGCACACAAGGTCGATCCAAGGACGGACACACGACAACACGGTTGCGTTCACAGCGTCTTCACAGGTCCGGAATCCGGTGGCGGCCGGCACGCTGATGGGTAATCACCCACCGCGGGGGGAATTTCAGGCTCATGATGTCCGCACAAGACATGTACGACGAAGGGGGCATTCGGGTGCGACGTCGGGTGCACGCGGCGGACGGGCGGCATCTGATGGTGGAGCGGCTGGGCGATCCGCGCGGCAGACCGGTCTTCCTGCTGCACGGCACTCCGGGCAGCAGGCTGGGCCCCGCGCCACGCGGCATGGTGCTGTACCAGCGCGGCACCCAGCTCATCGCGTACGACCGTCCCGGCTACGGCGGTTCGGACCGGCTGGCGGGGCGCAGCGTCGCGGATGTGGCCCAGGACGTACGGGCGATCGCCGACGAGCTGGGTCTGGAGCGCTTCGCCGTGGTGGGCCGCTCCGGCGGCGCACCGCATGCGCTGGCCTGCGCCGCCCTGATGCCCGACCGGGTCACCCGCACCGCCGCGCTGGTGACGCTGGCGCCCAGGGACGCGGTCGGCCTCGACTGGTTCGAGGGTATGGCCGCCTCCAACGTGCTGGAGTACACCACCGCGTCAATGGATCCGGCCGGTCTGACCGAGCGGTTCATCATGCGCTCCGCCGAGATCAGGAAGGACCCGGTCAAGCTCCTCGACGATCTGCGCCGGGAGCTGACCGACTCCGACCGCATGGTGGTCTCCGACGCCGGAGTCAGATCCATGCTGCTGCGCAACTACCAGGAGGCGCTGCGCACTTCGGCGTACGGCTGGATCGACGACGCGCTCGCGTTCTGCGGCCCGTGGGGCTTCGATCCCGCCGACATCAAGGGCCCGGTGATGCTGTGGCACGGCGAGAAGGACGTCTTCTCCCCGGTCGGCCACTCCCGCTGGCTGGCGCAGCGCATCCCGGGCGCGACGGCCGTCCTGGAGCCGGCCGCCGCACACTTCGACGCGCTGCACGCGCTGCCCAGGATCCTCACCTGGCTGCTCGACCACTGAACCCGGCCGCTCGGCCACTGACTCCGGCCGGCGGACCGGGACCGCCGGCCGCGGCCACCGACCGCGTCTGCCGTCCGGGGCCGCCGACCCCGCCTACACCGCCAGCGGCTCCAGGTCCCGGTGCGCCCTGCGCTCGTCGCGGGCGATCCGGGTCAGCGCATGGTCGTCGCCGAGCTGCCGCTGCAGCGCCTCCACCGTGTCCGCCCGCAGCTGCGACGCCTCGTCCTTGCGGCCCAGCAGTCCGAGCGTGACGGACATGTTGGAAGCGATGCCCAGCACCTCGGGGTGGTGCGCGTCGAGCACCTTGCGCAGCCGGGTCACGGCCCGCTGCTCTATCTCCAGTGCCTCCTCCAGACTTCCCAGATCCGCAAGGGCGTTGGCGAGGTTGATGGTGCTGTACAGGGCGTGCGGATGATTCTCACCGAGCACCTGGCGCATCACGTCGGAGACGTTCCGCAGCCGCTGCGCCGCGGCCTCCGGCGCCCCGCACCCCCACTCGTAGATCCCGAGGTTGTTGATGGCGGCCAGCGTGTACGGGTGCCGTTCCCCCGGCACCTGCGTGTACTGGTCGACGACCTCCCGCGCCAGGTCCCGCGCCGCCACCGGCTCGCCGGCCGCGAACAGGTCGGCCGCCAGATTCAGGTCGCAGGCCAGCAGGTCCGGATTGGCCGAGGTGTACTTGGCGCGGTAGCGGATGCGGGTCGCGGTGGTCAGCCGCCGCGCGTCCTCGAGCCGGCCGGCCCTGCGCAGCGAGACCGCGAGGCTCTTGGCCGCCGCCAGTGTGCCCGGGAAGGCCCGCCCGAGCTGCTCCTTGTAGAGGTCGTAGGTGCGGGAGAGCAGCGACACGGAGTCCTCGTACCGCCCGATCTCCCTCATGTCCCGTGCGAGGTTCATCGCGGAGGACAGGGTGTACGGGTGCTCCGGGCCGAGCACCTGGGTGCGCCGGTCGAAGACGTCCTGGTCGAGCTCGAGCGCCTTGGCGTACTGCCCGACCATGCGCAGATTCAGTGCCAGGTTGTTGGCGGCGGCGAGCGTCCGCGGATGGGACTCGTGGAAGATCTGGCTGAATCCGTCGTGCGCCTTCTTCGCCAGCTCCATCGCTCTGCCGTACTCACCGAGCGTGCCCAGGTCCATCGCGAGTCCGCTGGTGGTCATGTACGTATGCGGATGGGACTGTCCGAGCACGTCGACCTGCCGCTCCAGGGTCACCTCGTCGAGCTCCTTGGCCTCCACGTAACGCCCTTGTGAGCGAAGGATGTTGGAGAGGTGGAAGCGCAGGTACAGATACTGCAGGTCGTCGTTGCCGAGCATGTCCTTCCAGGCGTCGCGCAGATCGTTGCCGAGGGTGGAGGCCGCGTTCCAGTCGCCGCGCTTCCACAGATAGCGCACCCGGTCGATCAGCAGTCGGCGGGTCTCCGGCTCCTTGCAGTACCTGGCCTCCGACGGGCCGAGGTGCGGCCAGATGGTGGCGAACCGGGGCCAGGTCTCGGGGTTGTCGATCGGCTCGTCGTCATCGGGGCGCGCCCCGGCGAGGATGCGGTGGACAGCGTGCCGGGCCTCCATCTGCTCCTGTTCGCCCAGCTGGGCCCGGATGACCGCCTGCACCAGCCGGTGCACCTGGATGCTGTTGGAGACCTGGTCCACCTTGGCGAGGGCGAACCGGCCGATCTCGCGGATGACCCGGCCGAGGACCAGCTTCTCCTGGAGCGAGGCGTCGTAGGGCTTGAGTTCGTCGATCATCTCCTTGCTGTAGAGGAGATTCGCGGAGATCGGCTCGGGTGCGAAGAAGGCGCAGAGCTGGAGGAGGCGTACGGCCGCGGGTGAGCGTTCCTGGAGCTGCTCGATGGACACGTTCCAGGTCGCGGCGACCGGTTCGGGGTAGCCGGCGGGCTGGTTGAGCGCGAGGACACTGGTGGCCTGTTCCCTGAGCTGCTCCAGGTAGGCGGCGACCGGGGTGGCGGTCTCGGCGATCCAGGCGGCGGCCTGTTCGACGGCGAGCGGCAGATCGCCGACGGCGGTGGCGACCTGGTCGGCGTCCTCGACGCTGAGCCCGCGGGCGCGCCGCTGGATGTGCTCGATGGACTCCTCGCGCAGAAAGACGTCGACGGGCAGCGCGTCCCCGTACTGCGACCAGGTCTGGTTCCTGGAGGTGACCAGGACGTGTCCGGGTCCGCCGGCGGGGAAGTACCGCTTGATCTGCTCGGGGTCGTCGGCGTTGTCGAACACGAGCAGCCAGCGGGAGGACGGCACCCCGCGCCGCAGCAGGTCGATCGCCTCCTGCGAGGCGGCGGCCATGTCCTCGCCGCCCTGGGCACCGAGACGGACGGCGAGTTCGGCGAGGCCTGCGACCACGTCGTCGGGCTGTTCGGAAGAGATCCACCAGACGAGGTCGTAGTCGGCCATGAAGCGGTGGACGTACTCCAGCGCCACCTGGGTCTTGCCGACGCCGCCGAGTCCGTACAGGGTCTGCGGCTGCGGGAGCACCGCGGCCACGGCCATGCCGCCGCCGAGCTGGTCGCGCATCCGCTCCAGGACCATCGAGCGGCCGGTGAACCCGGGGTTGCGCGGGGGCGCGTTCCAGATCTTGGGTACGGTGCCGGGGAAGCGCGGCCCGGCCGACGCCGCCTCGCGCAGCTGCACCGGCCGGTCCAGGGAGCGCAACAGCGCACCGGTGGCCTGTACTTCGTCGAGCCGGAACAGGTCCACGGGGTTGCGGTCGATGCTCGGGGTGGTCAGGCGCACATCGCCGACCCGGACCTGGAGCAGATGACGGCGGCCGCCCCCCGGGTCCTCGGCGGCGGCGCGGGAGAGGACCTCCACCGCGCGGGCCGACTTGAGATACGCGGGCGACAGGAGCACCACCGTGCGCGCGGCGTTCTCCGCGGCGAGCGCGTCGACCTCTACGGGTTCACGTTCGGCCGACACATCGCGCGGTACGACCCTGAAGCCCGCGCGGGTCAGGACATGTTCGACCCAGTCGGCCCACATGCGGTTCTCGGCCACATAGCTGAGGAAGAGGTCGGCGGGCAGGGCGGGGCGGCGCCGGGTGAAGGCGTCCCTGATGCGCAGCCTGGCCTCTTCGCCGACCGGCGGCATCGCGGTGATCTGCTGATCGGTGACGACGGCGGTGAGCCGCTCGAAGGCGGAGAGCAGCGAACTCGTCAGCGCGGCTTCGTCGCCGAAGGTGGCCAGCGTCTCCTCGTAGGCGTAGTACGGCCGGTAGGGGATCTCCACCGCGCCCCAGTAGGCGGTGAGTTCGTCCCCGGTGAGCCCGGTGGGGAAGCGGTCGAACTTGAGCCGGGCGAGGGCGCGTCCGGCGTCCGCCTTCTCCTTCTCGCCCTCGTCGATGCGCATCGGCACCGGGAAGATCCTGATGCCGCGGCCGCCGTAGCGCTCGTCGATCTGCCGGGCGACGGCAGCCGCGCCGTCGATGGACTGGTCGGAGAGGGTGAAGCAGTCGACGAGGAGGTCGGGGAGATGGACGGTGCAGATGTCGGCGATGTCGCTGAGACCGGTACGGCTGTCGATCAGTACGTAGTCGTAGTTGGCCTTCATGTCGTCGCGCAGCGCGTCGAAGAAGTGCCCTCCGCCGAGCCGGTCGTAGAAGTTGTCCCAGTCGAAGGTGGACACGGTCGCGGAGTACTCGCGGTTCTGCTTGCCGGCCGAGACGAAGTCGAGGGTGCCGCCCTCGGGGAACTGCCAGCCGAGGCTCTCCGGGGTGAGGGAGACGGCGTGCGGCTGGATACGCGCGTAGTCGAAGTGCCAGTCGTCGCGGCGCGGTCCGGGGTTGGTGGCGGCCCAGGCGTACTCGGTGATCAGATCGATGACACCGGTGGTCGCTCCGAGCGTGGACGGGTCCAGGAAGGGGTGGAAGAACCGGTGCAGGCCGGGCGCTTCCAGGTCCCAGTCGACCGCCAGGACCCGCTTGCCGTTCGCGGCGAGGATCCAGGCCACATTGGCCAGGGCCATCGTGCGGCCCGTACCTCCCTTGTACGAGTAGAAGGTGACGATGCGCCCGTCACGACTGGCTGTCATCCGTGTCCTCCGCATCAGGGGCGATGTCACGCATGTTCGGGACGTAGTGCGTGGTGCTGTACTCGGCCGCCATCGGGCCGCGCAGCCGGGGCCGTTCGGTGCGGCTTCCACCGCCCGGCGGCGCCGGGGGGAAGACCTCGGCGTGCCGCAGGTACTCCTGGGCCGCCGATTCCACCACCTGGGGCAGGAGCTGGCCGAACGCCTCCATGCTGAAAACGCCCTTGGCGGCGGCACGGCAGGCGGTACGGCCCTGGCGCATCTGATGCGGCATGGTGCGCTCCAGCTTCTCGATGAGCTCGGCCTCCGAGGCGCGGCTCTGCGGGTCGTCGCGGTTCCACGGGACGACGACGCTCACCCAGGGGCGGGGCTCGGCGTCGAAGGCGGCGAGCCGCGCCCGGCGTTCCTCGTCCTCCAGCGCCCAGCGGTCGACGAGCAGGATCTCGGGCCGGGTGGGCGGCTGGCCGGCATCGGGGGGTGTCTCGTGGTCGAACGACGAGACGGTGGCGTGGTAGTTGAGGGAGCGCACCAGGTCCTGGGCGACATACGCCAGCGGTCGTGCGGAGTCCGGGTGGTAGGGGTTCCAGTCCTGGGACTGTTTGCCGTAGTAGTCGGGGGCACGGCCGTCGGGGAGGTCGTGCTGGGTGGGCGCTGCGACCGTGACATGCATGGGCCGCGGGCCGCCGGCCGGTTTGCCGAACGCGCTGGGTGCCTGGCGGTAGTCGACGGGACTGCCGGAGGCGACGCGGGTGGTGTCCGCGACGCTGACGATGCGTTTGGCCAGTTCGTAGACGGCCGCCTCGTACTCCTCGGCGAATATCCGCAGTTTGATCAGTCCGTAGAGCCCGTCGGTCACATAACGGTCGCCGAACGCACGGTGGTTGAACTGCAGCCGCTCGGCGGGGCCGGGCAGTTGCTCGGGAGGCATCGGCACCCACAGGGCCGGGACGATCGCATCGGCGGGCCGGTTGCTCTTGGCCTGGTGGTAGATGGCCCGCTGGGCGAAGGCGTACCACTCCTTGCCACACATCTCGCTGGCGAAGTAGCGGGGGGAGAAGAGCGGGACGAACACCCGGCAGGTGGCGAGAACTTCACCCAGCCGCTCGGACCAGCCCTCCCCCGACCGTATCTCCCGGTCCATGAAGCCGGCGGGCGCCCCGGCCGGCAGATCGGTCATGGCCATCACATGGCCGCACAGATCGCGGAAGAGCCGCTCGACCCACATGTCGGGGTCCGGACCTCCCGCCCCGTAGCGCGGTGTGTGCGCATAACTCAAGAAGAAGTACGGCCGATGATCAGCCAGTCGCTGCGCAGAATCCGACACACGACCCCCGTCCTGTGTGCAGCCCGACCTGACACCCACCCTCGATGAAAGATACGAGCGAGCGAATCAATCATTCCGGAGCAGGGCCCACTCCATCCCCCCGACGTTCAGTCAATCAACGCCGCTTTTCGGTCATCCACCTCTCCGCGTGATCCACCGCTTCCTTGATCGAGAACAACCTTGTGCCCGTTCCCCCCAGTTGTCCCTTCCGCTCCACCCCCCAGGAGAAGGCGGCGCCGATGACATCGAAATCGCTGGCGTCCAGTACGACATCGGTGTACTCGGTCCATATCCGGCCGCCACCGGGCCGGTGCACCACACAACGGTAGGTGCGCACGGACTCTTTGGTGCGGTATTCGGCGAGATGGAATGCGGTGCACACCCGGTAATCCACATTGATCATCAGTACGCGCGCATCGGCGCGGTAGAGCGCACCGAGCGGTGACCGCTCGCCGAGGTGGCAGTTCAGCGGATGGTCGGCGAGCAGCTGCGCCGCGCGCCGCCCGATCGCCGCGAACGAGGTCTGCGGATGGGCGCTGCGCACGGCTCCCGCGGCGGTGCGTACGGACTCGGCCAACCGGCCCATGCCCTGGCTGGGGGTGGTGGCCGCGTCGAAGGCCGGCATGTGCGCCCGGAAGGCCGCCACCTGCTCGGGTGTCATGCCGCGCACCCGGCCCAGATGAGCGGTGGACGTGTCGGAGTTCTCCTCGGTGAAGGCGGGCACCACCAGGGTGCCGTCGGGGCCCAGTACATCCACCAGGGCGTCGCGCAGGGCCCGGGCGCCGAGCCCGGTGCCGCGCAGGGACGCATGGACGAGCAGGGTCATGCCGCTGCGTACACCCGCCTCCCGCAGCAGCTGCGCAAGGCCGCGGCCGCCCCCCGGGTCAGCCACGGGCGGCCTCCTCCTGCAGGGCTGCCACCAGGCGCTTGCCGCTGACGGTCAGTTCGGCGGTGTGCTCCAGGGTGCGCAGGGCCGGCCCGGCCGGTCCGGCCGCCACCGGGTCCAGGGCCGCGAGGCCCACGCGTTCGTACGCACCGGCCAGCAGCCGGGACACCGGCACCGGCTCGTCCTGCCAGGGGGCCGGGTGGTGCCACCAGCCGTCCTGGGTGTAGAGATCCGTGACCTCCGTGAGTGCTTGGAGCTTGGCCCGGCGAAAGCCCCGCAGCAGCGCTGCCGCCAGCTCGGCGGGGGTGCCGTGCAGGTGGAGACCCAGGGCGCCGTAACCGTGGCGCCCCACGGACGGCCCGCCGCGCCGAAGCGGTGTCAGTGTGGTGAGGGAGGCCGCGAGCTCGGCCGCCTGCCGCGGAACGGCCCGGCGCAGCAGCGCCCACGCCTCGGTGAGGAGCGCGGGGCCCTCGAAGCGGTGCACGGGGTCATCGAAGCAGTCCCGGTACGGGTCGAGGTCATCGATCACGAGGTCGGGCCAGCCCTCGAGCCGGGGCCGGTGCACGGGCCGCCAGCGGTCGGTGGCTTCTGGTGTGCGTACGCGTAACGCCTCGCGCCCGGGGACCCGTACCCACAGCTCACGGACGCTGCCGCGCACTTCGGCCAACAGATCCGTACGCCGCTCTCCGCTTCCGGTCGGCCGCAGCTCGCCCAGGGTGGGCAGGGTGAGCGTGCCGCCCGGACAGGCCACCTCTACGGGGAGGTCCAGCCCGCCCCGTACGGCCGCCGCCGCGACATACGAGTCCAGCCGCAGGGCGAGCCCGAGGGCCTCCGGCCGCTGCTCGCGCAGGGCGTCCAGGCACGAGAGCAGCCAGCTGCGGGTGTAGGGGTGGGCGTAGATCTCGTCCATCCCGTGCGACAGCTGCTCGACGGTGGACGCCAGCCGCCACGCCGTCGACCATCGCCCGCCGCCCCGGCCGTCGAGGCGTTCATGGAGGTCGGCGAGCAGGTGGCGGGTCAGGTCCTGCTGGAGGATGAGCAGCGCTTCGGGGTCGGTCACGGCCGGGGACTCGGTCGCGGCGGCCGTGCGCTGCTCGATGCCGCGGATCAGGGCTTCGAGGTCGGCGCAGTACACCGAGGGGTTGTCGAAGCCGGAGCGGGCTGCGTACCGGTGGGTGTACAGGCCGCCGCCGCAGGAGCGGACGACGGGGCACTGACGGCATGTCCGGCTCACGCCGGCGAGGCCGAGTTGGCGGGCGCGGACGCCCGGGTGGGCGGCAACCTCGTCGAGGGTATGGGTGAAGACGTCGAATCCGGTGGCGGCCGCGCCGTCGTAGGCGCTCTTGAGGGAGTCGACCTGTTCCAGGGTGCCGTCGGTCTCGACGACGACGAGATCGGTGGGGGCCAGTCCCAGGGATTCGGTGAGGCTGGGGCCGCCGCCGAGGGTGGAGAGCACGGATTCGAAGAGCCGTACGGGAACGGGCCTGCCGAGGGCGTCCCAGCGGTCGAAGACGGCGAGGATCCAGTCGGCGTAGGCGGTGGGCGAGGCATCGGGGCGGGCCGGGGGTGCGTCCCAGGTGGCGTGCGGCAGCAGGAAGTCGATCCGGGGCGGGGCCAGCTCGGCGAGGGCGTCGTAGACGGCGAGGGGGTCGTTGGCCACGTCGACGGTGCACAGCAGCCCGAGGTAGAGATGGCGGTAGCGGTCCTGGCGGAGCAGTTCCACGGCTCGCAGCACCAGGGGGTGACTGGTGCGGCCGTCGGCGAAGCGGCGGTGGCGGTCGTTCGCGGTGCGGTCGCCGTCGAGGGAGATACCCACCTTGACGTCGAATTCGTCGAAGAGGTCGAGGTATCGGCTGCTGAGCTGCAGCCCGTTCGTATGGATCCGCAGATCGAGGGCGGTGTCCTCGCCGAGGGCTGCGGTGAGCTCCTCGCAGATCCGCCGCAGGCGTGCGGGGCCTGCCAGCAGAGGCTCCCCTCCGTGCAGGATCACTGACACGGAGGGCAGGGCATGGCTCTTGGCATGCTCGGCCAGTCGCAGAGCTGTCCAGGAAATCGCTTCGTCAGAGATCGCCTTCGGGCGGGTTCGCCAGCTCTGATCAGCGTGTTCGTAGATGTAGCAGTGGTCACATGCGAGATCGCATCTGCTGTGGACCTTCAGGACGATCTCACGGAATGGGACCAGGGGTCCTGTCATTCCGCCAGTCTAGAGCGCAGAGTTGAAGGTGGATGCACGCAGAGTACGGTCGCCGGACGAGGGGAGCACGCGTGCCAGTTTCTTCGCGGCGTCCGCGCCACGCACGTCGATCTGTGCCAGCGGGACCCGATTCTTCTTCGCAGCAGCGAAGGAGGCGGAGGAGTGAAGCGTCATGAGGGGGCCGTCCTTGATGTTGTGTCCAGCTCAAAGCTGTATCCAGCACAGGTACCACGCACCGTTGCGATGCCGGGGGCATGACTTTACTCTCATGGCCACTCGCAGCAACTCAGCACGTGGATAAGCGACAAAAGAGTTGCGCCGCATTCTCGCAGGGCAGTACGGAACGAGCTATTCCGCCTAAAGGGTGAAGCAAAACAGCAGACGGGGGTGCGTATGAGCGCTTATTCCAGCGCGTTGGAAAGCATGGTGTTCCGTAACACCGATCTGCCGACCCTGTTTCATCACACCGACGCCGTCGCGATCGCCCGCCAGCGGGAAGCCGTCGCCGCCACCCGCCACCAGCTGCTCCTGCTGGTCCTGGGCGCCGCCCTCGGCGCGCTCTCCCCCTCCCTGAGGGTGGGCGACTTCCAACCCGTCGGCGCCCTCGGTGTGTTGGCGTACGCCGGAGTGCTGGCCCTCGGCTACCGCTCCTCCCGACGGCGGGCAAAGTCGCATTGGCAACTCAACCGCTCCGCAGCGGAGTTCATCAAATCCATGTGCTGGCGCTATGCCGTCCACGGCGCCCCTTTCGGCTCCGGGGCATCCGATGCCGACGCCGACGCGGTGTTCACCGCACGGCTGGAGGAAGGGTTACGGGAGTTGGCCAAGGTCGGCTGGGAGGATCCGCGGACCACCGACGAAAGTGCGGCGGCAGCGGATCTGATCACCACGCCGATGCGGCGGCTGCGGGCCAAGGCGTTCAGTGTCCGCAAGGAGACCTACGTCAGGGACCGGGTGATCGAGCAGCGCAACTGGTACCACCGGCGCACCGAGATATCCCGCCGCGCCACCGCGCTCTGGTCAGCCTCGATCGCCCTGCTCACGCTCTTCGCACTGTTCTTCGCCACCCTCCGGACCTTCTCGGTCGGCGATTCCCTGGAGGCGACGGGTGTGTTGTCGGCCGCGGCGGCCGCGTGCCTGGCCTGGAGCGAGATCCGCCGTCATCAGCCGCTCATCGCCGCACACTCGCTGGTGGAGGAGGACCTGGCGGCGATGCACACGGCGATGGAGACCACGGTCACCGACGCGCAGTGGCCCTCGGCGGTCTACGAGACCGAGCGCATCGTCTCCCCGCAGCACACGGACTGGCTTGTCAGGCACCGCAGTTGAGGCCCGCCCGGACGACGACTCAATCGCGCTCGAGCCCCTCGCGCCAGATGACGGTCACCGGTTTGCCGAGGTCGCGGGCGTAGCGGACGATGTCCCCGGTGCCGCCGCGACCACGGGCGGGCCGGCCGTCCCAGACAGCGAGCAGCCGGTCGCAGTGGTCGGCGATATAGGCGCCGGCGGCGTAGTACGCCTCGTCGGTCGAGTACGGGAAGGAGAGCCGGATCTCCCGGGTGGCCAGGCTCTTCAGCCGCCGGTAGTGGGCGAGTTCGTCCGGTTCGGCGAAGCCCTGCTCGTAGTCGCCGCTGGGAATGACCACGGTCAGCTCCGCACCACAGGCGAGCGCGACGTCCGCGAAGAGCTGATCGGCGCCGACCGCGAGACTGGACAGGGCCTCCAGCGAAGCCTGATGGCCGCAGAGCACGGCCTGCATGGTGGCCCGGACATGGGCCAGCGCCTCGAGCGGGATACCTCGGTGGCCGGTCACTCCAATGCGTTTCACGACGTTGCCAACCCCCGTCACTGCGACGCCCGAACGTAGTGACATCCTCTCAAACAGGGGCGGAACGTCGAAGCCCCCGTCCCGCATACGGACGAGGGCTCCACTGATGTGACGGTTTTTGGCCGGGTGCGTCAGTAGACGCTGACTCCATAGGCGCTCAAGGCCTCGGTGACCGGCTGGAAGAACGTCGTACCGCCGGAGGAGCAGTTGCCGCTGCCCCCGGAGGTCAGACCGATGGCCCGGCTGCCGGAGTAGAGCGGGCCACCGCTGTCGCCCGGCTCGGCGCAGACGTTGGTGCGGATCATGCCGTAGACAACGTCCCCGCCACCGTAGTTGACGGTTGCGTTCAGGCCCGTGACGGTGCCGCTGTGGGTGCCGGTGGTGGAGCCGCGGCGGGTGACGGACATACCGACGGTGGCGTTGGCCGCGCTGGTGATGTCCACGCTGCCGACGGTGCCCGGGTGGGACAGCGAGGTGTTGGAGTAGCGGACGATTCCGTAGTCGTTGCCCGGGAAGCTTGATCCGGCCGTCGGTCCGATGCTCGTGGTCCGCGAGGAGTTGGTGTACCAGGGCGGGTTGCCGTCGGTGCAGTGGCCGGCGGTCAGGAAGTAGTAGGTGCTTCCGCTGCGGACGTTGAAGCCGAGGGAGCAGCGCCAACTGGTGGCGTAGATGGCGTCGCCGCCGGATATGAGCTTGGAGAAGGTGCCCGGTGTGCGCTCGATGCGGACGGCGCCCGCGTTGCTTCCGGCCTCGCGCCTGATCCTGGCGATCTCGGCCTGGGACACGGTGCTGTCCGCCGTGACGACCAGGGTGTTGGTGGCCTTGTCGATGTGCCAGGCGGTGCCCGCGACATCGGCTTCGAGGACGGCGTGGCTCGCGGCTGCGAGCTGGTTGGCGCTGAACGTCTGTGCCGAGTCGGCGTTGGCGGTGGCGGTGGGGACGGCCAGTGCCGCGGCGGCGATCAGGCCGGTCGACACGGCAAGCAGACGGGTGCGTCTGGCGGTGCCGGTCCTGGGGATGGTGCGCTTGATCCTCACTTTTCGTTCCTCCCGAGGGGAATGGGGGCCTGTTCGTGGGGTCGGGGCCCGTGAGGCGCAGCCAGGGGTCGGTACCCGGTCCGGAGGGTTCGGTTTCCGGACAGGACGCGGCCCCTGAAAAGCGCTGTTCGGGAGTATTCGCGGCGTCAACTACCCACGCAAGGGCCCTTTTCGGCCGCTCGGCACATGCACGCCGTATGGCCCCGGGGCTTGGTGTCCCCGGGGCTGTGCAGCGTAGCTGCGTACTCGTCCGTCCTCTGGGACGGGTCGGTGACGCACAAGGTTCCGTTCGCCGGAAGGAACGGCGACCGGAAGGGTGTTGCCCGGAGGCGGGCAGGGGGCGGACGAAGTGATCGGCGCCGCCGCAGGGCGGCAGCAGCGAGCGGTTGAAGTCGACGCTCACCGAGCCGTCCGCCGCGGGTTCGGCAGCCGCAGGAACCGGAAGTGAAGTGGTCTCCCCGCCGGTCGCGCCGGCGGCGACCGCCCACAGCGAGCCGCCGGACTCGACCGCGACCTCGGGCGTGCGCTCGCGGCACGACCGGTCGCCGCGCCCGTGTTCGACCCGGGAGCCGGGGATCGGGGCTTGGTCGGCGGTGAGAGGATCTGCCCGGTGAGCGCGTTGCCGTCGACGGTCGGGCCTTCCTCGGCGGTGGCGCTCAGCACTACCTCGTCACCGTCCTTCGTCCATGTTCCGGGGACGGCCCGAATTCGCCCTTCCGAGTGGTCGCCGAGCCGGGCGGGGAAGGGGAGTCACGGAACGTTGGAGAGGAAGGCGCGAGTGCGTTCCTGGCGGGGGCTGTCGAGCACCTCGGCGGGCGGGCCCGCCCCGACGATCAGGCCGCCGTCCATGAGAACCAGCCGACAGCGGGCCGGGGTGGGCCGACGCCTGGTCGGCTGACGATGGGTCAGCACCCGGCCGACGGCGGCCCCGAGAGCCGTCCCCTCAGCAGTCGCAGCAGTCCGGGCAGTCGCAGTCGCGGCAGCAGCCCTCGCGCTTCTTGCGGGACCAGGGGCCCTCGTACTCCTTCGCACAGCAGATCTGGCAGGTGCAGAAGAGCCCGGTGAAGACCATGCAACCGGCCAGAAAGCCGCGTCGCCGGGGCCTCGGCGGCTCACCACCGAACCGCGGCGGCAGCCCACCCGGGCCGCCGGGCCCACCATGCCCGCCGGGGTTGCCACCGCCGTAGGGGTTGCCGCCGTACGGCCCGTAACCGCCGCCCTGATAGGGGCCCTGCGGCCCCTGCGGCGTGCCGTACCCCTGGTGCGAGCACGTCGTCGTACCGAACGTGCGGTTCACCGCGGTCCGCAGCTCGTGGGCGAGCAGCACATGCGCCAGCTTGCCGTCAACGAACTCCGCGTCCCGCAGCGCCAGCCTGATCCCGTGCACCGCGTCGTCGGCGAGCCGGCGTGCCTCGCCGAGCGAGGTGCCGGTCGCCGTGAGCGGGTTCCACGTTCCCGACGCGGCGTCAGTTGTCCGGTCCTCCACGGCATCCAGCAGATGCGCGAGCCGCCCGAAGAGCCTTCCGGCCTCGGCGAGCGGAGCCACGTTCTGGGGGCGCCCGGCGAGCACGGCGGTGTGGGCGAAGGCCGCCGCGGTCGCCGTCTCGGTCGGCTCGGTGACCGTCAGCAGTGAGGTGCCCGGTCCGGCCAGCGCCTCGATCCCGGTCTGCCGGTCGACCGCGTCGACGAGTACCGCCGTGTCGAAGCCGAGCTCCGCGCCGGTGCGCGCCCCGGCCCGGTCCCAGCCCGACGCGATCCGGCGGGCGGCCGCGGCCACGGGCCTGCGGGCCAACACGCCGTCCCGGTCCGCGACGTGGTCCCGCACCTTCGCCGATGCCAGCACCAGCGAAACGGCTGCCGCGAGGCGCGCGCCTTCGCCGAGGGCGACGGGCGCGGTACGCATGGCCCGCAGCGGACAGGGCCCGGCGGTGCGCCGCTGCGCGGGGGTGCGTTCGGTCTGAGCCTCCGTCAGAACCGAGACGATCAGGCCGTCGTAGTTGGTGACGATCCTGGAGAGCTGGCCGTGGTCGGCGCGAAGTGCCAGGCAGAGCCCGCACAGATGGGCCATCCACTCGGTCTTCAGCCCCTCGCCCAGCCGGTGCGAGCAGGGCCTGACGATTCCGAACACGACATCCCCCGAGAGTCGATCGACAGTTCGGGGGCATCGTATCGAGTGATCCGTTCACCCATACGTCCCCAAGCTCACCCGTCCGGCGCGACTTTTATATTTTGTTCCCCTCATGCGCCCTGCACAGGAAGTACCTTGACGAATCGCCACATGTTCTGCACCAGTACCGTCACGAATCCCCTGCGCGCCGACTATCCACTTGGCGCGCGATCCGCATTATGGACGACCATAGGGGTGCGGAACGACAGAGACCGCAGTGAGACCACTGCAGCAGCGGAAGGAGGCGTCCATGGGTTCGGTACGCAAGGCGAGCGCCTGGCTGGGACTCGTCGAGGACAACGACGGGCCTTACTACGACGACGAGTACGCCGAGGGTGCTGACCCCGGTGACGCGTGGGTCACCGACCCCCGGGTGCGCGTGGCCTCCGAATCCGCCCAGGAACAGGGCCGCCGGATCGCCACCATCTCCCCGGACGGCTTCCGGGACGCGCGTGGCATCGGTGAACTGTTCCGGGACGGCGTGCCGGTCATCGTGAACCTGACCTCGATGGAGGCGGCCGACGCGAAGCGCGTGGTCGACTTCGCCGCGGGGCTGGCCTTCGGACTGCGCGGCTCGATCGAGCGCGTGGCCACCCGGGTGTTCCTGCTGACCCCCGCCGACACCCAGATCGTGAGCGGGGAGTCGGCGGGCCGTTCGCAGGACGGTTTCTTCAACCAGAGCTGAGAATGGTGGCACTCCCCCGGACTCCGTCCGGGGGCACCCCCACCCAGCGGTTGCTGGGGGAGCTCGCCGGCCGAACCGGGTCTACCGGAAGGCGTCCAGGCCGGTGAGCGCCTTGCCCAGCACCAGCTGGTGCATCTCGACCGTGCCCTCGTAGGTGAGCACCGACTCGAGGTTGGTGGCGTGCCTCATGACGGGGTATTCGAGGGAGATCCCGTTCGCACCGAGGATGGTGCGCGAGGTGCGGCAGATCTCGATCGCCTCCCGCACATTGTTCAGCTTGCCGAACGAGACCTGCTCCGGCCGCAGCTTCCCGGCGTCCATCCGCCTGCCGAGGTGATGGGCGAGCAGGATGCCCTTGTGCAGCTCGACCGCCATGTCGGCGAGCTTGGCCTGGGTGAGCTGGAAGCCGCCGATGGGCCTGCCGAACTGCTCACGCGTCTGCGCGTACGACACCGCCGCCTCGAAGCTGGAGCGTGCGGCGCCCATCGATCCCCACACGATTCCGTAGCGTGCGTGACTGAGACAGCTCAGCGGCCCGCGCAGTCCGGTGACCTCCGGCAGCACCGCGTCGAGGGGCAGCCGCACCTCGTCCAGGACGAGTTCGCTGGTGACACTGGCCCGCAGCGACCACTTGTGCTTGATCTCTGGGGCAGAGAAGCCGGGGCTGTCGGTGGGCACCACGAATCCGCGGATGCCGTCGTCGGTCTGGGCCCAGACGACGGCGACCCCGGCCACCGAACCGTTGGTGATCCACATCTTGCGGCCGGTGAGCACCCAGTCACCACCGTCGCGCTTGGCGTAGGTGCGCATACCGGCCGGGTCGGACCCGTGGTCGGGCTCGGTCAGGCCGAAGCAGCCGATGATCTCGCCGGCCGCCATACCGGGCAGCCAACGCTGCTTCTGCTCCTCGGAGCCGAAGCGGTGGATCGCGTACATGGCGAGCGAGCCCTGCACGGAGACCAGGGAACGGATGCCGGAGTCCGCGGCCTCCAGCTCCAGGCAGGCCAGTCCGTACTGGACGGCGGTGGCCCCGGCGCAGCCGTAGCCCTCCAGCGACATGCCGAGCGCGCCGATCGAGCCGAGCTCGCGGGCCAGTTCCCGGATGCCTGGGAGCTCGCCGCGCTCGTACCAGTCGGCGATGTGCGGCAGGACGCGGTCGGTGGCCCAGGTGCGGACGGTGTCGCGGATCGCGAGGTCTTCGGCGTCGAGGAGATCGTCGATGCCGAGCGGATCGCTGGGGTCGAAGGGCGGCAGCTTCGAGGGTGCGGACATGGTCTGGCCTCCGGCGGCTCTCACACAGGGGAACACGAACACACGGCAGAGAAGAAACTAGCAGTGCTAATTACGGGCCGACGTTACGGCTCAGTGTGCCGTGCGTCCAGACCCGGCCGCCTCGGCGGGTTCACGTCCGGCCTGGGCGGGGACCTCGGAGAGCCTCGGCCTGGGGCACTTCTCGGGAGCCGAGGACTCCATCACGCGCGGCAGCCGCAGCGCGGCCAGCGCGCCGACGAGCAGCAGCCCCGCGCTGACCAGCAGCGTGACATGCAGACCGTGGACGAAGGAGTGACGGGCTGTGGTCCGCAGTGCCTCACCGGTCGGGCCGTCCAGCGTGTCGGCGATCTGATAGGCCTCGCCGAGGGAGTGCGCGGCGGCGGAGCTCAACCGGTCCGGGACACCGGCCAGGGAGGTCACCGCGGGCGTGTAGGCCGCGTTCATGACGCTGCCGAGCAGGGCGATGCCCATGCCCGCCCCGAGCTGGTACGAGGTCTCGCCGATCGCGGCCGCGCCACCGGCCTGGTCCGCCGGGGCCTCGCTGAGCATGGATTCGTACGCACCGAACAGCGTGGTCTGCAGTCCGAAGCCGAGCAGGACGAAGGCCGAGGCGAGCAGCCACGGCCGGTCGTGCTGACCCATCAGGGTCAGCAGCAGAACGGCGGCCGCGGTCAGTACGAAACCCCAGCCGACCATCCTGCGCGGGCCTATTCGGTGCAGGGTGTGCGAGCCGGTGGCGCCGGCGGCCATGGCGGCGAACGTGAGCGGCAGCAGCCGCAGGCCGGTCTCGAGCGGGCTGAGCCCGAGGACCAGCTGGAGGTACTGGACGGCGATCAGCTCCAGACCGACCAGCGCGAGCATCGCGAGGACGATGCAGCCGACCGAGGTGGAGAACGCGGCCCTGGCGAACATGCGCATGTCGATCAGCGGGTGCACGCGACGCCGCTGCCGCTGTACGAACACCACCAGCAGCGCCGCTCCGACCAGCAGCGGCCCGAGCGTGCTGATGTCGAGCACCCGGTCGCCTGCACCCAGCCGCTTCACACCGAGTACGACTCCGAGCACACCGGCCGCGGCCATCAGTGCGCCGAGCACGTCCCACGGCCCGTCGACGGCGCCCTTGGACTCGGGCAGCAGCCAGCGGCCCACAGGAAGGATCAGCGCCATCAGCGGAATGTTGATCAGAAAGACCGAGCCCCACCAGAAGTGCTCGACGAGGAAGCCGCCGAGGACCGGGCCGGTGGCGGCGCCGACCGCGGCGACCGCGGTCCAGATACCGATGGCCGTCGCCCGCTCGCGGCGGTCCGGGAAGACGTCGCGCAGTATCGAGAGTGTCGCGGGCATGATCATCGCGCCGCCGATGCCGAGCAGGGCGCGCGCCCCGATCAGTACCTCGGGGGTGGGGGCGAACGCGGCGACCGCGGAGGCCAGACCGAAGAGGCCATAGCCGATCAGCAGCACCCGCCGGCGTCCGACCCGGTCACCGAGCGTGCCGAAGAGGATCAGCAGGGAGGCGCAGATCAGCGGATAGGCGTCCACGATCCACAGCAGCTCGACACCGTTCGGCCGCAGATCTTCCGTGACCGCGGGGACGGCGACGTGCAGCACGGTCGCGTCGAGGGCGACCAGCAGCAGGCTGATACAGAGGACGAAGAGGACGACCCAGCGGTTGGCACCGCCGCCGGCGGCACGCAGGCGTGCTCCGGCCGTGGTCGTCACGGACATGTACGTACCTCCCAGTGAGTCCCTCGCACTCGGCGGGCCAGCCGGGGACGGTTTTTCTGGTCGTCCCCCTGTGCGGCCCGGCATCGACGGGCGAGCGAACCGCCAGCGTACGCGAGTTCCGGCCGGTGGTGCGTGGTCGATCTCTCACCTCGGCGGATGCCCGGGTGTGGCGTACGCCACTCCCGGCGCGGCGAAGAGGATCTTGGCGGCGCCTGAACGACGGGGAAATTCCCCGCAGTGTACCGGTGAACCATTTCGATCCGGGGATAAAAATCCCTCCGGGAAGACCGTCCGATAAATAGGGAACAAGGTCACCAGTTTTTCCTGACGGCCCGTGAATAGATCCGGATCTGAGACCTACTCCACATCACATCGGCATCACAAAGCATGTGGATCGGCCGGTCCGGTCACTCACTCGCTGTAACGTCGATTAGGTGCGTACCGACATCTTTGCCCGGCTGGACCGGGAGCCGGAACCGCCGAAGATAGAGATCCCGCGGATGAGCCGCACCCGTCTCGCCCTCTTCGGCGGGACGTCGGCGTTCTATCTCGCCATCGTCGTCGCCGTACTGGCCTCGACCTGGCTGGTGGCTCTCGACTGGAAGGTCATGCTCTTCCGGCCGTACCAGCAGTGGCCCGAGCTGCACGCCTTTCTCGACTACTTCGTGGTGCTCGGCCAGCGCGGCCCGACCGCCGTGATGGTGGCGGCCTGGCTGGGCTGGCGCTCCTGGCGCCAGCACACGCTGCGGCCGTTGCTGGCACTCGGCGCGGCCCTGTTGCTGCTGAATGCGACCGTTGGCGCGGTCAAGATCGGTCTTGGGCGGCTCGGCCCCCACTACGCGACGCAGATCGGCTCTGCCGAGCTCTTCGCCGGCGGCGATATATTTCCGTCCGGGCACACCGCCAACGCGGTGGTGACCTGGGGAATCCTGGCGTACCTGGCCACCACCCCGCGGGCCCGGCGGTATCTGTCGGCCCTGTCGGCCGTGGTCTCGCTCGGCGTCGGTCTGACCACGGTGTACCTCGGTACGCACTGGCTGAGCGATGTGCTGCTCGGCTGGGCCGCCGGTCTGCTGATCCTGCTCGCTCTGCCGTGGTGCGAACCGGTCATCGGCCGTGCGGAGGCCTGGATCCTGTCGCTGCGCGAGCAGTGGCGGGCACGCCGTCGGCTCGCCCCGTCCCTGCCCGTTGCCGCGGGTAATCTGCAGCCCGCGATATTCCCCCAGCGCGGGCCCCGCAGCGGCGATCCGTCCCGCGAGCCGGTGGCCGCGGTCGGCCACACCCGGCCCGGGTCCACGACCAGACCCAACAGCCAGCTCACCCAGCCACGGCCGCATCCGGTGCGCTCGGAGCGCACACCCGTCACTCCCTCGGGCAGTCGCCGGCCGCCGCATTCGCGGCCGGTCGGGGGCGGCTGATCCGGCCCTACGACCCCGCTGTACGTGAACGGCCCCGGCACGATGTGCCGGGGCCGTTCACGCGGCGGGGAGCGGTCAGCCCTTCCAGCACCGGATCACCGTGCCGTCCTCCACCTCGAAGTTGAGCCGGCCCACCATGTACTCCATGGTGATGATCGCGCCCTTGGGCACCGATCTGACGCTCGTCCAGCCACGCTGCCGGGCCAGCATCTCGGCGGCCTGCGTCCCGAGGCCGACATATGAGTCGGGGGCGTCCTCGGGCTCTGCGGGGGGTGTGGGTGTAGGTGCCATGACACCTACCGTAGGCGGCAGCGGACGGTGACGGAAGCCACTGCCTCGGCAGGCCCAGCAGCCTCAAGTACCCCAGCGGTCACGCTTTTGTCACAGGATCTCGACACATGTTCAACCTGAACCTGTTCACCCGAACGGGCAGTTCAGTGCTGTTCGTACAGTAATTCGCCAAGGTGTGCGCACCGGCCGGAATTACTTGTATGCAATTGTCTCCGACACGGGGCGGAGGACGAATTGAAGCACCACAGTGAATTCACGGCCCCCTTACACAATCCCCCCGAATCGAAGAATCCGGGACGTGGACCGCGGGGCGACATCAGCCGGCGGAAGCCAGAGCCCGGGACAGCCGGTCCCGGGCCGTCCTGATGCGCTCGGTCAGCTCCTGCGGCTCGATCACCTCGAAGTCGACGCCCATGAGCATCACATGGATCACCAGGACGTCCAGGCTCGCGGCCCCGGTGCGCAGCAGGCAGTGCGTCTCGTCGACGGCCTCCAGGACTCCGTCGGACGGGCCGATGATCCGCCCGGCCTCCTCGGCGGACGTGTGCAGCCGGATCACGGCCTGGGCCGCGTACGTACGGGTGGACACTCCCTTGGAGACATAGGCCGCGAGGTCGTCGGCGGGCGGGGTCCGCGGCGTGAACCGCGGGCCGTGCGGGGGCTTCGGGGTGATCCGGTCCGCCCGGAACGTACGCCAGTCGCGGCGGTTCACGTCCCAGGCGACGAGGTACCAGCGGCGTTCGGTGCACACCAGCCGGTGCGGTTCGACGACCCGGCGGGTGGTGGCCCCGCCGTGGTCCTGGTAGTCGAAGCGCAGCTGCTCGCTGTCGCGGCAGGCATTGGCGAGATCGGTCAGGACGGATGCGTCGAGCTGCGCCCGGGGCGTACGGAGCATGGGCACGGTGAAGGTGTTGAGAGCGCTCACCCTGCGGCGCAGCCGGTGCGGCAGGACCTGCTCCAGTTTGGCGAGGGCGCGTACGGAGGTCTCGCCGATGCCCTCGATGCCCTGTCCGGCGGCGGTGCGCAGGCCGACGGCGACTGCGACCGCCTCCTCGTCGTCGAGCAGCAGCGGCGGCAGCTCGGCCCCCACGCCGAGCTGATAGCCGCCGCCCGTGCCGGGGCTGGCGTTGACGGGGTATCCGAGCTCGCGCAGCCGGTCGACGTCGCGCCGCACGGTGCGCGGGGTGACGCCGAGCCGGTCGGCGAGTGCGGCACCGGACCATTCGCGGTGGGCCTGCAGGAGCGACAGCAGGCGCAGCAGTCGTGCCGAGGTTTCCAACATGCGGGCGAGTCTGCCAGGACTTGAGGACACAGGCTGTCCTCAAGTTGTGCTGCCCTCAGCGGGACATCGACGGACACCGGCCCGCAGTGCAGAACGTCGGCCCGACGCCGCGAAGTGCCCGGGGCGCGGTGAACATCGCGCAGGACGTCACCGTCCGGCGCCGCGGCGGGACACCGATGACGTCGTGTGCCCGACCGGAGCCGGCCGGGGCGGGCACATCGCCGCGCCGGCCGGCGACGTCAGGGCGTTCCTCAGCCCACTGCCGTGAGGCGTACGCACAGATCGTTGTCCCCGGTGTAGCAGGGAGCGGCCCGGTAGCCGGCCGCCGTCTGCTTCGGGTAGACGAAGATGCCCTTCTTGTCCCAGACGTCGTCGAGGATGCGGGAGATCCGTATCCCGGCGGCGTCCTTGGCCGGGCGCAGCCACAGCTCCCACAGCTGCTCCTTGCCCGGCGGCGTGTCGGCGATCGGCGCATACGGCAGCGTGAACCCGAACACCCGGCCCTCGCCGGTCACCGGTACCTCGTGCACCCGGTCGCCGGAGCGGAGCCGGGCCTCGGCCACGGCTCCCTCGCCCAGCTCGGTCCCGTACAGCAGCCCCTCCACCGACATCGCACCCTGCTCCGGCACAAGACCGATCGCACCGGCCTCGGCGTGCGGGGCACGCACCCAGCAGCGCACCGCGAGCCGGCCGTCGGCCGTCGGGTACGGGACACGTACGTTGATCCGGCCGGTCCCGGTCCCGGGAGACTGGTCGACGATGGCCCGCAGATCCCGGATGCCGGGCTCCACGGCGACGCCGCCGTCCGTGTAGGCGTCCCAGCGGCCTTCGGCGAGTTCGACGGTGCTGGGCAGAACGGCGCGCGAGACGCCGTCGCCGGAGGGGGTCAGGGGCAGGCGCAGCTCGTCCGCGGGGGCCTTGCCACCACGCCGCTTCAGTACGAGCACCGCCTGCGGTGCGTCGGCTCCCACCACGTCGAACGTGATGCCACCGGCAGCATCGGCGATGCAGTCGGCGCGCGGCGTGTGCCGCTGGGTGGACGTGGTCATGAGCTCTTCTTCCCTTTACGGATCACATCCGCGGCAACATAACGCAGGGAGTAGGCCCCGTCATAGAGTGCGCTTCGGCACGTGTGGAGCGCGTCACGTACGGCGCTGCGGGAGCGGCCGTTCCTGCCGCCCGCGACGAGCTCGGTGAAAAGTGCCTGGTGGCGTTCGGCGATCCGGGCCGGATCGAAGCGCGCGGAGGCCACCAGCGCGGCCTCCCCCGTGCGGCGGCGCAGATCGTCGTCGGTGATCAGACCGAGCAGAGCGTCCGCGACCGCGTCCACGTCACCGACCGGCACGAGCCTGCCGTCCACACCGTCCTCGATGATCTCGCCCGGGCCGTGCGGGCAGTCGGTGGACACGACCGGGAGGCCGCAGCGCATGGCCTCCACGATGGTCATGCCGAAGGACTCCAGGCTGGAGGTGACGGCGCCGATCGATCCCTTGACCCACTCGGGCTCCAGTGGGTTCGCGGAGCCCATCAGGAAGACATGGTTGTGCAGTCCGCGCTCCTCGATGAGCGTGCGCAGCGCGTTCTTCTCGTTGCCGGTCGCGTCTCCGCTGCCGTAGATCCGCAGCCGCCAGTCGGGGCGGGCGGCAACGACCTTGGAGAACGCCTCGATCAGCAGGTCGTAGTGCTTGACCTTGGTGAGCCGGCCGGCCGCGACCACCCATTTGGCGGTGGAGTCGGCGGCCGCGACGCCGGGCGCGGGCACGCTGTTGGGAATGGCCTCGATCCGTACGCCGGGCAGCTTCAGGCGCTCGCGGTAGGACCGGGCGTCGGCCTCGGTGACCGTGGTGACCGCGTCGAGGAGCCGGTAGCGGTGGCCGATCTCGCGGCGCAGCCGGTAGCCGTGGCCGTCCAGTGTCAGATGCTCCTGGCCGATCCGGATCGGACCGCGCCGGGTCTGACGGGCGATATGGACGTTGAGGCCGGGCCGGGTGCCGACGACGACGTCGGCGTCCACGGAGGCCAGGTGGGCGGCGATCCGGGCGTCGGTGAGGCGGCTGTACTGCTTGTGCCGGCCGTCGCCGCGCGGGAACACCTTGGCCGGGAGTCTGGCCAGCGGGTCGTCGCCGGCGTAACCGTCGCTGTTCTTGCGCAGGTCGACCAGATGTCTCATGGCGACGCCGGCGGGTGCGCCCATGGCGGGTTCGTCGCGGTGACGGAAAACCGAGACGATCTCGATGTCGTGCTGCTCGGCCAGCGTCCGGGCGAGGTTGAACGTCGTCCGGATGGTCCCGCCGATGCCATAGGCATTGTGGAGCAGAAAAGAAATACGCATGCGTCGCCGCATCCCCCTGTTGATGGTCTATACAACAAGAGACTCTATCTGCTCTCCTAAGGCCGATAGGAGATAGGCGCGCCCTGTAGCAGTTCCGTGTCGTGCCGCGCTTCAGCAGCCCGGCAACTCCGCACTTCCGCTGAGCCGGACGAGGGTGCACAGGGTCTTCCGGGACACCTTCCAGATGTCCTCCTGGAGCACGGCGGAGCCCTTCGTGCCGGGCAGCACCGGTGTGCCGTTGACCAGCACGTCGAAGGTGACGTTCGCCTCGGTGGGCGAGATGAACTGCACGGTCTTGACCTCGGCGGTGGCCTGGGCGGCGTTCGAGTCCTTGCCGAACGACTCGAGGGCCGGGCGCAAGGACTCGCCGTTCTCCAGCACCCGGACCCTCTGGTCGGCCGAGGAACCGGGGTCGAAGAACGTGGACCAGTTGGTCCTGATCTCCTGCTCGGCGGCGGCCGGGTCGGCGGGACCGGAGGGGACGGAGGGGGCCGTAACGCTGGGCGCGGGGGAAGAGGACTCGCCCCCGCCGCTCTCGGAGCATCCCGCGGCAGCGGAGGCGAGTACGAGGCTCGCGGCAGCCGCCCATGCCGCGGTCCGGGCAGGCGTTGCACGGCGCATCTCGCTCACCACCGGGGGTCGGGACCAGCGTCTGACGGTTCGGGGCATAGTGCATTCAGAGGTGTACCGCGTGTCATATCTGCGCAGACGTATCACCGTGGATATCCACCCGGGAGATCGACGGACACCGCGGCCGGAGGGCCCCGTCGGCAGTACGCGGGCCAGGGCCGGGAAGCGTACAGGCGGCGCCACCGCGCGGGTCGCGCCGCTGCCCGCGCCCACCCCCGCCAGGGGACCGGTGCGCAACCCCGGCTCACGGCGGGACGCGTCCGCGGATTTCCGTCCCCGTTCACGCGTGACCCTCGCCGCAGATCACCCGTTGAGCTCTTTATGAGCCGGGACCCGCCCGGCTCGCATGATCAACTCCGCACCAAGTCCGAGGAGCCACCCGTGCCGCGCATGCTCGACGTCAGCGAGGACGTACGCGCCGAGATCGGCGACGAAGAAGCCGACCGGCTGCTCGCCGGGGAGAACGCCCCGGGCAGCTACGACTGCACCTCCTGCCGCACTCCCGGCGACTCCGAGCAGGAACGCACGAGCACCGTGCTGTTCGTGGGCGAGGAGACCGCCGTTCTCGCCTTCGCCCATGCCACCTGCATCCCGTCCCAGGTCGTCCAGGTCGCCGAGGACCAGCTCCAGGGCGCCGTCCGTTCCATCACCGGCGAGGAGCCGCGGATCCCGGGCGCCGCGCCCCAGCAGGCCGTGCTCGGCGTGACCAGCGGTCTCGTGCTGATCAACGGCGACGTGCACCCGGCCCTGGTCGTCGAACCGACCGCCCCGATCGCCCGCCCCGGCACGACCGGCATCGGCGGCGACGACTTCCTCCCGCTGCTGATCGAGCAGGGTTTCCTGCCGGTCACCGACGTCAACCGGCTCCCCGCCCAGCTGCCTGGCTGGTCCGTCCTCGTCGCCATGGGACAGCTGCACGCGGTGCTGCAGCCCGGCACCGGCGGCGGCAGCCCCGTTGCCTGGTGGCAGGCCCATCAGCCGCTTCAGGTCACCGAGGGCTGGCGCACCGCCGCCAACAAGTCGCACATGGTCCTGGTCTTCGCCGCCCCGGTCGGCTCCATCGGCCAGCAGCCGCGCGAGGACCTGCTGCGCGACGCCTTGGAGAAGGCGGCGGCCAATGGCCGGCTGGTGGCCGCCGCGATGCCGCTTGCGGGCACCTGAGCCGGGCAGCCGGGCCGGGCACCCGACCGGGCGTCCGAGTCGGCTGCCCGCGCCGGGCACTCTAGGCTCCGGCACCGCGCTCGCCGCGCATGCAGGACGCCGCTTCGACGCACGTCTGCCGACCGGCGTGCTGAGCACGACGTACGCCGGGGGTGTGCCGCCGCACCCCGGCGTGCGTTCTCGCGTGTCCCCCGGCCGCGGTGCCTTACCCGCGGGAAATGAGCTCGGCCGAGCCCGCATCCGCCGGGCCGCGGGGTCGTTGCAGGTACGTGCACTCATACGACCCCTCCCGCCAGCCGTACCAGAGCCAGATCCCCTCGATGCGCCCCGCGCGCGACGGGTCGGCAGGCCAGTCGGCCACGCCGATCTACGACGCGTTGTACTCCGAGTACCGCAGGGCGTTCAGGGCGCTGCCGGGCGACCGCAGCGGCGAAGAGCATCTCGGCTTCAAGGCCTTCGGGGCGGGGCCGCACGGCAGCCGGGTCGGATCGTTCGGCCACGGCAGCCATACGGGTCATTCGACCCAGGGCAACTGGGTCCCCTACCAGGCCGGTCGGCCGCACAGCCCGCACCAGCCCGCGGCACTGCCCCCGGCGCCCCGCAGGGAGCTGTGACCGCCCCCGGGCCCGTACACAGCAAGCTGCCCCCGTACCGAGTGGACCGGTACGGGGGCAGCTGCCGTGCGGGGGTGGTCACTTCTTGCGGCCGCGCTTCTCGCGCACGCGCACCGAGATGTGGATCGGCGTGCCCGCGAAGCCGAACTCCTCGCGCAGCCGGCGCTCGACGAATCGCCGGTAGCCGTGCTCCAGGAAGCCCGAGGCGAAGAGCACGAACCGCGGCGGCTTGGTGCCTGCTTGCGTACCGAAGAGGATGCGGGGCTGCTTGCCGCCGCGGATCGGGTGCGGGTGGGAGGCAACGATCTCGCCCAGGAAGGCGTTGAGCCGGCCGGTCGGGACGCGGGTCTCCCAGCCCGCCAGCGCGGTCTCGATCGCCGGAACGAGCTTCTCCATGTGGCGGCCGGTGGTGGCGGAGACATTGACCCGCGGCGCCCAGGCGACCTGGGCGAGCTCGGTCTCGATCTCCCGCTCCAGGTAGTAGCGGCGCTCCTCGTCGAGCGTGTCCCACTTGTTGTAGGCGACGACCATGGCACGTCCGGCCTCGACAGCCATGGTGATGATCCGCTGGTCCTGGACGCTGATGGACTCGCTCGCGTCGATGAGGACGACCGCGACCTCCGCCTTCTCGACGGCGGCTGCGGTGCGCAGCGAAGCGTAGTAGTCCGCGCCCTCCTGCAGATGGACCCGGCGGCGGATACCTGCCGTGTCCACGAACTTCCAGGTGACGCCGCCGAGTTCGATCAGCTCGTCGACCGGGTCGCGGGTGGTGCCGGCCAGCTCGTTGACGACGACGCGCTCCTCGTTCGCCACCTTGTTGAGCAGCGAGGACTTGCCGACGTTCGGGCGGCCGATCAGGGCGATGCGGCGCGGGCCGCCGACCGCGGTGCCGAAGGTCTGGGCCGGGGCGTCGGGCAGGGCCTCCAGGACGGCGTCGAGCATGTCGCCCGTACCGCGGCCGTGCAGTGAGGAGACCGGGTGCGGCTCGCCGAGGCCCAGCGACCACAGGGCGGTCGCGTCCGCCTCGCCGCTGGGTCCGTCGACCTTGTTGGCGCACAGCACGACGGGCTTGCCGGCCCGGCGCAGCAGCTTGACGACGGCCTCGTCGGTGTCGGTCGCGCCGACGGTGGAGTCGACGACGAAGACGACCGCGTCGGCGGCCTCGATCGCGTACTCGGCCTGCGCGGCGACCGAGGCGTCGATGCCGAGCACGTCCTGCTCCCAGCCACCGGTGTCGACGAGCTTGAAGCGGCGGCCCGCCCACTCGGCCTCGTAGGTGACGCGGTCGCGGGTGACGCCCGGCTTGTCCTCGACGACGGCCTCGCGGCGGCCGATGATGCGGTTCACCAAGGTCGACTTGCCGACATTGGGGCGGCCGACGACGGCCAGGACGGGCAGCGGGCCATGACCGGCCTCGCCGATGGCCTCCTCCACCGCGTCGGCGTCGAAGCCCTCTTCCGCGGCGAGCTCCATGAACTCCGCGTACTCGGCGTCGCCAAGCTCCCCGTGCTCGTCGCCGGAGTGGATCTGGTCGTTCATGAAGTGCTTACCTCGTTACGTTGCATCATCGATGGACCGCAGCCGCGGCCCACTACTCACGTTCAGTCTCGCCTAGCGCCCGGTGAGGCGCTTGGCGTTTTCCAGGTGGGCTGCCAGCCGTTCCTGGATGCGCACGGTGGCGTCGTCGAGCGCCTTGCGGGTGCGCCGTCCGCTGCCGTCACCCGCCTCGAAGGCGTCGCCGAAGACGACGTCGACGCGGCTGCGCAGCGGCGGCAGCGCATGTATCAACCGTCCGCGGCGCTCGGTGCTTCCCAGCACCGCCACCGGGACGATCGGCGCCCCGCTGCGTACGGCGAAGTACGCGAGCCCGGAGCGGAGCGAGGCGAAGTCGCCCTCGCCCCTGGTGCCCTCGGGGAAGATCCCGAGGACCCCGCCCTTCTCCAGCACGCCGAGCGCATTGGTGATGGCGGTGCGGTCGGCGGCGTCGCGGTCCACCTTCAGCTGACCGATCGCCGTCAGGAACGGGTCGAGGGGGCCGACGAACGCCTCCTTCTTGATCAAAAAGTGCACGGGACGGGGGGCGGTGCCCATGAGCATCGGCCCGTCGAGGTTGTGTGCGTGGTTCACCGCGAGGATCACCGGGCCGGCCGCGGGCACCCGCCATGCGCCGAGGACGCGGGGTCTCCACAGCCCGTACATCAGCCCTACGCCGATGCCGCGGCCGACGGCCGCGCCCTTGGGAGAGGCAACGGTCACTTGCCCGCCCGCTTCTCCTCGACCAGCGTCACGACACACTCGATGACCTGCTGGAGGGTGAGGTCGGTGGTGTCGACCTCGACCGCGTCGTCCGCCTTGGCGAGCGGGGAGGCCTTACGGCTGGAGTCGGCCGCGTCCCGCTTGATGAGCGCTTCCCTGGTGGCGGCGACGTCCGAGCCCTTCAGCTCACCGCTGCGACGGGCCGCACGGGCCTCGGGCGAGGCGGTCAGAAAGATCTTCAGATCGGCGTCCGGGAGCACCGTGGTCCCGATGTCGCGGCCCTCGACGACTATGCCCTTCTCGGCGGCCGCGGCGATGGAACGCTGCAGCTCGGTGATCCGGGTGCGCACCTCGGGCACGGCGCTGACCGCACTGACCTGGGAGGTGACCTCCTGGGTACGGATCGGACCGGACGCGTCGAGACCGTCGACGGTGATCGTCGGGGCGGTGGCGTCGGTCCCGGAGACGATGGAGGGCTTCTCGGCGGCGGTCGCGATCGCGGCGGGGTCCTGCAGATCGATGCCGTTGGTGATCATCCACCAGGTGATCGCCCGGTACTGGGCGCCGGTGTCGAGGTAGCTCAGCCCCAGCTGCGTGGCGACGGCCTTGGAGGTGCTCGACTTGCCCGTGCCGGAGGGTCCATCAATGGCGACGATCACGGATTCCACGGTGTCGGACACCTTCCTGGTTCGTGGGAGAGGGCAGGCGGAAATGCCGGGGTGCCCCGAACAAGGTTACCGAGTGCCGGACACCACCTGTGCACCCCTGTGGGATGCGAGCAGCCGGACCCTCCGGGGCGGGCCCCTCCTCGCGTTGCCACGGCAGTCCCGGACGCGGTGCAGGGCCCCCGGCCCGCACCCCGTCCGCCGGCTACTGCCGCAGCGCCCAGCCCCGCTCCCGCAGCGCCGCGGACAGCACTGGTGCCGCCGCCGGTTCCACCATCAGTTGCACCAGGCCGGCCTGCTGGCCCGTCGCGTGCTCGATGCGTACGTCCTCGACATTCACGCCCGCCCGGCCGGCGTCGGCGAAGATCCGGGCCAGTTCGCCGGGCTGGTCGCTGATGAGCACCGCCACGACGTCGTACGTCGCCGGGGCGGCGCCATGCTTGCCCGGGACGCGCTCGCGGCCGGCGTTGCCGCGGCGCAGCACGTCCTCGATGCCGTCGGCGCCGCCGCGGCGCTTGGACTCGTCGCCGGACTGCAGGGCGCGCAGCGCCTGCACCGTCTCGTCCAGGTCCGCGGCCACCCCGGCGAGCACATCGGCCACCGGTCCGGGGTTGGCGGAGAGGATCTCGAGCCACATCCGGGGGTCGGACGCCGCGATGCGTGTCACATCCCGGATGCCCTGCCCGCAGAGCCGCACCGCGGTGTCGTCCGCCTCCTCCAGGCGCGCCGCGACCATCGAGGAGATCAGCTGCGGGGTGTGGGAGACGAGTGCGACCGCCCGGTCGTGCGCGTCGGCGTCCATGACGACGGGGACAGCCCGGCACAGGGCGACCAGCTCGAGGGCCAGGTTGAGCACCTCGGTGTCGGTGTCGCGGGTCGGCGTGAGCACCCAGGGGCGGCCTTCGAAGAGGTCGGCGGTGGCGGCGAGCGGGCCGGACTGCTCCTTGCCCGCCATGGGGTGCGTGCCGATGTAGCCGGTCAGGTCCGCGCCGAGCGCCTCCAGCTCACGGCGCGGTCCGCCCTTGACACTGGCCACGTCGAGATAGCCGCGGGCGACACCGGCGTTCATCGCCTCGGTGAGCGTGGTGGCGACATGTGCGGGCGGTACGGCGACGACCGCGAGGTCGACGCGGCCCTCGGGCGGCTCGTCGGTGCCCGCGCCGAGCGCGGCCGCGGTACGGGCCCTGGCCGGGTCGTGGTCGACGAGATGCACGGCGACGCCGCGTCCCGCGAGGGCGAGCGCGGCGGACGTGCCGATCAGTCCGGTCCCGATCACAACGGCGGTTCTCACTGGGCGATGTCCTTGCGGAGTGCGGCGGCGGCGCCGAGGTAGACGTGCGCGATGCGCGACTTGGGCAGGTCGGACTCGCAGTGCGCGAGTACCCGTACGACCCTCGGCATGGCGCCGGCGATGTCGAGCTCCTGCGCGCAGATCAGCGGTACGTCGATGATGCCGAGCCCTCGCGCAGCGGCTGCGGGGAAGTCGCTGTGCAGATCGGGCGTGGCCGTGAACCAGATGCTGATCAGATCGTCGGCGGCGAGTCCGTTGCGCTCCAGGATGGCGGTGAGCAGCTCGCTGACCTGCTCGTCCATGTGCCGGGCCTCGTCCCGTTCCAACTGGACGGCTCCTCGGACCGCTCGTACCGCCACGTCGTGCTCCTTCACCTGTGCGAGTGCTCCGTTCAGCGTAGTCAGGACGCGGGCCCGCGGCCGCCGTGACCGCTCCCCGAGACGGGCCGGTCAAAAGGCGCTGATGCCTGATGAGGTCTTCGGCCGGGGTGCCGGCGCAGAGGCGGGCGAGCACGGTCAATGTCACCCGTTCACCCTCGCAGTGCCACTCGGCAGGCCGCTCCCCCGCCGCCTGCGCTACAACTGCCGCATGATCTTTCACGTCGTGTCCGTCGACGAGTGGACCGCCGAGGTCGAGCGCCCGTACGCCCCCGCCTCGCTCGCCGTCGAAGGCTTTGTGCACTGTTCGGCCGACCGGCACGCAGCGCTCGCGATCGCGGACGGCCCTCTTCGCGATGTGCCCGAACTGCTGGTCCTGCAGATCGACGAGTCCGCACTCGGCGCCGAGGTCTGCTGGGAGGGATCCACGGACATGCTCTTCCCGCATGTGTACGGACCGATCGAGCGCGACGCCGTCGGCGCGGTGCTTGCGGTGCGCCGTGACGCGGACGGTCGTGCGCGGGAGCTCACCCCATGGATCTGACCCTGGTGCCGACAGGAGTCAGGAGCACACTGGGCCGACGGACGGACAACTCTCCCGCATTGGGGGCACGCCCTGCCCGGTTGCTTCACCTGCGGCGCATTCGAAGCCAGGATGCTCGTGCCCCCGAGCGGGTCGGGGCCACGAACTGAGGAGACTGTCATGGACACGCGCCGGAGGACGGTCCTGGCGGGGGGCGCGGCGGGCGCCGCCGCGCTGGTGGCGGGATGCGGGGGCGGGGGCGGTGACAGCGCCACCACGACGCAACCGGAGACGAGCGCCCCCGCGGCCGCCGAGTCCGACGAGGCGGCCGGGTCACCGCGACCGGCCGGTGAGGAGCTCGCCCGGACGTCGGAGATCCCGGTGGGCGGCGGCAAGGTCTTCAAGGAGCGGAAGGTGGTGGTGACCCAGCCGAAGGCCGGTGACTTCAAGGCCTTCTCCGCGGTCTGCACCCACCAGGGCTGCCTGGTCAAGACGATCGCCGACGGGACCATCGACTGTCCCTGTCACGACAGCGAGTTCCGCATCACCGATGGCTCGGTCGTCAGGGGTCCGGCCACGAAGCCGCTGCCGTCGAAGCAGATCAGCGTGTCCGGGGAGACGATCAGCCTGACGTAGCCGCGGGAGCCCCGAACCCCTCCCGTACGCTCTCGCGCATGACCCCCGAAGCACATGCCGACCTGGTGCGAGAGCGAACGATCTATTCCTGCGTCATGGGGTCGCGTGCGTTCGGGCTCGCCACCGAGGGGAGCGACACCGACCGGCGCGGGGTGTTCCTGGTGCCCACCGCGCTGTACTGGCGCCTCGACAAGCCTCCCACACATGTCGAGGGCCCGGCACAGGAGCAGTTCTCCTGGGAACTGGAGCGCTTTCTCGAACTCGCGCTGCGCGCCAACCCGAGCGTCCTGGAGTGCCTGTACTCCCCCTTCGTCGAGCGCATCGACGACACCGGCCAGGAGCTGCTCTCGCTGCGCGGCGCGTTCCTCTCGCGCCAGGCGCACCGGACGTTCACGCGCTATGCCGAGGGCCGGCGCAGGAAGCTGGAGGCGGACGTGCGCCGGCATGGCGCGCCGCGCTGGAAGCATGCGATGCATCTGCTGCGGCTGCTGGGCAGTTGCCGCGATCTGCTGCGCACCGGCGAGCTGGTGATCGACGTCGGCGCGGACCGGGAGCGGCTTCTCGAGGTCAAACGGGGTGAGGTGGCGTGGCCGCGGGTCGAGTCGTGGATGACCCGCCTCGCCGAGGAGGCCGATGCCGCGGCACACCGCTCCCCGCTTCCGGCCGAACCGGACCGGGCACGGGTGGAGGACTTCCTCGTGCGCACGCGGCGGGCGTCGGCGCGGTGGGACGGCGTTCGGCCCGACTGAAGCCGCCCGGCAGATGCTCCCCGCGTCCCTCACCCGAGGCGCGCCCGGACCACGAAGCGGTTCAGCTCCTCGTACGCCCCGGGAGCGGGCTCGGCCGGCAGCGGGGCCGTCGTGCGTGCGTCGTCCAGGACGGCGTACAGCTTGTCGACGTCCGGGCGTATCCGCTCCGGGTCCACTCCGGCCGGGCCGTGCTCGGCCTCCGCCTTGTGCACGATCAGGTCGGACAGGTACTTCGGGGCGTCCACCTGCCCGAGCAGCGTCGGCAGATGCGCCTGCACCTCGCCCGCCCGCATCAGATGGATGCCGGTGAGCAGCGCCCGGAAGGTGTACAGCAGCGGTTTGAGCTCGCCGGTCTTCTCGAACAGCCTCCACTGCGTGTTCGCGAACCCGCGGTAGTGGTGGGCGTGGTGGCTGGTCACCACGGACGGTGCGAGCGCCACGAGCTCGGCGTGCGCGTCCGTCGTGTGCACCACCAGCGGCGACAGGAGCTGCTCCAGGACGTAGCCGTTGCGCCGAAGCATCAGGCGTACGAACTTGCGCAGGTCATGCGTGACGAGGTCCATCTCGACACCGTCCCGGTCCCACATCCGCGTCCGGGTCTCGTCCGGCTCGCTCAGGCCCAACAGTGCCTCGACGGACAGCAGATGGACGCCCCGCAGGTCCACATCCGAGTCCCGGGACGGGAATCCGTACAGATGTGCCCCGGACACGGTGACGAACAGCTGGGGGTCCCCCCATGCCCCCCAGGACGTAGGGGGAGGATCGGGCTGCCCGGCGACGACGGGGCCCAGGTCCATGTCCAGTGGATCAGTCATGGATCAAGAGTCCCAGAGGGCGCCCAGCGACAGAAGATCGCTGCGGTACTCGATCCGCTCCGCCCACTCCTTGGGCCACGCCCCCGCCCCCAGGTGTGCCCCCGCGAACGCGCCCGCGAGGCAGGCGATCGAGTCGGAGTCGCCCTTGGTGCAGGCCGCCCGGCGCAGGGCCGCCACCGGCTCCTCGGGGAACATCAGGAAGCACAGCAGACCCGTGGCGAGAGCCTCCTCGGCGATCCAGCCGTCCCCGGTGGCCAGGCACGGGTCCAGCTCCGGCTCGGGCGAGCGCAGGGCCGCGGCGAGCCGCTCCAGCATCCGCAGGCACTCGTCCCAGCCGCGTGCGATGAATGCCTCGGGCGACGGGTCATGGGAGTAGGTCCACAGGTTGCCGAGCCAGTTGTGGTGGTAACGGGCGCGGTTGTCGTAGGCGTACGAGCGCAGCCGGCCCACCAGTCCCATCGGCTCGGCCCCCTGCGCCAGCAGGTACACCGCACGCGCCGTGAGGTCGCTCGCCGCCAGGGCGGTCGGATGGCCGTGGGTGAGGGCGGACTGCAACTGCGCCGCGCCCGCCCGCTGTTCTTCGCTCAGCCCCGGTACGAGTCCGACCGGCGCGACGCGCATGTTGGCGCCGCAGCCCTTGGAGCCGATCTGGCTGGCCTGGGTCCAGGGCAGGCGTTCGTTGTCCAGCAGCTCGCAGGCGGCCAGGCAGGTGCGGCCGGGGGCGCGGTTGTTGTCCGGGGAGTGGTACCAGGACGTGAACTCCTCGCGCAGCGGCCGCAGCAGCCGGGAGCCGACCAGAAGCCCGCGGTCCATCGCAGTCCGTATGGCCCGGCCGAGGGCGAGCGTCATCTGGGTGTCGTCGGTGACGAACGCGGGCGTGGGCAGCTCCATCTGCCGCCATGGCCCGCACTTCGCGAGGATGGAGGGCACATCGTTGAACTCGGTGGGGAAGCCCAGCGCGTCCCCGAGGGCGAGTCCGGTCAGCGAGCCCGTCGCGGCCTGCTTGGTGATGGTCCTGTGGGTCCTCAGGGTCGTCATGGGTGTCGTCCTTCCGGTCGCAGGAGCGGCGGGTGGAGCGCGCACGCTTCACCCGCCCGGTACAGAGCGGCCGGTTTCCCCCGCCCGCCGGTGAGGCGCGGCGGTCCCTCCACGACCTGGACGAAGCCGGGCGTGGTGAGGACCTTGCGCCGGAAGTTGGGGCGGTCGAGTTCCACGCCCCAGACCGTCTCGTACACCTGACGCAGCTCGCCGAGGGTGAACTCGGGCGGGCAGAAGGCGGTGGCGAGACAGGTGTACTCGAGTTTGGCGCCGATGCGGTCGTGGGCGTCGGCGAGGATCTGGTTGTGGTCGAAGGCGAGGGGCCCGTACGTCCCGAAGGGCGCCCATTGGGCGCGCGCCGCGTCGCCGCCGCCGCGCGGTTCCGGCAGATCCGGCAGCAGCGCCGTGTAGGCGACGGAGACGACCCGCATCCTCGGGTCGCGGTCCGGTTCGCTGTATGTGCGCAGCTGTTCCAGATGGAGGCCGGCCGCGGTCTCCTGCGACAGGCCGGTCTCCTCGGCAAGTTCGCGGCGCGCGGCGAGCTCCGCCGACTCGGAGGGCCGGACGAAGCCGCCGGGCAGCGCCCACGAGCCCCGGTACGGCTCCTGGCCTCGCTCGACGAGCAGTACCTGCAGCCGTCCTTGCCTGACCGTGAAGACGGCGAGGTCGACGGTGACGGCGAAGGGCGGGAAGGCGCCCGGGTCGTAGCCCCGCATCATCGGCTCTCCGGAAGAGGATCGGCGAGGTCCCAGCCCTCGGCGAGCAGGGCGTCCACGGCCGCGACGGCGGTGGCAAGACGCTGCTCGTGCGGTCCGGTCAGTTCGACGACGCTTCGGCCGGTGCGGGTCAGCTCGTCGCGGAACCGCTGGGTCATCCAGGGGCGCAGTTCCTCGCCGTCGCGCAGCCCGTCGTCCTCGAAGGGGACGCCGTCGTGGTCGGTGAGCAGCCACAGGTGGTGGGTGACCCGGTCGGCGATCTCCTCGACCAGGGCATTGGGGCCGCCGACGTACCGCTCGTGCCACACCGTTGTCGCGAAGGAGTCGGTGTCGCAGAACAGAACGGGCGATCCGATGCGGGCCATCCGGTTCTCACGGCGGTTCTGCCGCTCGGCGATCACCGGAAACTCCTCCGAGGTGAACTCCACGTCCTCCCACTGGGCTTCGGGCCACAGCTCGCGCAGTGCGGCCAGCTTCTCCTCGCTGTGGTCGCGCCCGTATTCGGGCACCCACCGGGTCCCGGACCACACTCCGCCGCGCCGCCGGTAGTGCGCGGCGAGTGCGCGCGCCATGGTCGTGGTGCCGGTGGACTCGGCACCGAGCACGACGACACGACGGGTGAGCCACGCCCGCACCGGGCTCTCCAGGAAGTCCCAGCAGCCCACAGGGTCCTTGCGGACGGCGGTCCCCGAGACCGGGAAGAGCGTGCGGTCCTGGTCGACACGGACATGGTCGGCGCCGAAGCGCCGGGCGAGCTCGTCCCCGTAGGGCTCGGAGGTGAAGACCGCGTCCACGCCCTGTGGCACCGCCTCCTGGAAGATCGTCATGTGGGCGTCCCAGACAGCGGGGTCGTTCAGGTCCACCGGGATGTCGTCCACGGCCCCGACGACCCGCACGTCCGGGTGTACCTCCCGCATCCAGGCCACACGGTCCGCGAGCGGGACCGACTCCACGGACGCGGCGCACACGAGCACGGTGAGCCGCTCGCAACGGTCGGCGGCGGTGCGTACGAGATGGTGGTGGCCGGCGTGCGGCGGATAGAACTTCCCGAGCACCAGGCCGTGTCCGTAGCGCCTCATGCGCTCACCTCCACGGTGTGCGGCCGGCGTACGGCGAGGTCGCGCGACCAGCTGCGCAGGCCGATGACGCACAGCGTCATGAAGCCGACGTACAGCAGGGAGGTGAGATAGAGCTCCTTGTACAGGTACAGCGGGACATAGACCACATCGGCGGCGATCCACAGCCACCACGACTCGAGACGCTTGCGGCACTGCCCGTAGGTCGCCATCAGGGACAGGGCGGTGGTCAGCGCGTCCCAGAAGGGGACGGTCGAGTCGGTGGCGCGCTCCAGCAGGAGGGTGAGGCCGAATGTCCCCACCGCCCCCGCCGCGATCAGCCACGTCCACTCGGTGCGGGTGGTGCGCCGCACCGGGAGGGCGCCGGAACCTGGTCCACCCCCGTGGGTCCAGGTCCACCAGCCGTACCCGGCGAGGGTGATGAAGACGACCTGCAGGCCGGCGTCGGCGTACAGGCCCGCCTGGGCGAACAGCAGGATGAAGAGAACGTTGTTGGCGATGCCGATGGGCCAGTTGGCGATGTGCTGGCGGGCAACGAGCCACACGCACAGTGCGCCGCTGCCGAAACCGAGGAACTCGGTCCAGCTCACCGGGGTGTCCAGCACGGTGAACAGCGGCCGCTGCAGGGGTTCGAGAATATCCGCGAGACTCACACCGACTCCTTAATAGTCAGGTTGACTATAAAGGGCAACTGCCCTCGCCCACAAGACAGAAGAGCCCGCGACCGAAACGGTCGCGGGCTCTTCTCGGCGGATGCGTGCGGCTACAGGCCGACTTCCTTCATCAGCATGCCGACCTCGGTGTTGGTCAGGCGCCGCAACCAGCCGGACTTCTGGTCGCCCAGCGCGATCGGGCCGAAGGCGGTCCGTACGAGCTTGTCGACCGGGAAGCCGGCCTCGGCGAGCATGCGGCGGACGATGTGCTTGCGGCCCTCGTGCAGGACGACCTCGACGAGGTAGTTCTTGCCGATCTGCTCGACGACCCGGAAGTGGTCGGCGCGGGCGTACCCGTCCTCGAGCTGGATGCCGTCCTTGAGGCGCTTGCCCACCTCGCGGGGCAGCGGGCCGGTGATGGCGGCGAGGTAGGTCTTCTTGACGCCGTACTTGGGATGGGTGAGGCGATGGGCCAGCTCGCCGTGGTTGGTGAGCAGGATGATGCCCTCGGTCTCCGTGTCGAGCCGGCCGACGTGGAAGAGACGGGTCTCACGGTTGGTGACGTAGTCGCCCAGGCACTGGCGACCGTCCGGGTCCTCCATGGTGGAGACGACCCCCGCGGGCTTGTTCAGCGCGAAGAAGAGGTGCGACTGGGTGGCGACGGTCAGGCCGTCGACCTTGATCTCGTCCTTCTCGGGGTCGACGCGCAGACCCTGCTCGATGACGATCTGGCCGTTGACCTCGACCCGCCCGGCGTCGATCAGCTCCTCGCAGGAACGCCGCGAGCCCATGCCTGCGCGGGCGAGCACCTTCTGCAGCCGCTCCCCCTCCTGCTCGGCACCGGGGAACGTCTTGGGCGTCGTGACCTGTGGCTTGTTCGCGTAGCGCTCGCGGTTGCGCTCCTCCGAACGAGCGTCGTACTCACGCGAACGCGCCGGAGCCGTGCGGCCGCCGCCCCGCTGGGGGGACTGCTTGGGCCCGCCCTTGGCCCCGCCGCGGGCGGTGCTGCCGCGCCCCTTCTTGGGCCCCTCGGAGGAACCGCCCACGTCGTAGCGGCGCTCCTCGGGACGCGGCTTGCCCGCGCGCTTCTGCTTGTCGTCGCGGTCTCCCCCGGCCTTCGGCCGGGAGGGGCCTCCGTCCGCACCTCGGTAGCCGCCGCGTCCGCCGCTGCTCCCGCCACGGTTTCCGCCGCTGCTTCCGCCACGGTTTCCGCCGCTGGTCCCGCCGCTGTTCCTGCCGCTGCTTCGCATCAAAATTCCGTCGTCTTGTCGTCTGCGTCGTCTGAATCGCCGGTGTCCGGAGCGTCCGGATCGAACGACGGAACGCCTTCCTGCGTCTCGGCCTCGATCGCCTCCGCCTCCGGAAGGAAGGGCGCCAGCTCCGGAAGCTCGTCCAGGCCGCGCAGGCCCATCCGCTCCAGAAAGTAGTTCGTCGTCCTGTACAGGATCGCACCTGTTTCGGGTTCCGCGCCCGCCTCCTCCACCAGACCCCGCTGGAGCAGGGTGCGCATGACCCCGTCACAGTTCACTCCGCGCACCGCGGAGACCCGGGAACGGCTGACCGGCTGGCGGTACGCGACGACCGCGAGCGTCTCCAGCGCAGCCTGTGTCAGGCGTGCGTGCTGTCCGTCCAGGACGAAGCGCTCGACGGCGTCCGCGTGCTCGGCGCGGCTGTAGAAACGCCAGCCGCCCGCGACGAGCCGCAGCTCGAAGCCGCGGCGCTGGACGGTGTACTCGTCCGCCAGCTCCCGCAGCGCGTCGGCGACGGCCCGGCGCGGCTGCTCGAGCACCTTGGCGAGATGCTCCTCGGTCGCGGGCTCGTCGACGACCATGAGGACAGCTTCGAGTGCGGGCTTGAGCTCGCTCACGCCTTCTCCTCCTCAGCCTCGGGAGCCTCGGGGGCTCGATCGAACTCATCGGTGACAGTGGCCATGGTGTCGCCGCCGGTCCACTTGACCAGGAGCTCGCCCAATGCGTCCTCCTGCTCGAGTGCGACGGCCTTGTCGCGGTACAGCTCGAGCAGGGCGAGGAACCGGGCGACCACGGTGAGGGTGTCGCCGACGCCCGCGGTCAGCTCACCGAACGTGGCCCGCCCCCGCTCCCGCAGCAGCCCCACGACGATCTCCGCCTGCTCCCGGACACTGACGAGGGGCGCGTGGATGTGATCCACGTACACCTGCGGCTTGGGCCTCGGCTGCATGGCCTTGACGGCGAGCCTGGCGAACCCCTCGGCGCCGATGCTGATGACGACGTCGGGCAGCAGTTCGGCGTGATGGGGTTCGAGCCCCACGGTACGGGGGTACCGCCGGGCCTCGGTCTCCAGCCGTGCGCTGAAGATCTCGGCGATCTGCTTGTACGCGCGGTACTGCAACAGCCGCGCGAAGAGGAGGTCCCGTGCCTCCAGCAGCGCCAGGTCGGCTTCGTCCTCCACCTCGGCGGAGGGCAGCAGCCGGGCGGCCTTGAGATCGAGCAGTGTCGCCGCGACGACGAGGAACTCGGTGGTCTGGTCGAGATCCCAGTCGGGCCCCATGGCCCGGATATGGGCCATGAACTCGTCGGTGACCTTGGAGAGGGCGACCTCGGTCACATCGAGCTTGTGCTTGGAGATCAGCTGCAGGAGAAGGTCGAAGGGCCCTTCGAAATTGGCGAGCCGTACGGTGAACCGCCCGTCGTCGCCGGGCCGGGGGGCCTGCTGCCCCGCCTCTTCCCCGACGCCCGGGGACGGCTCGGCGGAGCCGCCCGGGTGCCGGCGCGCGGCCACGGCAGTGTCGGAGGCACGGTCGGCCGCCGCGGGCAAGCCGGCAGCGTCGGCCCGATCCACCGCCACAGCCGTCGCGGCCCGCCCCGCAGGGGCAACCACCTCGGTGTCGGGGCGGGCGGAGGACTCGTCCTGCGTACGGGGCGAGGCAGGATCCGGCGACACATCGCGCAGCGAGCCCGTGCCGGGACCGCGGCCCAGGTGGCGGCGGGTGGGGCGGGCAGGGGCGTCGTCGGTCGGGGGCATCGTGGTCCAGGGGGCGGAAGGAGCGTCGCGCGCAGGCTACCCCGTCAGCGCCCGCGCAGGCGTCGCACGAGGATGCTCGCGTCGCCCCGCTGTTCCAGGTCCGCCAGCACCACCGCGACCGCCTCGCGGACGATACGCCCGCGGTCGACGGCCAGGCCGTGCTCGCCGCGCAGCACCAGTCGCGCGTGCTCGAGGTCCATCAGTTCCTCGGCGGAGACATAGACCGTGATCTTCTCGTCGTGCCGTTCGCGCCCACTGGGGCGGCGGTTCGCCCCACGCCCGCGGCGCCGGGGCTGGGCAGCCGCGGCGGCCTGCGTCTCGGCCTCCGGCGCCCGGCGCACCTTCTGCGGCGCTGCGGAAGACGCGGCGGCCGCGGCCTGTTGCGCCGCCTCCGCGCCCCGGCTGCGTTCCTCCCCGGGAGCATCCGCCTCCGCGGCCGAGTGCTCCTGTGAGCCGGTCGCGCCCTCCGCAACGGAGTCGCTCTCCCCGGCCGGTGCCGGCACCCGAGGCTCGCCGTTCGTCTGCCGGCGCGGCGTTGACGACAGCGCCATGCCCCCGGTCGTACGGAACAGCTCGTCGGCCCCGGGCAGACTCACTCGGCGTGACACCGGGCGAGCACCTCCCTGGCGAGCTGACGGTACGCGGCGGCGCCGACGGAGTTGGACGCGTAGGTGGTGATGGGCTCACCGGCGACCGTGGTCTCCGGGAAGCGCACGGTGCGCCCGATGACCGTGTGGTAGACGTGGTCGTCGAAGGCCTCGACCACCCGGGCCAGCACCTCGCGGCTGTGCACCGTACGGGAGTCGTACATCGTGGCGAGGATGCCGTCGAGCTCCAGGTCGGGGTTGAGGCGCTCCTGGACCTTCTCGATCGTCTCGGTCAGCAGCGCCACACCGCGCAGCGCGAAGAACTCGCATTCCAGCGGCACGATGACCTTGTGAGCGGCCGTCAGGGCGTTCACGGTCAGCAGGCCGAGCGAGGGCTGACAGTCGATCACGATGTAGTCGTACTCCGACAGAAGCGGCTTCAGCGCACGCTGCAGCGTGGACTCGCGCGCGACCTCGCTCACCAACTGTACTTCCGCGGCCGAGAGATCGATGTTGCTCGGCAGCAGGTCCATGTTGGGCACGGCGGTCTTCAGCAGCACCTCGTCCGCCGACATGCCCCGCTCCATGAGCAGGTTGTAGACGGTGAGATCGAGCTCCATCGGATTGACGCCGAGGCCGACCGACAGGGCTCCCTGAGGGTCGAAGTCGACGAGCAGCACGCGCCGTCCGTACTCCGCGAGTGCCGCACCCAGGTTGATGGTCGACGTCGTCTTGCCCACGCCGCCCTTCTGGTTGCACATCGCGATGATCTTCGCGGGGCCGTGGTCGGTCAGCGGTCCCGGGATCGGGAAGTACGGCAGGGGACGCCCGGTGGGGCCGATGCGCTCGCGGCGCTGACGGGCAGCGTCGGGGGCGAGGGTGGCCGCGTATTCGGGATCGGGCTCGTACTCGGCATCGGGGTCGTAGAAGTGCCCCTCGGGGACTTCCTCGTAGGCGGCGAAGTGGGTGGACTCTCGGCCACTCTCGTTGCCGGCCATGGCGTTCACGTGTTGGCCGTCCATCATCTTCATCGTGTGGGGTGTCGTCATGTGCGTCGTGTGCTGGTGCGTCGCGAACGTGCGGACAGCGACGGAGCCGACAGCCTCGAACCCGGACGACGGACCCTGGCCCGTCGTCGGGGGTACCACCGCGCCCTCCGGGCGCACTGGGGGTGCCCCCGCGCCCTCCGGGCGCAGGGGGAGCGTTCCTGGTTGCCCACCCCCGGGAGTAAATGTCGACTCATTCACAAGTCGTCTTACCTCCTTGGACGTGACCAGGAAACTTATCGATAGGTCAGCGTGGCACCATGCCGACGATTGGCGACTCTATGGCGTGTCACCGGTCCGCAGCAACACAATCCGCCGGACCCGGCCCGATGTGTCGGCAATCGAACATCCTCCTGTCAAGGGTGCACAGGGGTTCCAGTGTGCTTCCGCGCGCGCGTTTCACGGGTGCGCGAAACGGTTAAAGGGTTGTGTTCGAGGCGAGTTGAGCGGACACGCCCAAAGCGGTCGGATACACGTACGGCCGGACCTCGCTGACAAGGTCCGGCCGGGCGCGTGATGTTGACGTCGCGCGTTGACTGCTCAGCCGAGCAGCGTGCTCAGTTCGACGCTCCGCAGACCGTGGGCCTCGGCCACCGGTCCGTAAACGACCTGGCCGTCATGGGTGTTGAGACCCTTGGCGAGCGCCGGGTCGCGGCGCAGGGCCTCGACCCAGCCCCGGTTGGCGAGCTCCACGATGTACGGGAGCGTCGCGTTGGTGAGCGCGTAGGTGGAGGTGTGCGGCACCGCGCCGGGCATGTTGGCGACGCAGTAGAAGACCGAGTTGTGGACCATGAAGGTCGGCTCGGCGTGGGTGGTCGGACGCGAGTCCTCGAAGCAGCCGCCCTGGTCGATTGCGATGTCGACAAGTACACTTCCGGGCTTCATCTTGGCGACGAGCTCGTTGGTGACCAGCTTCGGCGCCTTGGCGCCGGGGATCAGAACCGCACCGATGACGAGGTCGGCCTCGACGACGGCCTTCTCCAGCTCGAAGGCGTTGGAGACGATCGTCTTCACCTTGCTGCCGAAGACCTTGTCGGCCTCGCGCAGCTTGTTGATGTCACGGTCGAGCAGGGTGACGTGGAAGCCCAGGCCGACGGCGATCTGCGTGGCGTTCCAGCCGGAGACGCCGCCGCCGATGACGACGGCCTCGCCGGCCGCCGCGCCGGGGACGCCGCCGGGCAGCACACCGCGGCCGCCGGCCGAGCGCATCAGGTGGTAGGCGCCGACCTGCGGGGCCAGCCGGCCCGCGACCTCGGACATCGGGGCGAGCAGCGGCAGCGCGCGGTTCGCGGTCTCCACCGTCTCGTACGCGATGGCGGTGGTGCCGGACTCCAGCAGGGCGTCCGTGCACGCGCGGGACGCGGCGAGGTGAAGGTAGGTGAAGAGCGTCTGGTCCTTGCGGAGGCGGTGGTACTCCTCGGCAACCGGCTCCTTGACCTTCAGCAGCAGGTCAGCGGTGGCCCAGACCTCGTCTGCTGTGGGAAGGATCAGAGCACCCGCGGCGACGTACTCGTCATCCGTGATCGAGGATCCGACACCGGCGTTCTGCTCGACGACGACCTGGTGACCGTTGCGCACGAGCTCGTGCACACCGGCGGGGGTGATGGCCACCCGGAACTCGTTGTTCTTGACCTCGCGGGGGATGCCGACCTTCACGTCGATCACGGTCCTTGGCTCAGGGGAAAATACGGTCAATGCCATGCATACCCGGATACACGAGGCGCACCGGGAGACACCACAAGGAGATGCGGTGGAGCCAGTCTAATGAAGGACTTCTCGCTGTCTAGCCTTGCAAAGCATTAATCTTGGTCCGAAGGACTGCGGATTTCGTAGGTAGAAGCCTCCTCTCCCAGCAGTCTCTCCGCCACGGCCCTGTGCAGGCGGGCGGCCACCGGATCGCCGAGGCGGTCGAGGGTGTCGGCCAGCCTGAGCTGCAGTGCGGCCTGCAGCCGGGCGTCCCCGGCCCGCCGCGCCCACTCCACCGCATCCCGGCAGGTGTGCAGCGATTCCTCGGGCCGCCCCGCGTATTCCTGTACGCGGGCGACCTCGCTCAACGCTCGTGCCTGGGACGGCAGATCACCGAGCCTTCGGTAGCCGGCGACCGCCGCGCGCCAGCTGCGCAGCGCCTCGCCGTAGCGGCCGGCGTAGGTGTGCACGGTGCCGAGCCGCCCGTACAGCCGTGCCTCGTCGGCCCGCTCGCCCCGCGCCTGCCGCTGGGCGAGCGCCCGCCCGTACCAGTCGCCTGCCCGCTGCCAGTCCCCCAGTTCCTGGTACGCGCCGCCTACGGATTCCATCGCCCGGCCGATCGCGTACGGATCGTTCGCGGCCCGGCCGGCGTCCAGCGCGGCCCGGTAGCGGGCCAGTGCGTCCTCGATCCGGCCGGTCTGCGCGTCGAGATCGGCGAGGTTGAGCAGCGCGGCGGCCTGCTCACGGTGCAGTGAGCGGCGCTCGGCGACATCGAGCACCAACTGGTGCAGGCCGTAGAGCTCGGGGGCGGCGGCTTCGGCGCCCCGGTGGGCGGCCAGTGCCCTGACCAGGGCGGAGACCAGTCTGCGCGCCAGGGTGTCCAGCTCACCGTCCTCCACCGCGAGCCGCGCCGAGGCCAGCAGCATGCCCTGGTGGCTCCCCAGCCACTCGGCGGCGGACTGCGGGGTGGAAAAGCGCAGGGCCCGCGGCAGACCCGAGAGTTTCTTGTGGGCCTCTGCCCCCTCGGGTTCGGTGATCGCCCGGCACGACTGGAGCCGCCGCACGGTGCGCTCCAGCATCCGCGCCCGCGCCAGCTGCACCTCGGCTGGCCGGTCCTCGGCCTCCAGCAGCACGCGCAGCAACGGCAGCAGCGCGCCGGGCACCTCGAAGCAGTCGTCGCCGGTCCGCCGTACGAGGCCGAGTGCGGCAAAGCCCTCCAGCGTCGCCCCGGCGGCCGAGACCGAGCAGCCGGCCAGTGCGGACGCGGTGTGCGCGTCCGCCAGCCCGGCGGGCGCGAGGGTCAGCAGTCGCAGGATCCGCGCGGCCGACTGCGACAGGGACTCGTAGACCAGCCGGAAGGCGCGGGCCAGCGGCCGCGCACCCATGGGCTGTTCGTCGTCGTCAGGCAGTCCGCGCAGTTGCTTGGCCGCGTCGTCGACCGATGTATTGGGCCGGGCGGCGAGCCAGCCGCCGACCAGGGCGAGGGCGAAGGGCTCTCCGCCGCACTCCTCGGCGATCGCTTCGGCAGCCTGGGGGTCCACGGTGATACGCACCGAGCCGGTGAAGGTGGTGAGAAGTTCGATCGCCGCTTTGGCGTCCATGCCGCCGAGCGTGCAGGGCCGCACATCGGGGATGCCGGTGAGCGGGCCCCGGGAGACCGCCACCACGAGACAGTCGGGATTGTCGGGCAGCAGCGCGTCGACCTGTTCGGAGTCGGCCGCGTCGTCGAGCAGGAGCACCGCCCGGCGACCGGCGAGCGCCTCGCGGACCATCGCGGTGAGGTCGTCGTCGGCCGCGCCGGGCGGTGCCGGGATACCGAGGCGGTCGAGCAGCACGCGGGCGGCCTCGTCCGGAAGGACCGGCCGCCCGCCGGGCTCGGTCAGCCGGACACGCAGCACACCGTCCGGGTAGTCCTCGGTGAGCTGCCGCGCGAGTTCCTCGGCGAGCGCGGTGCGTCCGGAACCGGGGCGCCCGGCGATCAGGAGCACACGGGCGCGGGGGGCCTTGCGTCCGGCGAGCGTGTTGAGTCCGGCCCGTTCGATGTCGGCGCGCAGCGCCTTCAACTCCCGCTGGCGGCCGAAGAAACGGCCGGCGGATCCAGGGCGGGTGGCGCAGGGCCGGGCAGCCTCCGCGCGGTCGGGGCCGCCCAAGTCCAGCGCCTGATCCGTCACGGGGCCACGCTCCAGTTTGTCCGCGCACGAGCCGAGCCCGTCGGGTCTCCGCACGGGCGTACCGAGCGTAGTTCACTCTCTGCGACGAACCGTGCGGAGCGCGGCGGCGCTATCGCCCGATCGGATCAGCCGATCGTCACATCGGCCACCCGGACGGGCTCAGGCCTCGAAAGGACGGGCGGGCCAAGGGGCTTCCGCCGGCCGCAGCGCGTCGAAACCGGCGCCGTTCAGCGCGGCCGTGGCCGACAGGACCCCGACGACCAGACAGGTGTTGTGGAGGTCGCCCGCCAGCACACCCTGTACGAGCTCGTCGAGGGGAACCCTGGCCAGCTCCATGTCGGCCTCCTCCTCGGAGACCTCGAACCGCTCGCCCTCCGCCTCCGACAGATCGCGGGCCAGGAAGATCCGTACGGCCTCGTCGCAACCGCCGGGCGTGGTGTAGATGTCGGTCAGCACCCGCCAGTCCTCGGCCTTGACGTGCGCCTCCTCGTACAGCTCGCGCTGTGCGGCGTGCAGCGGGTTCTCACCGGGCACATCCAGCAGGCCCGCCGGAATCTCCCACAGCTTGTGCCGTACGGGGTGCCGGTACTGGCGCAGCACCAGGACCCGGCCGGCGTCATCGAGGGCGAGCACCGCCACCGACCCCGGGTGAACCTGGTAGTCGCGCGTGACGACCGTGCCGTCGGGCATGACCACATGGTCGGTGCGGACGCTTGTCTTGTTGCCCCTGAACGGGATCTCGGTCGCTGTGACCGGCCACTCTTCGGGCATGTCCTTGATGGCCATTAAAAGCGTCCTCCCACACACACAACAGGAAACCGGGGCACGGCCGCGAAGGCCCGTACCCCGGTCAACCGTATCGACACCATCGCCCGAAGGCTTACTCGCCCGGCGTACCCGCAGCTTGCTGCCGCTCCACGGCGGCCTTCACCAGACCGGCGAAGAGCGGGTGGGGACGGGTCGGGCGGGAGCGCAGCTCCGGGTGCGCCTGGGTGGCGACCAGGTAGGGGTGGACCTCGCGCGGGTACTCGACGTACTCGACGAGCTTGTTGTCGGGGGACGTGCCCGAGAAGAGGATGCCCGCCTTCTTCTCCAGCTCCGCGCGGTAGCCGTTGTTCACCTCGTAGCGGTGGCGGTGGCGCTCCTCGACGTACGGCTGGTCGTCGTAGACCTCGCGGACGATCGAGCCCTCGGCGAGCTTCGCCGGGTACAGGCCGAGCCGCATGGTGCCGCCCAGGTCGCCCGCGCCCTCGACGTACGCCAGCTGCTCCTCCATGGTGGAGATCACCGGGTGGGCGGTGGCGGCGTCGAACTCGGTGGAGTTGGCGTCCGGGATCTCGGCGAGGTTGCGCGCGGCCTCGATCACGATGCACTGCAGGCCCAGGCACAGGCCGAGCAGCGGGATCCTGTTCTCGCGGGCGTACCGGATGGCGCCGACCTTGCCGTCGACACCGCGCTCGCCGAATCCGCCCGGAATGACGATGGCGTCGACGTCGCCGAGCTGCTTCTGGGCGCCCGACTGCGTCTTGCAGTCGTCCGAGGTGACCCATTTGACCTTGACGCGGGCCTTGTTGGCGAAGCCGCCGGCGCGCATCGCCTCGGTCACCGAGAGGTATGCGTCGGGCAGGTCGATGTACTTGCCGACCAGGGCGACCGTGACCTCGTGGTCGGGATTGTGGACGCGGTCCAGCAGGTCGTCCCAGGTGGTCCAGTCGACGTCGCGGAACGGCAGGTCCAGCTTGCGCACGACGTACGCGTCCAGGCCCTCGGTGTGCAGCACCTTCGGGATGTCGTAGATCGACTTGGCGTCGATGGCGGCGACCACGGCGGCCTCGTCGACGTCGCACATCAGCGAGATCTTGCGCTTGATCGCGGTCGGCACGTCACGGTCGGCGCGCAGCACGATGGCGTCCGGCTGAATACCGATGTTGCGCAGCGCCGCGACCGAGTGCTGGGTCGGCTTGGTCTTCAGCTCGCCGGACGGGCCGATGTAGGGCAGCAGCGAGATGTGCACCACGAAGACGTTGTCGCGGCCGACCTCGTGGCGGACCTGGCGGACGGTCTCCAGGAACGGCAGCGACTCGATGTCGCCGACCGTGCCGCCGACCTCGGTGATGACGACATCGACGTCGTCGGTCGCCATGCGCCGGATGCGGTGCTTGATCTCGTTGGTGATGTGCGGGATGACCTGCACGGTGTCGCCCAGGTACTCGCCGCGCCGCTCCTTGGCGATCACCTGGGAGTAGATCTGGCCGGTGGTGACGTTCGCCGAGCCGTCGAGGTCGACGTCGAGGAAGCGCTCGTAGTGGCCGATGTCCAGGTCGGTCTCGGCGCCGTCGTTGGTGACGAACACCTCACCGTGCTGGAACGGGTTCATCGTGCCCGGGTCCACGTTCAGGTACGGGTCGAGCTTCTGCATGGTGACCCGCAGGCCCCGCGCCTTGAGCAGCGCGCCCAGGCTGGAGGCTGTGAGGCCCTTGCCGAGGGAGGAGGCGACACCCCCGGTGACGAAGATGTGCTTGGTCGTCATGGATTTGGGCGGCATCGCCAAGAGGGGGCTCCCGTGGTCGCGAAGTGAGGTGCTTGCAGGCATCTGCCCAGAGATTCCGGGGTGCCGAAGCTGCGGTTTCGGGGCCCCTGTTTTTCGCAGGGCGGCCACCGGTCCACGGGGTACCAGGGTATCAGCGACCGTCCATGACCGCTTCCGGCCACACTCGCGTGGGCGGCCGGACCGTTCACCGCAGCTCACCCGCCGCTCACCCGTTCGGCGCAGCCAGGTTGTCAGGACGGCCGCGCAGATCACTAGGGTGCCGCGTATCCTGCTCGGACATCGCTGCCGAGCCAGGCCGGCAAACGGCATCATCCCCGCCCGTCACCCGGAACACGCGCTCGTCAACGACCCTTGACTGCAGTAAGCGCCCCGCGGGGCGGACGTGGCCGTTCGACTGGAGATGCACGTGGCCGGGCGCATCGAGGATTACGCACTCATCGGAGACATGCAGACCGCAGCACTGGTCTGCAGGGACGGCACAGTGGACTGGCTGTGCCTGCCCCGCTTCGACTCGCATGCCATTTTTGCCGGGCTGCTCGGCACCGAAGAACACGGTTTCTGGCGGCTGGGCCCGGCGTACGGCGAGAACGCCGAGCCGCCCACCGCCGACCGCCGCCGCTACGTGGGCGACTCCCTGATCCTCGAGTCCGAGTGGGACACGCCGCGCGGCACGGTCCGTGTGACGGACTTCATGCCGCCGCGTGACGGCGCACCGCAGCTGATCCGGATCGTGGAGGGCGTGAGCGGACGCGTGCCGATGCGCTCGGCGCTGCGTATGCGATTCAGCTACGGGCGCGTGGTGCCGTGGGTGCACAAGGTCGACTCCCGTACGGTCGCCGTCGCCGGACCCGACTCGGTCTGGCTGGACACCGACGCGGAGACGTACGGCGAGGAGCTCACCACGTACTCCGACTTCACCGTCGCCCCCGGCGACCGGGTCGCCTTCACCATCAGCTGGCAGCCCTCGCACAAGGAGCCGCCGGCGGTGCCGGAGCCGGAAGGCGCCCTGGAGGCCACCGCGGGCTTCTGGCAGGAGTGGGTGGACCAGTGCACGTACCACGGGCCCTACCGCGAGGCCGTCGTCCGGTCGCTGATCACGCTGAAGGCGCTGACCTACGCGCCGACCGGCGGGATCGTCGCCGCGCCGACGACGTCCCTGCCCGAGGAGATCGGCGGCGTACGGAACTGGGACTACCGCTACACCTGGCTGCGCGACGCCGCGATCACCCTGTCGTCGCTGCTGCGCACCGGCTACCGCGAAGAGGCCCGCGCCTGGCGCGAGTGGCTGCTGCGCGCGGTGGCGGGCGACCCGGAGAACCTGCAGATCATGTACGGCATCGCGGGCGAACGGGAACTGGGCGAGGCCGAGTTGGACTGGCTGCCCGGCTATGAGAACTCCGCCCCCGTACGGGTCGGCAACGGGGCGGCCAACCAACTGCAGCTCGACGTGTACGGCGAGGTCACCGAGGCCCTGCACCTGGCTCATATGACAGGCCTGTCGCGCAACGACTACGCCTCGCTGCTCCAGCTGAAGCTGATCAGCTATCTGAAGGACCACTGGGACCAGCCGGACGAGGGCATCTGGGAGGTCCGCGGGCCGCGCCGGCACTTCGTGCACTCCAAGGTGATGGCCTGGGTTGCGGTCGACCGCACCATCAAACTGATCGAGTCCGGCGATGCGGAAGGACCGCTGGAGCAGTGGCGCGAGCTGCGCGACGAGATCCACCACGACGTGTGCGAGAAGGGGTACGACAAGGAGCGCAACACGTTCACCCAGTCGTACGGCTCGAAGGAGCTCGACGCATCCCTGCTGCTGATCCCGCAGATGGGCTTTCTGCCGCCGGACGACAAGCGCGTCATCGGCACCATCGAGGCGATCCAGCGGGAACTGTCCACGCCGGACGGCTTCATCCTGCGCTACCCCACCCAGGGTGCCCACGAGGGCGTTGACGGTCTGCCCGGCGACGAGGGCGCCTTCCTGGCCTGTTCGTTCTGGATGGCCGACGACCTGGCGATGATCGGACGGGTCGACGAGGCGCGGCGGCTGTTCGAGAAGCTGCTGTCGCTGCGCAACGATCTCGGGCTGCTGGCGGAGGAGTGGGATCCGCGGCTGCAACGGCAGGTGGGGAACTTCCCACAGGCCTTCAGCCACGTTCCGCTGATCGACACGGCACTGCGGCTGACCGCGTCGGGGGCCTACGGCGGATAGGGCCGCGCCGGGGCGCCCGTGCACGCGGGTGCGGGGCAGGACCGCTCGACCCTACGATGAAAAGGTCCCGCTTACGCCCCGGAAGGGGGCAACATGGCGCCCCGAACCCTCACAGAAGAGGCCCTGAACGGGCTCCGCGAAACCCTGGCCGGCGAAGCCATCGCCCCCGGTGACGCGGATTACGACGAAGCCCGCACGATCTTCAACGCGATGATCGACCGGCGGCCGGCGGTCATCGTCCGGTGCGACTCGGCCGCCGATGTGTCGGCGGCCGTGCGCTTCGGCCGGGAGCACGACCTGGAACTGGCCGTCCGCGGTGGCGGACACAGCGTCGCGGGTCTCGCGACCACCGACGGCGGTCTCGTCGTCGATCTGCGCCGGATGCACGCGGTCGTCGTCGACCCGGACGCCCGCACGGCACGTGTCGGCGGCGGAGCCACCATGAGCCATCTGGACCGGGCCACGCAGCCGTTCGCCCTGGCGACCACCGGCGGCCGGGCGTCCACCACCGGAGTGGGCGGGTTCACGCTGGGCGGCGGATCGGGCTGGCTGGAGCGGAAGTTCGGCCTGGCCTGCGACAATCTCGTCGCCGTCGACCTGGTGACGGCCGAGGGGGCCGAAGTCCATGCCAGTGACGACGAGAACCCGGAGCTGTTCTGGGCGCTGCACGGCGGCGGCGGCAATTTCGGGGTGGCCACGTCGATCACACTCAAGCTGCATCCACTGCCTGACATGTCCATCGCCATGCTGCTGTTCCCGGCCGCGCGGGGCAGCGAGGTACTCCCCGTCTACCGCGAGGTACTGGAATCCGCGCCGGACGAGGTCGGCGGAGGGTTCATCTACCTCACCGGCCCGCCCGAGGAGTTCGTACCCGAGCACCTGGTGGGACAGCGGGTGGCCGCCGTACTGGTCACCTACACGGGCACGCTGCCCGAACTGCGCAGGGCGGTGGCGCCGCTGCTCGGTCTCGGCCACGACGCGGAGGTCGTCACACAGATCCCGTACGCCGATCTGCAGTGCATGATCGACGACCCGCCGGGGCTGCGGAACTACTGGTCGGCGGAGTATCTGACCGGACTGCCCGACGAGGCCGTGGACGTCTTCTGCGCGCGTGCGGACAGCATGATCGTGCCCTCGAACTCGCAGCACATCCTCTTCCCGATGGGCGGTGCACTGGAGCGCGGCGACTCCGCCTACCCGCTGCCCTGGCGGACGGCCTCCTGGGTCTCCCACCCGTTCGGGATCTGGGACAACCCGGCCGACGACGAGCGCGGCAGGCAGTGGGTCCGCGACGCGCGGGCGGACGTCATCCCGTGGTCCGTCGGACTGGTGTACCTCAACTTCATCGGCGACGAAGGCCAGGACCGGGTCGTGGCCGGTTTCGGCGCGGAGAACTACCGCAGGCTCGCCGAGGTCAAATCCCGGTACGACCCGGACAACGTGTTCCGGCTGAACCACAACATCAAGCCGGACTGACCGTTGTCCTTCGAAGAATCGCCCAGGTAGCGTCCTGGCAATGGAAACACAGGGCGGAATCACCGTGCAGCGGGCACTGGAACTGCCCGGGTTGCGCAGCGGCCTGCCGGAGGTCCTCGCCGGCGCCGAGCGGCTGGACCGTACGGTGCGCTGGGTGCACGCCGGTGAGGTCCCCAACATCGCCTCGCTGCTCAAGGGCGGCGAGCTGCTGCTGACGACCGGTCTGGGCCTCGGCACCAGGCCGGCCGAGCAGCGCACCTTCGTACGCCGGCTCGCCGAGCGCGGGATCGCCGCGCTGGTGGTGGAACTCGGGCCGAGGTTCTCGCGGCTGCCCGCGACGATCGTGGAGACCGCGCGGGCGGCCGGGCTGCCGCTGGTGCAGCTGCACCGCGAGGTGCCCTTCGTGACCGTCACGGAGGAGATCCACACCGAGATCGTCAACGGCCACTACGCGCTGCTCCAGCAGGCCGAGGAGGTGCACCGGCGGTGCACGCAGGCGCTGCTCGCCGGCGGCGGGGTCCCGCAGGTACTGGAGATCCTCGCCGGCTTCACCGGCGACCCGGTCTTTCTGGAGACCCCCGACGGACAGCTGCTGTACGCAGCGGCCACGCCCGGCGGGGAGCCTGCGGTCGCCGACCCGCTCCAGGTGTGGGAGGGGCTGCGCGGGGGGCGCGAGGCCCAGCAGGACGCGCCCCCCGCGAATGCCGTCCTGGTGGACGTGCCGGGCGGTGGTCAGGGCACCGGGGCCGTACGCGCCCGGCTGGTGCTGCTGGCCTTGTCGTCCCCGCTGCTTCCCGTGCACCGGATGGCCGCGGAGCGTGCCGCGGGCATCCTGGCCGTGGTACTGATGCAGGCACGTCAGGAGGAGGAGCTCGCGGCCCGCGGACGCGGCGACTTCCTGACCGACCTCGCCGAGGGACGCATCGCGGCGGAGGACGCGCCCGCCCAGGCGCGGGTGCTCGGCTTCAGACCGGGCGAAGGGCCGCTGCTGCCCGTGGTGATGCGGCTGGCGGCCGAGCTGTCGCCCACGGGCAACTGGGCGGTGTTGGCGCGGGCGGTCCTGGAGGAGTTGTCCGCGGTCGGCGTTCCGGTGCTGCTGGGCGTGCGGCCGGTCGAGGGCCGGGTGCCGCTGCTGCTCGGTCTGCGTTCGGAATCGGAGCGCACCGCGGTGGCGGACCGGGTCGCCGCGGCGTTGCGGGCCGGGGTCGAGCGGGCGGGCCTGGTGGGCGTCCCCCCGGCCGGAGGCCGGGGGAGGGCGGGCGCGCATCCGCCGGTGGTGGTCGTCGGCGTCGCGGGCGGCTGGGCGGCGGCGAGCGCGGGCCTGCGCCATGCGGCGGAGACGGCCACGGCGGCGCAGGGGCTGAGTGACCGGGCCTGGTACGACGCCCGTCGCCTGGACATCGACCTGCTGCTGTGGCGCCTGCGCGAACACCCGGACCTGGCGGCCTTCGTGGACCGGGCGATCGGGCCCCTGCGCGACCACGACCGTACGTCGCGGCCACCGCTGCTGCCGACCCTGGAGACGTATCTGGATCACGCGGGCCGCAAGGCGGAGACGGCCCGCGAACTGCATCTGAACCGCCAGACGCTGTACAACCGCCTGGCGCGCATCTCGGAGTTGCTGGGCACGGATCTGGAGGACCCGCAGACGGTCCTGGCGCTGAGCCTGGCCCTGCGGGCGAGACGGCACACGCCGTAGCGCGCGACCTTCCCGGCCCGGCCCTGCCCGGGGCGGGCCGGTGCGGTCCGGTCAGCGGAGGCCGGCCGAGACCAGCTCGTCGTAGACGCTGAGCACCTGCGCGATCGTCTCGTCCTCCGTCTGCCACGTCGCCGCCTGCGCTCGGCCAGCCGCCGACAGTGCCGTGCGGCGCGCCGGGTCGGACAGCAGCCGGGTCACCGCGTCGGCCAGCGCGGACGCATCCCCGTAGGGGACCAACTCGGCCGCGTCGCCGACCAGTTCCGGTACGCCGCCGACCGCTGTCGCGACGAGCGGGACACCCAGCCGCAGCGCTTCCTGCGCAAGCAGGGAGCGAGCCTCCCAGCGGCTCGGAAGGACCGCCACGTCCGCCGAAGCCAGCAGGTCGGCGACATCGTCGCGCCCGCCGAGCAGCTGGACCGGCAGATGCTCGTCGTCGATACGGCGCTGGAGTGCGGCCCGTTCCCGCCCCTCCCCCGCGATCATCAGCAGCGGCACCGTCTCGAGCCCGCGCCATCGACGCGCGGCATCCAGCAGGGTGGCGTAGCCCCGGTGCGGGACCAGGCTGCCGACGGCCATCAGCAGTGGGCGGTCCACGATGCCCAGTTCGGCGCGTGTCTTGCCCTGCTGGCCGCGCTGCGCGCAGCTCTGCGGCGCAGCAACCGGTGCGAGGCGGGCGTCCCGCGCGCCCCGTTCACGGGCCCGGTCGACCAGCTCGGAACACGTGCCGAGGACAACCGTCGCCGCCCGCGCGACTCTTCGCTCCAGGAGGCGCAGCACGTGTCGGCTGGCGCCTTCGCTGTGGGACCGGGTGTGCCAGGTGACGACGAGTGGGATGCGCTGACCGCTGAGCGCGAGCGCCGCGCGTACGCCGGCGTGCAGGCCGTGCGCGTGGACGATGTCCGCGCCGGCGCACGCGGCGCGCAGCGCCCCCACGGCCATGGGGTCGCTTCGCCGTGGCAGGGGCGCGAAGTGCGCCCCTGCGCCCGGGAAGTCGTAGACCTGCTCCAGTGCGGCGGGGGCGCACACCGTCACCCGCACGCCTCGTGCCACCAGCCCGGCGGCCAGCGACCTGACGTGCGCGCTGCTGCCCGCACTGCCGCCGCCCAGTACCTGGACCGTACGCAGCTGTGTCACGCGCCAAGGATGCCAGTCCGTACGCACGTTCCGGCACCGCCCCCGCATCGCGCCCGTGTGCGGAACAGGGACTTCGGACGACCGGGATCACTCACATGGGTGATCCCGCCAGGCGGCTGACCTGGGTGCCTCACGCCGCTGCCGCGATGAGCCGGCCGTGTGAAGAGCCGGCACCACCGTGCCGACGGCGATGGTCATGTGACGCAGCCCGCTCCCCGCGTGGCACCAGCACGAGGCCGCCGCGCGCATGCGACGCACCCTGCCGAGGCGCCCGCGTTCTCGGGCTCCGCGCTCAGCCCGCAGCCCGCAGCCCGCACAACGGCAGGAGCACCCGCGCGGGTGCGCCCCCCCGAAAGGCCCTAGCCGTCCGCGCGTGCCGTTGCCAGGAGCTCTTCCGCGTGGGCCCGCGCCGTCTCCGAGTCCTCCTGGCCGGCCAGCATCCGGGACAGTTCGCGGACCCGGTCCTCGCCCTCCAGGACCGTGACGCCGCTTCGGGTCACCGAGCCGTCGCTGGTCTTCTCGACCAGGAGCTGGCGATCCGCGAACGCCGCAACCTGCGGCAGGTGCGTCACGACCACCACCTGTGCCGACTTCGCCAGCTTGGCCAGGCGCCGACCGATCTCCACCGCCGCCTTGCCGCCGACGCCCGCGTCGACCTCGTCGAAGAGATACGTCGGCACGGGGTCGGTCCCCGCGAAGACGACCTCGACCGCGAGCATCACCCGCGACAGCTCACCGCCCGACGCGCCCTTGGCGATCGGACGCGGCGGCGCGCCCGGGTGCGGGGCCAGGAGCAGTTCGACCTCGTCGACGCCGAAGGGTCCGTACACCACCGAACGGCCGTCGACCTCGACGCCCGACTCCTCGTCCGCGGCCTCCGTCTGCCGGATGGCGAACGACACCCGCGCGTGCGGCATGGCGAGCGAGGCCAGCTCCTCGGTGACCGCTTCGGCGAACCGGGCCGCCGCCTCGGTCCGGGCGTCCGTCAACGTCTGGGCGAGACCGGAGAGTTCACTGCGCAGCGCGTCCCGCTCCGCCTCCAGTTCGCCGATCCGGTCGTCGTCGCCGTCCAGCTCGATGAGCCGGCCCGCGCCCTCCTCGGCCCAGGCCAGCACAGCCGCGATGTTCTCACCGTACTTGCGCGTCAGCTGGGTCAGCGCGGCCCGCCGTTCCTCGACCGCGGCGAGCCGCAGCGGATCGGCGTCCAGGTTGTCGGCGTACCCGGCGAGCTCACCCGCCACATCGCCGAGCAGGATGGAGATCTCCCCCATCCGGTCGGCGAGCGCGGCCAGTGCCGGATCGTGCGCGCTTACGGCGTCCAGTGCCCGCCCGGCCCCCGCGACCAGCGTCGTGGCATCGACGCCCTCAGGGTCCTCGGGGTTGCCGGCCAGGGCCGCGTGGGCGGCGGACGCGGCCGAGGCCAGGGCCTCCGCGTGTCCGAGGCGCTCCGCCTCCGCGGCGAGCTCGACGTCCTCGCCCGCCCGCGGCTCCACGCCGGCGACCTCGTTCAGGCCGAAGCGCAGCAGATCGGCCTCCTGCGCGCGCTCGCGGGCCCGCGCCGTCAGCTCGTCGAGCTCCGCGACGACGGCACGCAGCCGCCGGTACGCGGCCGCGTACTTGGCGTGCGGCCCGGTCACCGCGTCACCCGCGTACCGGTCGAGCGCCTCGCGCTGCCGCGCGGGCCGCAGCAGGCCCTGCTGGTCGGTCTGGCCGTGCACGGCGACGAGTTCGTCGGCGAGCTCGGACAGCATGCCCACCGGGACTGACCGCCCGCCGAGGTGCGCGCGCGAGCGCCCCTCGGCAGAGATGGTCCTGCTGATCAGCAGCGTGCCGTCGTCGAGCTCGGCGCCGGCCTCCTCGGCCCGCAGCGCGGCGGAGGCGCCGGCGGACACGCTGATCCGCCCCTCCACCACGGCCGACTTCGCACCGATCCGCACCAGGGCGGGGTCGGCGCGTCCGCCGAGCAGCAGCCCCAGGCTGGTGACGACCATGGTCTTGCCCGCGCCCGTCTCGCCGGTCACCGCGGTGAAACCGGGCGACAGCTCGACGACCGCGTCGTCGATGACCCCGAGCGACCGTATCCGCATCTCCTCCAACACGGACCTGACCATACGAGGTTTCCCCCACCGGATGCGACGTCGCCCTGCCTTCCGGCACGGAATGAGAGGAAACCGGTGCCCGGAGCCCAGGCAGCGGCTTCACTCTTCGGTACGCCCCTGGTTGACCACGCGGCTTCTGCCCGGTGCCCGGCCGGGGCAGCGCCTAGTGGGGCGACCCCCGCCAACCCGAGACCGGAAGCGCGAACTTGGCCACCAGCCGGTCGGTGAACGACGCGTGGTGCAGTCGGGCCAGCCGTACGGGAACGGCACCGCGCCGCACTTCCACGCGCGCACCCTGTGGCAGTTCGACGGTCCTGCGTCCGTCGCACCACAGCACCCCGTGCGGTGTGTGCGGCTGCACCTCGACCGCCAGGATCGACGTCGGTGAGGTCACCAGCGGCTTGGCGAACAGAGCGTGCGCGCTGATCGGCACCATCAGCAGCGCTTCCACCTCCGGCCACACAACGGGCCCGCCGGCCGAGAAGGCGTACGCCGTCGAGCCCGTCGGCGTCGCACAGACGATGCCGTCGCAGCCGAACCCGGTGACGGGCCGGCCGTCGATCTCGAGGACGACCTCCAGCATCCGCTCCGGGGACACCTTCTGCACGGCCGCCTCGTTCAGCGCCCAGTCCCTGTGCACCACATCACCGTTGCGGCGGACGACGACATCGATGGTCATCCGCTCCTCGACCTCGTAGGCGCGCGTGACGACGCGGTCGACGACCTTGTCGAGGTCGTCGCGCTCCGCCTCGGCGAGAAAACCCACACGCCCCAGGTTGACGCCCAGCATGGGCACCCCGGAGGCACGGGAGAACTCGGCGCCGCGCAGCAGCGTGCCGTCCCCGCCGAGCACGATCAGGAGCTCGCAGCCGTCGAGCACCTCGGGGGTGGCCTCTGCGACAGTCTCCACGGAGGCCGGAAGCGGCAGATCCACCGCTTCGGCCTCCAGCACCCGTACGCCGATCCCGCTGCGCATCAGTCCCTGGACGACGAGCTCGGCGCTGCGGATGGCCGCCGGCCGGCCGGTGTGCGCGAGCAGGAAAACAGTGCGTCTCCCTGTTGTTTCCGCCGCTTCGGCCGATACATCCGAAGCCGGTGAAACTGCTGATGTCGTGGTCAACGAGGTCCCTCCGCCACTGCGCGGTCGACGTCCGCCGGATCGAGCTCGGGCGCCCCGGCCCTGAGCCACAGAAAGTATTCGACGTTCCCGGAAGGGCCCGGAAGCGGGCTGGCGGTGACCGCCTGCACGCCAAGACCGAGCTCCCCCGCCCTGCGCGCCACGTCCCGCACGGCTTCGGCGCGCAGCTCCGGGCTGCGCACCACACCGCCGCTGCCGAGGCGCTCCTTGCCCACTTCGAACTGCGGCTTGACCATCAGCACCAGGTCCGCGTCGGGCGCGGTGCAGCCCACCAGCGCGGGCAGCACCAGCCTGAGGGGAATGAAGGACAGATCGCCCACCACAAGGTCCACCGGCACTCCGTCGATCGCGTCCAATGTCAATTCACGCACGTTGGTACGGTCCTTGACGGTGACGCGTTCATCGCTCTGCAAAGACCAGGCGAGCTGCCCGTAGCCGACGTCCACCGCGACGACGTGACCGGCGCCCGAGCGCAGCAGTACATCGGTGAAGCCCCCGGTCGACGCGCCCGCGTCCAGCGCCCGCCGCCCCTCGACCTTCAGCCCGAGCGGGACGAAGGCCGCGAGAGCGCCCGCCAGCTTGTGGCCGCCGCGCGAGACGTAGTCCGGGTCGCTGTCGTCGTCGGCGACGACGACGGCGGCGCTGGTCTCGACCTGGGTGGCGGCCTTGGTCGCGGTGTTTCCGCCGACGGTCACCCGCCCCGCCGCGATCAGCTGGCTCGCGTGCTCGCGCGAGCGCGCGAGTTTGCGGCGTACCAGCTCGGCGTCCAGACGGCGGCGGGCCACTCCTGCCACGTGGGGTTCAGCTCCTGTGGTCGTACGACGGTGACGGCTGGGGGCCGGGGCGGGCATCCAGTGCGGTCAGCGCATCCCGCAACCCCCGGTGTACATCCTCGTACACCTCGAGGTGTCCGTCCGCCGGGAGGTGGTCGGCGTCGGCCAGCCGCTCGATCCGGGCGTCGACGTCGGCGTTGCCCGTGGGCGTGCGCGGCACGCCGAGCGGCGCGGGTGCGGCGGGGTCGTATGTCCCGGCCGCCGGCGCGCGCTCCTGCGGAACATTCGCCTCCGTTTCCGGTCCGGGGCCCGGCATCGAGTCGTCCATGCCCAGACGCTACCGCGAAGCCCTGCGGTACCGTCGATCACGATGGCCACCACGCAGGAGTGCCGCGGCGCACTCGACAAACTCTCGGACAATCTGGCGAATGCGGACGGCGACGTACGGGGCGCCGCCGCGCTGGACCGTTCCCTCAGCTGCCACATCACCGATCTGGACATCACCTTCACCGGGCGGCTCGAGGGCAGCCGGATCCAGGTGGTCGACACACTGGCGGGCCCGCCGCCCGACAAGGCCCAGATCCGGCTCACGATGACGGGCGACGACCTGGTCGCGATGGTGGACGGGAAGCTGAACTTCGCGAAGGCATGGGCATCGGGCCGGGTCAGGCTCGAGGCGGGCCTGCGCGATCTGCTGCGCCTGCGGACGCTGCTGTAACCCGGGGGCGCGGGGGCGGCCCCGCGAGGAGCCCCGAGACCCGGCACCGGGCGCCCCGGGAGTGGCCCGGAGGCCGGCGGTTCCCGGGGCGGAGCCCCGCGCGACCGCAGCCCGGAACCCCGTTGCGTGGCGCCCCTTTTCGGCTGCCCCCGCCCTGCACTCCCGGGCCGCCGCCCAAGGGCCGCGTTGTCCGGCGCAGTGCGGAGCAGCCTTCGGCCGGGCCGGGCCTCAGACCACCGCCGCGGCGCCGCGCCTGCGTGCCGCCGGCACCACCAGGGGGGTTCCGGACTCCGGGTCCTCGATGATCCGGCTCTTCACACCGAAGACCTGCTCCACCAGCTCTGCGGTCACCACGTCGGCGGGCGCGCCCTCGGCGACGACCATGCCGTCGCGCAGGGCGACGAGGTGGGTCGCGTACCGTGCGGCCTGGTTGAGGTCGTGCAGTACGGCGACGAGGGTGCGCCCCTGCGACTCGTGCAGTTCCGCGCACAGGTCCAGCACCTCGAGCTGGTGCTGGATGTCGAGGAACGTCGTCGGCTCGTCGAGCAGCAGCAGTGGCGTCTGCTGCGCGAGCGCCATCGCGATCCACACGCGCTGGCGCTGTCCTCCGGAGAGCTCGTCGACATAGCGGTCCGCCAGTTCGCCGACCCCGGTCGCGGCCATCGACTCCTCGACGGTCCGTTCGTCCTCCGGCGACCACTGGCGCAGCAGACCCTGGTGCGGATAGCGCCCGCGCGCGACCAGGTCGGCGACCGTGATCCCGTCGGGCGCGATCGACGACTGCGGCAACAGACCGAGCGTCCTGGCGACCTTCCTGGAGGGGAGGGAGTGGATGGCCTGCCCGTCCAGCAGGACCCGGCCCTGGGTGGGCCTGAGCATCCGGGACAGGGCACGCAGCAGCGTCGACTTGCCGCAGGCGTTCGGACCGACGATCACCGTGAAGGAGTTGTCGGGGATCTCCACCGAGAGGTTCTCGGCGATGATCCGCTGGTCGTAGCCGAGGGTGACCGATTCCGCGCTGAGGCGCTGCATTGTCGTCGTACTCCTGGATTCCTTGGAAGTCATATCCGTCCCGCCTTGCGCTCGGTGACGAGCAGCCAGAGCAGATAGCAGCCGCCGAGCACCCCGGTGACCACACCGACCGGCAACCGGCGGTCGCCGAACGCGTGGGTGGCGACCCAGTCCGCCACCATCAGCAGGGCTGCGCCCATGACAGCGGCCGCGGCGAGGTTCGGCCCCGGCGAACGGGTCAGCCGGCGGGCGAGCTGCGGAGCGCTCAGCGCCACGAAGGCGATCGGCCCGGCGGCGGCGGTGGCGACCGAGATGAACAGCACGCCCGAGCCCATCAGCACCACCCGGGTGCGTTCGACGGGCACCCCGAGCGCGTACGCCGCGTCGTCGCCCATCTCCAGCATCCGCAGCGACCGCCCGTGCAGGAACACGAGCGGCATCAGCACCGCGCACATGCCGAGCAGCGGCCGGACCTGAGCCCAGTCGCGCCCGTCGAGCGAACCGGTCATCCACAGGGTGGCGCGGGTGGCGTCCACCAGGTCGGCCTTGGTGATCAGAAAATGGATCACGGCGGTGAGCACGGCGGCGACACCGATACCGACGAGGACCAGACGGAAGCCGTGCACGCCGCGCTTCCATGCCAGCACGTAGACGGCGATGCCGGTCACCAGACCACCGGCCACCGCTCCGCCCGCCACCGCGAGCGAGCCGCCCTGGAAGAGCACGATCACGGTGAGCGCACCGACGGTCGACCCCTGCCCGAAACCGATCACATCGGGGCTGCCGAGAGGATTGCGGGACAGCGACTGGAAGATCGCGCCGCTGAGCGCGAGGGACGCGCCGACGAGCAGGGCGACCAGCACGCGCGGCAGCCGCAGCTCCTGGACGATGTACTCCTGGATCGGCGTGCCGTCCCCGAGCAGGGTCGCGACCACGTCGCCGAACGACATGGGGAAGTCGCCGCTGCCGATCGACACGACTCCGGCTGCCCCTGCCGCGGCGGCGAGCAGCAGGACGATGACCGCCGACCTCGGGTCGACCCGTACGGAGAGCCCACCGGGAGTGCGTATCGCTTTCACTGCCTTCACAGCTGGGCCATCCTCTTGCGGCGTACGAGGTGGATGAAGACCGGCCCGCCGATGAGCGCGGTGACGATGCCGACCTGCAGCTCGGAGGGGCGGGTGATGACCCGGCCGATCACGTCGGCGCCCAGCAGCAGCACCGGCGAGAGAACGGCCGCGTACGGCAGGATCCAGCGCATGTCGGGCCCGGTGATGGCGCGTACGAGGTGCGGAATCATCAGCCCGACGAAGACGATCGGCCCACAGGCCGCGGTCGCCGCCCCGCACAGCAGGGTGACGGCGAGCATCGACAGGACGCGGGTGCGGTTCAGCTGCGCGCCGAGCGAACGGGCTGTGTCGTCGCCCATCTCCATCGCGTTCAGCGGCCGGCCCAACAGCAGGGCGAGCACGACACCGACGGCGACGAACGGCGCGATCTTCTTGATCGTCGCCATGTCCGCCGATGCCAGCGACCCGACCGTCCAGAAGCGCAGCCGGTCCAGCGCGGCCGCGTCCAGCAGCTGAACCGCGTTGATGTAGCCGTACAGCGCGGCGGTGGCGGCGGTCCCGGCGAGCGCGAGGCGTACCGGGGTGGCGCCGCGGCTGCCACCCAGGATGTACACCAGCGTGGAGACGACGGCGGCGCCGAGGAACGCGAACCACACGAAGCCGGTGAGCGAGGTGACACCGAGGAAGCTGATGGCGGAGACGACTGCCGCCGAAGCGCCCGCGCTCACCCCCAACAGACCCGGCTCCGCAAGGGGATTACGCGTCAGCGCCTGCATCACCGCGCCCGCGAGGCCGAGCGCCGCTCCGACGACGAGTCCGAGCAGCGTCCGCGGTACGCGCACATCCCGGATGATCACGTCGCTGCCGGTGCCGGTGTTGTGGAACAGGCCGTCCCACACCTCGGTGAGCGCCATCGCCTTGGCACCCACGGCGATGCTCGCGACACAGACCAGCAGCAGGATGCCGAGCGACACCAGTAGTCCGACGGCACGCAGGGCATGCCGCTCGGGGGTCACGGGTGCGGATATCGGCTCCGCGCTCTGTTTCGGGGGACTGTCGACCAACACGGGGTTAGGTTAGCCTACCCTGACACAGCTTCGACCAGGGTGAGGGATGAGGCAGGCCGAGGACCCCACCGGCAACGGTCACGGCCTCCGGACTACAACCCCAGCCGGGCCAGGGCCTTTCCGGCATCGAGAGTGCAGGAGCCGTCCCCGGCGTGCGTCCACGCAGCCGCGCACAACGCCCGCAGCCCGTCCATCGGCTCGCCGTCGCCGTCCAGTACCAGCGCGTCTGTGCGCACGCCGGCCGTCCACCCGCCGCAGCGGAACCCATCCTCGGTCCCGGCCACTTCGGGCTGCCCGGTGAGCATGCCCCGAAGATCGGCGTCCACGTAGGTCGGCCGCTGCTGCGGCACGGCGGCCAGCAGCTGCGCCGCGTCCGTCACCCCGGTCAGTACGAGCAGCGAGTCCACGCCCCCGTTGAACGCGCCCTCGATGTCGGTGTCCAGGCGGTCCCCGACCACCAGCGGCCGCTTCGCTCCCGTGCGCAGGATCGTCTCGCGGTGCATCGGCGGCAGCGGCTTCCCGGCCACCTGCGGCTCGGCGGCGGTGGCGATCCGTACGACCTCCACCGCCGCCCCGTTGCCGGGCGCGATCCCCCGCGCACCGGGAATCGTGAGATCCGTGTTGGACGCGAACCACGGCACCCCGCGGGCGATCGCGAAGCAGGCCTCCGCGAACCGCCCCCACGCCAGATCGGGACCGCCGTACCCCTGCACGACCGCCGCCGGCTCGTCGTCGGCCGAGTCCACCGGCTCGAGACCGCGCTCGCGCAGCGCGACCCGCAGCCCCTCGCCGCCGATGACCAGCACCCGGGACCCCGCCGGAACCTGCTCGGAGATCAACCGTGCCACCGCCTGCGCGGAGGTGATGACATCGTCCGCCCGGGTCGGGATGCCCAGCTCGGTCAGATGGTCCGCCACCGCGTCCGGGGTGCGCAGCGCGTTGTTCGTGACGTACGCGAGGTGCATACCGCCCTCGCGCGCCGTTCCCAGCGACTCGACCGCGTGCGTGATCGCCTCACCGCCGGCGTACACGACCCCGTCGAGATCGAGCAGGGCCGTGTCGTACGCCTCACTCAGCGCCCGCGTGCTCCCGCTCGGCCGGGTACCGCCCTGCTGACTCATCCGATTCCGCTCCTCGCACTCGGGTCCACTCCCCCGATCATCGCTCATCCGCCGTCCCACATACGATGCACAGATGAACACCGAAGGTCGCGCGGCCAACGACGGTCTGCATCTGATCCCGTTCCGTGGACTGCGTTATGTCCCCGAGCGGGTGGGCAGTCTCGCCGCCGTGACCTCGCCGCCGTACGACGTCGTCGTGCGGCCCGACGGCCTGCACCACCTCCAGTCGGCGGACCCGTACAACATCGTCCGGCTCATCCTGCCGCAGGCAGCCGCAGCGCCCGCACGCCACCGGAAGGCCGCCGACACCCTTGCGCGCTGGCTGAACGAGGGCGTCCTGGTCGCGGATCCCGAACCCGCTCTGTACGTGTACGAGCAGCGCAAGGGAAACATCCTGCAGCGCGGCATCATCGGGGCACTGGCCCTGTCGGAACCGTCAGAGGGTGTCGTGCTGCCGCACGAGGACGTGATGCCGGACATCGTCGCGGACCGCGCGGCCCTCATGCGCACGACCGCCGCCAACCTGGAACCGCTGCTCCTCACCTACCGCAGCACCAACAACGGCAACGGGGCGGCCGCCGTCATCGAACGCGCCGTCCAGCGTCCCCCGCTGCTGTCGACCACCACCGAGGACGGTTTCAACCATCTGCTGTGGTCGATCACCGACGCCGGCGAACTGGCCGAGGTGCGCACCGATCTGTCCCGGCGTCAGGCCCTGATCGCCGACGGCCACCACCGCTGGGCGACCTATCTGCGGCTGCGCGCCGAGCACACCGCGCCCGGCCCGTGGCACTACGGTCTGGTGCTGTTGATCGACACGGCCCGCTACCCGCTGCAGGTCCGCGCGATCCACCGGTTGCTGCACCGCCTCCCGGTGTCCGACGCGCTCGCCGCGCTGACGGACTCCTTCCGTGTTCGACGTCTCGACGTCCCCCTGGAGCAGGCGATGGGCGTGCTCGCCGAGGCGTCGGCCGAAGGCAACGCCTTCCTCCTCGCCGGCGACGGCGCCTTCCACCTCGTCGACCGGCCGGATCCTTCGCTGCTGGCGCGTACGGTACGGGCGGACCGGCCCGAGGCCTGGCGCACCCTCGACGCGACGGTCCTGCACGCAACGCTCCTGGACCACATCTGGCGGATCCCGGACGCCCCCGAGCACATCGCCTACATCCACGACACCGAGGCGGTCGTCACCCAGGCGGAACGCAGGGGCAGCACGGCTGTGCTGATGCATCCGGTACGGGAAGAGGTCGTACGCGACCTGGCACGCGAGGGCGTGACGATGCCCCGGAAGTCGACATCGTTCGGTCCGAAACCGGCGACGGGCCTGGTCCTGCGCAGTCTCGCACTGGACTGAGACACGGCAGGTACGAGTGAGGGCGGCACCCGATGCGGGTGCCGCCCTCACTCGTACGCTCGCGGAGCTGCCGGGCCTACTCGGCCTTCTCGCCCTCGCCGTCCTGCTCATGCGTGCCTTCGACGTTCGCGGCCTTGTTCTCGGGCTCGTTCTCGCCGTCGCCCTCGCGGTCCTCGTCCATGACGTCGACGAACTCCACGCCGTCCAGCTCGGCAAGGCGGTCCGACGCGTCGGTCGCCCCGTCCTTGTCGGCCTCGAGTGCCTTGGCGAACCACTCGCGCGCCTCGCCCTCACGGCCCGCGGCCAGGAGCGCGTCGGCGTACGCGTACCGCAGCCGAGCGGTCCAGGGCTGCACCGAGTTGGACGCCAGCTCGGGGCTCTGCAGGGTCACGATGGCCGCGTCGAGCTGCCCCATGTCCCTGCGCGCTCCGGCCGCCACGAGTCGCATCTCCACCTGGCCGGCCTTGTCCAGCTTCTGCACCTCGGGCTCACCGGCCATCGCAAGTGCCCGCTCGGGCCGCCCGAGCCCGCGCTCGCAGTCCGCCATGACGGGCCACAGCTCGACGCTGCCGGTCATCCGCCGGGCCGCACGGAACTCGGCCAGCGCCTCGGAGTACTTCTGCGTCGCGTACGCGGCGAAGCCGGCGGCCTCGCGCACCGCGGCCACGCGCGAGGCGAGCCGGAGCGCGATCCGGGAGTAGGCGTACGCCTGCTCCGGGTCCTCGTCGATCAGGTTGGCGACCATGACGAGGTTCCTGGCGACATCCTCGGCGAGGCCCTTCGGCAGGCTCTGCAGCTCCTGCCGTACGTCCTTGTCGATCTCGTCACCGGTGACGTCGTCCGGGATCGGCAGCCGCTTGACGGGCTCGCGGTCCGGACGGTCCCGGTCCCGGTCGTCACGCCGGCCGTAACCGCCGCGGTCACGGTCGTCGCGCTGGCCGCGGTAGCCCCCGCGGTCCCGGTCCTGGTCGTCGCGACGGGGTCCACGGAAGCCGCCGCGGTCGCTGTCGCGACGGGGGCCGGCCGGGCGGTCGTCACGGCGACCGTAGCCACCGCCGCCGCCACCGGGACGGTCGTCACGTCGGCCGTAGCCGCCCCCGCCGGCGCTGCTGGGGCGGTCGTCACGGCGGAAGCCTCCGCCGCCGCCACCGCTGCTGCTGCTGCTGGGACGGCTGCCTCCACGGTCGTCGCGCTGGCCTCGGTATCCACCACGGTCGTCCTCACGACGCGGCCCACGGTCGCGATCGCGGTCACGATCGTCGCGGCGGAAGCCACCCGGACGGTCGTCACGACGGTCATCGCGGCGGTCATCGCGCTGACCGCGGTAGCCGCCACGGTCGTCCTCGCGCCGGAACCCGCTACCGCGCTCGTCATCACGTCGGGCGTAGCCACCACCACCCGCACGGTCGTCGCGACGGAAGCCACCGCCGGCGCCACCGCTGCTGGGACGGCCGCCACCACGGTCGTCACGGGGCCAGCGCTGCCCGCCCCGGTCGTCCTCACGGCGGAACCCACCGCCGCCGCCACCGGGACGGTCGTCACGACGCTCGTCACGACGGAAGCCACCCTGGCGGTCATCACGACGATCATCACGCTGCCCGCGGTACCCACCGCGGTCGTCGTCACGGCGGCCATACCCACCACCGCCACTGGGACGGTCGTCGCGACGGAAGCCACCACGGTCGCCACCACCGGAACGGTCGTCACGGCGGAAGCCTCCGCCGCCGCCACCGC
>NZ_JBIAPT010000033.1:90105-90832 GCF_042888425.1 Streptomyces sp. NPDC002889
CGCTGCTGGGACGGCTGCCTCCACGGTCGTCGCGCTGGCCTCGGTATCCACCACGGTCGTCCTCACGACGCGGCCCACGGTCGCCACCGGAACGGTCGTCACGGCGGAACCCACCGCCGGCACCACCGCTGCTGGGACGGCCACCACCACCGGAACGGTCGTCACGGCGGAAGCCTCCGCCGCCGCCACCGCTGCTGGGACGGCTGCCTCCACGGTCGTCGCGCTGGCCTCGGTATCCACCACGGTCGTCCTCACGACGCGGCCCACGGTCGCCACCGGAACGGTCATCACGGCGGAACCCACCGCCGGCACCACCGCTGCTGGGACGGCCACCACCACCGGAACGGTCATCACGGGACCCGCGGTACCCACCACGGTCGCTGTCACCGTCACGGCGAGGCCCACGGTCCCGGTCGTCACGACCACCGCGGTAACCGCCCCGGTCACCACCGTCCCTGCGACGCGGCTCGCGATCCGGACGATCGTCGGGAGAGTTGGCGGACATGCGTGACTCCTGTCTTCGGGTACCACAGTCATTCTCGCGCAGCCGGCCATCGGACGCGCTTCGGTAAATCAGTAAAAACAAAAGGACCCTTGGTCCAGCGTGAACGCTGGACCAAGGGTCCTTGAAAGATTGTTCGGCGGCGTCCTACTCTCCCACAGGGTCCCCCCTGCAGTACCATCGGCGCTGAAAGGCTTAGCTTCCGGGTTCGGAATGTAACCGGGC
>NZ_JBIAPT010000034.1:0-77901 GCF_042888425.1 Streptomyces sp. NPDC002889
TTCCCTCTTCCGCCGCAACGGCTGGCTGTAGTTCCCCAAGTGGCGCCTGGTGAAAGCGCCTTCGGACCGGTACGCGCGGGAACGCACGAGAGACGGACCCAGCTCGCTTTGCCTTCAGCGGGTTCGTTCGCCCATGCGACCAGCGGGGTAGGAAGGCCCGCACGAAGCCGTCACCACGGCGGTGAAGGCGGCGCCGATGACGATGTAGACCGCCAGGTCGACCACGTTGCCGCGCAGGATGAAGCTGCGAAAGCCGTTCACCCGTTGTTCCTCCTTTTGTGTCGCTGCGAGATCGGCGGCGGACGCATGGGCACCGTGTCCCTCGCTGGTGCATCGCGCGACGCCTTACCGTTCACCGCCGACCCGTCGTCGCGAGCGGTGGGCGGAGGCGGTTGGAGGTCCGCTTTCATCTCCTCCAGGATGCGGACGGCCTCGGTGAGGGCGGTGCCGTAGACGGGCCATTGCCCCGGCGCGTCGAGATGACCGCGCTGGGCCGTAGCGGCCAGGTCCTGGTAGCGATGCCCCCGGGCCGGTCCCGTCCAGGACCGCCCCGGGGGCCTTCGTCGTCCCGCCCACCCCTCGAACTCGGGCGTCCGGATCAGGTGTTGCGCCGCTTACCCCCTGCCCCGCCACAGTCCGGCTCGCCAGCCGGGGGAGCGGTGACCGGTCCCCACCCCGGCCCGGCCCCCACAGCCGGGCTCCCGGCACCCCCCGATCCCCGCCAAGCAGCGGAGCCACCGATACCGCCCGGTCCCTTGTGCCGGGCCACGGCGCGGCCCTCGGGGCCGCCCACGTGCGAACGGAGAGAAGGACCCGTGAACCACACCCGCCAAATGATCACCACCCGCGTCTGCATCGACCACACGCTCGGCCCGTTCGACTGCAAGCTGGACCCAGCCAACCGGTGGAACGGCTGGCTGAGCCCCCATTTCACCCTCGACTCGGCGCACGAGCTGTCCGCTCAGACGCTTCGCCTCGCCGCCGTCACGCTGACCGCCACCGTCACCCGCCATCAAATCGATGACGCTCCTGGTAACGGTCGTGGCGATGTACAGCAGCGGCACCCGGTGACGCAGCCGCCGGCGCCGGTCCCTGAAGCGAGACCTGCCCGGCGAGGGCTGCCGTGAATCAACTGCTGGGCCGCGCATACGGTATGCGGGGTCCGGTCGTGTTTATGTCCCCGACTACACGAAGGACTTCGGGGACGGAACGGCGTACTCGCCTCCGATGGACCAGGACTTGGAAGGCATCAGGGACCGGTTCGTACACCTCACGTCCCTCGATGAGGTTGTGAAGATGTTCACGGTGCCGGCCGAGGTGAACGAGGAGCAGGTGCGCGGGATCCTCTCGGGATCGGAAAGCCTCAAGGCGATCAGCGCCGAGGCGGTCCGCTACATGCCACCGGACATTTGGAGTCGCCGCAGGTTCGATGGGTCGATGGCCTTCTTGGCAGAGGACCTCGGAACCGGCGAATTCGAGACGGTCACCACCGAGCCGGTGAAGGTGGTGGGCTGGGCCGAAGCGCCCACGGTCGCCTTCAACGACATCGGGGAAGCGAGCGCCTACCGCATCGGGGATCACGTCTGGTGTTCGGCGACGGTGCGGTGGATTCTCAGCGGTCCCGCCGTCCTGGACGACACGCACCGGGTGGAGGTAGTCGGGTGCGCGTGGGAGACACGCGTCCTCGCGAGCACTACGAACACGGACTCCCGGCTCACCATCCTGCGCAGCCAGGCCACCCGGGCTCTCAGCACCTCGGAGTTCGTCGCGTCCGCCCCGCCTGCTACTTCGCTGGCGAGACGAACCGAGAAGGCCAGGCAGAGGGGGCTGCCTTTGGATCTCAAGGGCCTCCTGCCCGAGACAGCCGGACAAGAGACTCTCACGAGGCTGGAGCGGACTCTGCACGCTGGCCTACAGAGCCCCTGGTTCGCCGCGCCGCCGGTGGGTCACGGCAGCTGGATTCAGTTCGCAGAGCCACAGGAGGACGACGACAACGGCCCTTGGTTCGCAGAGCCGAAGGAGGGCGAAGACCAGGAGTAGCGGGCGGCGCCCGTCGGGCCTGCCGAGCCTCCGCCCGTACGCCGACCCTGCGCTGCCCGTTGCCCGTCCGGCGGAGGGCTTGCGAGAGCGGTGTCGGCGGCGACCTCGTGTTCGCGTCGGTTCCTTGTCAACCAGAAGATCCAGGCCAAGGCCATCGCTCTGGAACTCGAGCATCGTAACGATCCCATCCGCCTCGACCCTCGAGGACTGACCCTCATTGCGGACACGCAGCGTGGGCCCGTCAAGATGTCGGAAATGGGCAGCGGGCACAACTACTTGGGCTATCACATCGCGACCATGCTGAGCCTGCACGAGTGGTTCCATGAGATCGGCAGCCCTGTCCCTCGGTTCCTCATTCTTGATCAGCCCTCGCAAGCAGGATTTCCCGATGAGACCCGCGGCGGCGGATTCGGATCCGCCCGAGCCACGCTCCTCGACATCTACAAGACGATCGCCTCGAGCATCGAGTCTCTCGATGGTTCCTTCCAGGTCATCGTCCTTGAGCACGCTGACCTGGACGCCGAGCCTTTCCGTAGTGCGGTGCGCGCCCGATGGAGGCGAAGCAACGGAGAAGCCCTCGTCCCTGAGCACTGGATTGCCGACGAGGCCGACGACGGCGCGGAGGAGTGAACATGGCAGCCGCGGCTTCGACGCGTCCCGCTCGCCCACCTGACTGCGACCCCTGCCGGGAAGGCGGCGATTCCCGCCGGTCCAGCTCGATCTCCGCGGCCTCCAACACCTCAGCCAACCTCGCGGCTTCCTCCCGCAGGCCCTCCACCCGCACCCGGGCAGCCGCCTCCCGCTCCTCCAGCATTCCCAGCACCGACGCCACCGCGCACGCCTCGACCATGAAGCGGACACAGACGCCGCATGCCTCCCTCACTGCGAGCAAAACCATGCCTGACCAGCAGAAATCAACGGATCACGTTCGATTGAGATACGGCTTCTCAGTGTCCAGTGGAGCTGGACGAAAGCCGCGGTCTCGTCAGGGAATTCAGCGTGGACGCCATAGCCGACCGAAGGGGCGCTTTCACGAGTCGAGTAGCGCTCCACGGTGGTGGCGCCGGCCACACGGGCGGCGTGGGCGAGGAGGAGTTCGAGGTCGCCGACCTGGACAGTTCCGGAGTCCGGCAGGGTGCCGCATGACCACAGCGCGACCGTGCCGTCCTGGTACGCCGACGCGGGATTCTTCTTCGGCCCGTCCGGGAGCCGATTTGGTCGCGTCGGGGTCAGAAGACTTGCGGCGCGATCCTCATCGCGGCGAACGAGTGGCTCGGGACATGGCTGCGGTTACACCCGATCGGCCTCCGAGGGCAGGCGCATGCCCCGGAGCACGTCCGGGTCGAACCGCAGCATCGCGTCGAGGCCGGCGAGCTTGTAGCCATAGGTGTAGGTCGGAGTGCTGTAGGCCATCCGAAGTACGTCCTCGATGGTGGCCGTACCGTGGATCATCGCCTGACCGGTACCGACCAGTTCGGAGGCGATCTGGCTGATCACATGCACGCCCAGCAAGGCCCCGTCTTCTCTCCGGAACACCAGCTTCAGCAGGCCCTCCTCCCCAGCGATGAGACCGCGCGGGGTGGAGCCGAGCTCGCAACGGCCGATCTCGTAGGCAATGGCCGCCGACTTGCAGTCCTGCTCGCTCATACCCGCCCGGGCGACCTCGGGCATCCCGTAGACGGCACTGGCCGGAAGTCGGTCGACGTGGACGGAAAAATTCAGGTCGAAGGCTCCACAGACCGCCTGCCGCCCCTGATCGGTAGCGATCGACGCCAGCGCCGGGCCGGTGACATCTCCCGCGGCGAAGACCGAGGGGCAGCTCGTCTGCCCACGCTCACCGATCACCACCCGACCCCGCTCGTCGATCTCGATACCGGCAGTGTCCAGACTCAACGCCGTGACATCGACGCTGCGCCCCGCGGCGAAGAGCAAGGCGTCCGGCCGCAGCTCCCGGCCGTCGGTCAAGATGGTGCGCAGTTGGTCGCCGTCTCGCTGCGTCGACGCCATCCCGGTGCCGGTGATGACCTCGGTACCGCGTCGTCGGAACACCTGTTCCAACCGTGCAGAGATCTCCTCGTCCATCATCGCCACCAATTGGGGAGCGGTGTCCACGATGGTTACCGGCACCCCGAGTGCCTGGAAGATCGTGGCGTATTCGACCCCGACTGGACCGCCACCCACGATCAGGATGTGCCGGGGCCGTCCACCGATCTCCATGATCTCTTCGGTGTCGAAGACCCATGGGTCGTCGAATGGCACACTGGCCGGACGCAGTGGTCGTGATCCGGTTGCGAGGATGATGCGCTCGCCGTGTAGCCGCGTCTCCTCGCCGGTTGTGGAGCGCACCAGCACCGTGTGGCCGTCCTCCAGCCGGGCCGAGCCGGCCACCAGGTGCACACCGAAGGTCTGCAGCCGGTCCAGTGTGGCCTGCTGCATGGCCGCGCTCACCTCGTGGGCCCGGGTGGTGAGCGGCCTAAACAGCACCTCGGGTGGGGCGGCCAGCGAGATCCCGTAGATGGCCTCCTTTTCGAACCCGTTCAGATACAGGGCGGCCTCCCGGAAGGTCTTCGTCGGTGCGCCGCCGCTCGTCACGACCGCCCCTCCGACGGTGTCGCGCTCGACCAACGCCACCGAATACCTCAGGTTCGCCGCCATCTGTGCTGCGGATTCCCCGGCTGGCCCGGCCCCGACCACGACAAGATCATAATGACTGGTCACGATTCTCACCCGCCTGACGACCTGATTCGGGGTCTATCGGTCCCTGCGCCTACCGAGCAGCAGCACATCCAGGTCACCCCGAATGAAGAATGTCCTCCAGTGCGCTCGAAACCGCAGGAAAGTACCTGTTCGCCAACCCCGTGCATCTGCATGTCGACCTCTCCGGTGGTGCCGGTGTACTGCCGCGCCACGCCGCCGAGCGAATCCCCTTCCTGATGAACCCGGTGTCGTCGACGACGAACACCCCCCGAGGATCCGGCCCCTACTGTCCGGCCGACGGCGCGCGCAAGCCGAACTGGGCCCCGAACGGGTCGACGACCACGCCGATCCGCCCGAACGGCGTGTCCTCGGGGGGCCTGAGTACCGCGCCGCCGCCGTCGCTGACCGCCTCCACCGCGGCGTCGATGTCCGCGACAGTGAAGTAGGCCCGCCAGTGCGACGGCGTGCCGGGGGGAACGTCCATCATCCCGCCGATGCCACCGGCCGGGCGGCCACCGACGTGGAACGTCTCGTAGTCGCCGGGGACCTCACCCGCCGCCGGGCCGATCGCCGCGTACTGGAAGCCGAACACGTCCGCGTAGAAGCGCTTGCCGGCGGCCGGATCCGTCAGGAGCATGTCGTCCCAGGCGAACGACCCCGGCTCGTCCTGGACCTCGAAGCCGATCATGCCGGTCTGCTGCCACACGCCGAACACACCGCCGGTGGGGTCCGTGGCGACGAGGACGCGGCCGCTCCCGGCGAAGTCCATCGGTCCGGCGAACACCGAGCCGCCGTGCTCGCCGATCAGCTTCGCGGCGGCGTCCGCGTCGTCACTCGCCAGGTACACCGTCCAGGCCGACGGCCGGCCCTCCTGCATGGCGGGGTCGACGCCCGCGGCGGCGTGGCCGTCGACCTGGGCGATGAGGTAGCCGCCGTACTCCGCGCCGGTGTCGACGAACGTCCAGCCGACGACGCTCGTGTAGAAGGCGACGGCGCCTTCGACGTCAGGGACGTTGAGGTCGACCCAGCAGGGCGTGCCGGCGGGCCAGGGATCCGTACGGGCGGACATCGGAGCTCCTCCGTGGGGTTGGGGGACGATCACGCGCAGCCAGCGCCTCATACCGCCCGCGGAGCTGCTTTCGCTCGCGGAGCTGCTTTTACGATGAGCCCATAGATGTTGACGATGAGAACCCAGATCGGGAATGCCAGTTCGAGCAGCGGTATCATGCCAGCTGCGATCAACAAGAGAAGACCGACCGCGGAGCCGATCAGCGCCAGCCATCGGGGGTATAGGCCGGTACGTAGGGCGAGCATCGACGTGGTGAGTACGAACACGCCAGCCATGCGCGTCGCGTATATGCTCATAAGGTTGTAGGCGGTCGCGCGTCCGAATATCCACACGTCCAGCAGCGGGCGGCCTTGATTTTCGGCGGCCAAGATGAGTAGTGCGCCAGTGAGCGCGGCCATCACGAACAGCATGCCGACGAACAGAAGGCCGCTGCCGAGGAAGAGCGTGGCGAAGAACTTGTCCTCCCTGACGCCCAGCTGATCACGAAGCGCGCCTATTGACCATAGGAAGAAGATTCCCGCGAATGGGACCAGGTTCAGCGCCAACACCACGGAGTCCCGCTGGGTTGAGCTGGTCAGCCACGTCCCCGCATCCGTCGGACTAAAGGGCACCGCCTGCAGGATCAATACGATGACGGCGCCGTACAGCACGGCGAACACGATGCCAGCGATGGCGGCAGCCCGCGGACTGCGAACTGCGCTAGGTGTGAGCTCGGCCTCTGCCATCACTGCCGCCTCCCAAGCTGGTAGTCGAGCCGATTCGGTCTGATGGCGATGCAGACCTGACCTGTTTGTGACCGTCAGCCGGGCCCCGGCGGCTTTGGCGTTGGGCTGCTGGTGCAGGTCCTGGATCGACGACCACCGATCGGGCCCAGGTATTCAGGTCAGGTGTCCGGGTCGCCGAGCCAACGCAGAGCCCGGATCCCGGGCTGGAAGCAGTACTCGCCGCCGCGGTTGACGACGAAAGTCGGCAGGCCCCGCAGGCGGCGGCGGATGGGCTTGCGTGGCAGTGTGAACTGGTCGTGCTCATCGTGGGCGGCGATGAGCGGGTCGTGCTCGTCGGGCGCACCGATGAATTTGCCGTCGTTGGCCCATTGGGCCTGCACGAATTCGTACTGGCGCGCGAGGTTGGCGTTGACCGCGGCGAACAGGAGGCCGCGGTCGGCACCGTCGTCGTCGAGGACGCCTTCGGGAAGCGGCGGTCCGTAGGTGGCGCCGCGGCGGAGCAGCCGGTGCAGTCGCACCTCGCCGGTGACCGCGGCGTCGCGGGGGTTCATCCGCCGCGCGTGGGAGCTGACCGGACACATCAGACCCTGAGGATCGTCGCCGTAGAGGAAGGCGTTGTTGCGGTCGGGGTCGGCACCCAGCTCGGGCTTGTCGTGGTCTGGAGCGAGGATCAGAGGGGCGCCGCTGGGCCAGCGTCCGAAAAGCTTGGCGGCGAGCAGCTCCTCCTCGGCCGGGCTCGTGGCCTGTTCGTGGAGATACCGCCGGAACGCGGCCACGTCGGTGTAGAGCTTGCGGAAGACGAGGTAGCTCCCGTTGCGGCCGAGCACTTCCGGCTGCGGCGTCGGTGACACATCCCCGGTCTCGTTCAGGTAGCCCAGGACGAACTCGCCCGGCTTGAGCAGAGCCTCATGCGGGTTACGGCCGGGAAGTCCGCTGCTCTCGATGCCAGGCTGGGAGATGCCGTCGTGGAAACCGAAAGAGTTCCGCCCGTCGAACGGGGAATAGACGTCCTGCCGCCAGACCCGCCCGATGCCGGGAAGTTTGTCCAGGGCGGTTCGGGCGGTCGCGCGAGTTGCCTCGAACCGTGCGACGTCTGGGGCGAGCAGCGTGAGCACCACGTGCACGTCGGAGGAGCCGAGTGGGTGTTCCCAGTGCGCGGGGGCATTCCGGTCGACGTCACCGAGTTTGTCCGCACGTGCTGCCATGCCCTGCTGGAACTCCGGTGCGAACGTGTCAAGGCTGTCCTGGGGCACGCCGAGGGCCCGAAGGCCGGCGAAGCTGAACGCGGCGCTGAGCGAGGCCTGGGCGAGAGGATCGAGGACGTCGGCGGCCGAACTCACCACCTCGGCCAGTCGGCGCACCAGTTCCTGGCCGTCGCGCCGGTCGTCGATGCGAAGTACCAGGTAGGCGCCGGCATACGGGTCGGGGCGAGGCCGGAGCGTGCCTGCCTGTATGTCGTCCAGTTCGAGTGCAGTCAGGTCGGCGCTGGTTGGCGCGGTCGTACTGGTCATGGTCGTGTCCCGTCCGTCACTGCCCCGCCGGGGGCTGGTTGGCCGGCGCCAGGTATGGGAAGTCGGTGCCTGCGGGGGTGGTCGCGGCGCGGACGCCGTCGCTGATCGGGGGACCCTGCCCCGCCGTGATGAGCAGCGTGTAGATCTTGTCCATCACGTCGTCGTTGAGTGAACGACCGCCGCAGGTGGCATGCGGGTGCCCGGCCAACATCGACTGCTCGATCTCGAAGAAACTGTTGTCCATATAGGGCTTCGAGATGTCGATGACGAGGTAGTCGCCGAGGATCAGCTCGGTCAACGGGTGGACGCCGTCTTCGGTGGTGGGCCAATCTACTTTGCCGTCGAGACTGTCGAAGACCGGAAGGTTCGCGTTGAGCCGTGTTCGGTAGGCGGCGCGGTAGTCCTTCCCCATGTGGAACGGATCCTCCAGATTGTACAAATCGCGCAGCTCTATGTCGCTGTTGACCGAGTCGTAGGTCTTCGGTGACAACATGACGTTCTTGACCTCAGGCCGGCCGGTACGTTCGAGCCTGATGGGCAGCGGACCCGAGACGACCGTCTCGGCGGCCACCGCGAACACCGGCCCATGCCCGCCGGTGAGCAGGGGTGCGTAGTCAGCCTCGACCACGATGCCCAGCACATCTGTTCCCATCAGGGAGTTCGTGCCGGGGTAGGAGAAGGCGAGTTGCCCGCTCATCATGGACCTCTGGAGGGCGGGTAGATCAATGAAGAAGGGGTCGGAACGCAGGCCGGCGTAGACGCTGAGGGCGTCGGTGTGCGCACCCGACGGGTCGTTAACCGTGACCGCGACGGGCTCACCGGAGATCGCGACACAGCGCCCGATCTGCCCCATCGCCGAGCCGTCACCGGGGGCCGGAGGGGCGAAGGAGAGGTCGAAGGCGATCTCCTCGGCTTCCGTGCCGACGGCGAGGTGCGTCACCTCGTCGGGGATCGTGACCGGGCGCATCCGGAAGCGAAAGGTGATGGCGTCGGAGAACGCCGTGTCCGGCTTCGCGTTCGGGTGCACGGTCATCACCAGGACGATCCACCCCGGCCGCGAAGGGCTGGGGAACACGTAGAAGTCGCAGATGTCACCGGCGGGACCGGCAATGGCCCGGGGCCCGGAGAAATGGTCTGACACGGTATCGACCCTTCCGAGTCGGAACGGCGGCTGGAGCCGTATTAGGCAGGCGGCGCAAGGGGCGCCGCCTGCCTAAACTGCGCACCGAGCTCGGCGTCAGTCGGCAGCCTCATCGAGCAGCGGCTTGAGGGCCGGTTGCGCGAGCGCCTCCTGGGCGGCGGGGTCATCGAGGACCTGCTGGAACGCCTTGTTCACCCGCAGCGCCTTGGTGACTTGCGGCTGCGTCACGTCGCCGAAGAAGTCGAAAAAACCCGCGGCTTGAATCTGGCCCGACTGGAGGAACGCCTTGATGTCGGCATTGGTGACCGCGTCCACATCCTCGATCGTAAACTCATTGGTGTGCTGCAGCCAATCGGCCCACACCGGCAGGCCGATGATGGCGAGGGCGTCATCGACGTAGGGGTCCCACTCGCTCTCGAACGAGGTCAACCACATCAGCCGACGGTCGTCGTCGAACAGGACGAACCGGAGGCTACGCAGGCCGATCCTCTCGAGGGACGACTGAGTGCGGGGGTCGCGCAGCCGGTCCTCAAACACCTGGATCGTTGCCTTCATGGGCTCCTTGTGGCCTTCCTTCACGCTCATGAGCGCGCTCAATTCCGAGACCACGCCGTGAACCCTGCCCTTTCCCGACTTCTTGCTGGTAGGTGTCGTCATGACTGCTCCTCCTAGATCCGGATCGTTCGCCTGTGTTGAGTTATTCGGCAGGCGGTCACCATGTCCTGGGATTCCCTATGTCCTCGGCCGGCTAGTAGTGCGGTGGCGACGCACCTCCCCGCGACGATCTCCTCGAGCGATTTGGGGCGACCACGCCCCGAAGTCGGTGTCCTCGACCTTGCACGATCGCCGTCAGTCGAGCGTTCTGCCGGCACGTCCGGGATCCGCTTGGCACCTCGGTCTGCTTCGCCGCATGGCCTGAGCGCCCGGCGAGCGGCAGTCACGCCGAAACGGCGGCCTGGTATCTGGCGGTCAGTCCCTGCCGGACGGCGAACATGGCGCCGGCAGCAACGGCCAGCGGGGCGGCGACGAGTCTCACGATCTTCATGGTAGCCTCTTCAGAAGGACTGAGCCTTCCCGCGAGCTGTAGTGTGCGCTGTATCCCGCGCCGACACCTCACCTGCAGCAGGTGACTCAACTCTCCGTTACCAGCCAGCTCGATCGGGTGACGGCTCGGCCGGTGACCGTTCACCCCGGCTCCTAGCGTCGCGACGTACTTGGCTGCCGAGGTGGCCTGGGGCGAACACCCCCGGCAGGCCCGCGTCGCGCTGGTCGTCCTTGGCTGTGCCGGGGCGCGGCGGGTTCGTGTGGACGCCGGCGGTGACCCCGCCACGGTTCGTCCGCGCAGCCTTGTGTAGATCATCCCAGCTAGACCGAAGGCCGCTGTGTGATCGGGTCGACTGACCGAGTGCGCCGGCGCCGGGGTCTCGGGCAGCGCGCTTACCTCGGTCGGAGGACTCGTCGGCAGGCCCAGTACCGCCCAACGGCATCTTCCACCTCGGGGCGTCGCGCCGGATAACCGCCGAGCGCCGCCACGAGCGGTGCGAGCCTGGCGTCGGCGACGTAACCGCCAACCCGAGCTCGCGACAGACCGACGCCATCTCGGAACCAGTGAACCCGACGCCATTGACCAGCACCTGGCCCGCCGGGCGGCCAGCAGCTGCTGCAGCCGGTCAGCGTCGTCGCGGGTGCGCAGCACGCACATCCTTCAGCGCCGCCTCTGCCGGCTTCGGCCATGGCCGGGCGCGTATTCCGGTCGTGATCAGTGGGCGGTCGAACCCGACTCTCTCGCCACCGGCCAAGTGCAGATGCTGGCCCGCCAGGTCCAGTTCCGTGGCGGGCACGCCGAGCCGCCACTCCGCTTCGACGTCATCGCGTCGCGGCGGCCCGGTGTGGCCCGCCGCTACCCACCCCTCGATCACCTGCTTGGACAGCGGCGGCCGGTCGTACGGCTCGTGGGTTCCTCCCCGATCAGAGTCAGCGAGCCGGCGGCGGCGGCTCCGAACAGGGTGGCGACGAAGACCAGTCCGCTGCCAAGGAACACGGTGGTAACGAATCTGTCCCCGGCTCCGCCGACCTGTGCGCGCAGGGCTCCCATGAACCAAAGGAAGAAGATTCCCGCGAACGGGACGATCTCCAGTGCCACGCGCACTGCCCAGAGCTGGTCCGGATCGACGGCCGCGTCGGCGGCGTTCCCGGAGGGGATGGCGATCCGCATCAGCACCATTGCCGCCGCCAGCAGCACCGCGAACACGGCCCCTGCCATCCGGCGGCCCGAGGCGTCCGCAGCCGCTCGCTCTTCGCCTCCATGCAAGCTCGCCTTCTTTCTCGGTTCCCCTTTCGGTCCAGCAAGCAGTCACTGGTGCGCCCGCGCCACCGGGGACACCCGTGTGGGGGATACGGAGACACCCGTGTGCGGGGACACTCGCGTGCATGCCTCGCGTGCGGTCTCACGGCGGGTGCGCGTCCGGAGAAGCACGGTGCCTGCGATCAGCAGCACAGCTCCCGCCGCAGAGGGCCACAGCTGGGCGCCAGTAGCGTCAAGCCCGCCCGATCCGGCCTGTTGCTCGCCGCTGCCGTCAGCCAGTTGGCGCCCTCACCGAGTCACACGTCCGTACCGTAAGCACCCGACGGGTGGGCCAGGCGGACCACGGCCCGCCCGTCCGTGCTCCGGTCGAGGTCGCTGAAGGGGGTGTCCAGCTGGCGTGCTCCGACAGCCTGCGGCGCACGCAAGTCGTACGCCGTCCCGGCGACCGGCTCGTCTGCCGTTGGCAGGCCGCGCTCGCAGCCGCGTCCGTGCAGGGGCAGTCAGCATCTGGCCGCGGTCCCCGGTGATCTGGTCCTGTGCGGCGAATCCGTCGACCACGGCGCGTTCACCGACCGTGTACGATCGGAGCGCCGCACCCAGCTCAACCTCGACGGCACTGTTCGCGCCCTGGCGAAGGATCAGTTGCCGTCCGGTACAGGTCTCTTCCACACGTGGCCTCCTTGGTCCACGGGCCCGGCGCTCTCAGACTCGAGCGACGGCCTGCAGTAGCGGCCTCGGTCGGGAGCATGTAGCCCCCCAACAGTCCGGTCAAGCGCAATACGATCCTGCGGGCGGAGTCGCTCGGCGCTATAGCCCGCTGGAACCACGGCTGGCGGGCGACAGGCTCAGCCCCGCTCCGCCGGGAGTTCCCGATCGCCGTAGCGATGCCGGACACGACCGGTATCCCTGCGCGGATACGACGTGCCCAGGCCGACCCCAGCCAGTAACGTCCGCCGCGGCCCGGTCGGCATCGAAGAGGGTGCACGGCTCCGGCGCCTACCGTCGCCTCGGCGTTCCTGATACCGCCCGAACTGCGGCGGGGTCTGCGGCCGGGGCCATTACGCCGTAAAGGTGCTGCCGGCGCGGGGTGGCCGTTGCCTGCGGCCGTGGGCGAGCGGTCGTCGACTGCTGCGACGTGGCAAGGACGACCGAGGAGAGGGATGGTGGATGGCGGGGCATTCTCCGAGACTCCGGAGCAACCATGGACCGCTACCCACCCATCGCAGAGCACGGCCTGGTGGGCGACCTGCAGACCGCCGCGCTCGTGTCGTCGCAGGGCGTCGTGGACTGGTTTGCCGCTCCAAGGTTCGACTCTCCCAGCATCTTCGCCGCCCTGCTCGACCACGACCGTGGCGGGTACTTTCGCCTGGCCCCCGAGGACCCCGACGCGGCCTGCAAACAGCTCTACTACCCCGACACGGCCATCCTGGTGACCCGGTTCATGTCGCCGGACGGCGTGGGCGAGGTGGTCGACTTCATGCCCCCGGACCAAACCCGCACCGCCACGGACCGGCACACCCTGATCCGCGTGCTACGCGCCGTGCGGGGGACCGTCGACTTCTCGCTCGAGTGCCGGCCGCGCTTCGACTACGGCCGGGCCGAGCATCAGCTCGAACTCGACGGCAACGGCGCCCTCTTCCGCGCTCCGGGAAACGATGCGCACCTGCAGACCACCTTCCCGCTGGAGCGGGACGGTCAGGACGTGCGCGGCAACGTGACACTGAGCGCCGGTGAGGCCCACGGTGCGGTCTTCACCGTCTGCGCGTCCGGCGGCAAGGCGCCAGTTTCCCCCACCGCCGACGGGCTGACCGAACAGTTCCAGGAAGTCGTCCGCTTCTGGCAGCAGTGGCTGAGCCAGTCCCGCTACCGGGGCCGCTGGCCCGAGCTGGTGCACCGCTCGGTCATCACCCTCAAGCTCCTCACCTATGCGCCCACCGGCGCGTTGATCGCGGCGGCCACGATGGGCTTGCCCGAGCAGGTCGGCGGAGAGCGCAACTGGGACTACCGGTTCACCTGGGTACGTGACAGCGCTCTGTCCGTGCGCGCCATGCTGGACCTCGGCTTCGCCGAGGAGGCCACCGCATTCGTCCACTGGCTGGTGGACAGGCTGCGCGAGCGCGAGGGCAGGGACGGAGAGCCGCTGCAGACCATGTACCGGGTCGACGGTGACCCCGACCTGCCGGAGGAGACACTCGATCACTTCGAGGGCTACCGCGGTTCCTCCCCCGTACGTATCGGCAACGGTGCTGCCGACCAGCTTCAGCTCGATATCTACGGCGAGGCGGTATACGCGCTGGCGCAAGGGGGCGAGAGCGAGCGGCAGGCCAGCTTCCGGGGGTGGAAGGCACTGGCCAGAACGCTGGACTGGTTCGCCGACAACTGGGACAGGCCGGACGAGGGCATCTGGGAGACCCGCGGGGGCCGAAAGAACTTCACCTACAGCCGGGTGATGTCCTGGGTCGCCTTCGACCACGGGCTGCGCCTGGCCGAGGCCTTCCGCAAACCCGCCGACCAGGAAAAATGGCGCAAGGCCAGAGACGCCGTCCTCGAACAGGTCATGCAACGCGGCTGGAGTGAGAAGGAGCGCGCCTTCATCCAGCACTACGACAGCGAGGTCCTGGACGCCTCCCTCCTGCTCATGCCCAGAGTCGAATTCATCGCCCCCAGGGACCCCGCCTGGCTGTCCACGCTCGACGCGATGGACCGCAAACTCGTCTCCGACAGCCTTGTCTACCGCTACGACCCGGCAGAATCCCCGGACGGGCTGCGCGGCTCGGAAGGCACCTTCAGCCTGTGCACTTTCCTCTACGTGGACGCGCTCGCCCGGGCGGGCCGGCTGCCCCAGGCCCGCTACACCTTCGAAAAGATGCAGACCTACGCCAACCACGTCGGACTCTTCGCCGAGGAGGTCGGTCCAAGCGGTGAGCAACTCGGAAACTTCCCACAGGCATTCACCCACCTGTCACTGATCATGGCCGCCACCACCCTCGACAAGGCACTCGACCAGGAACAGAGACGCTGATTATGGTCACGCCGGCCACTCCGGCGGGACCACCGCAGCTGAGCGCCGCCGAATTCGCCGAACTCTACGCCCGCGGCCACCGCACGGCCGATGCCGTCCCCGGCGCCCACCACCGCGGAGCCCTCGACGACCTCATCGCGGTCGCGACGCCCAGCACGTCCGGGTGACCGGGGCGTCCGAGCGTCCGCCAAACGACGGGTCGCCGGACCCACGGGCCATTTCATGCCCGCCCGACTGGGGTGGAATCCCAGTACGCCGCCCTCGAACCGCTGCGGCCCAACGAGCCCGGTCCGACCGTGGACTTGGCGGCCGACCCGCAGAGATCGTCAACGAGGCGTTGTTGCCGTACGGACGAGCCTCAACTGCACGATCCGAACGGTGCCGTGCCGTTGCGGGAGCCGGGCAGACGGCGGACGTTTTCCAGCGGCTTCGGCTTGCTCGCGCAGACGCGTGATCTCGTCGTGCTGGGCGGCCAGCCGGGAGACCGCCAGCGTCTTGAACGCGGCGAGTTCGGCCAGCTCTGCATCACGGCGTGCGACCCGTTCCTTCAGCTCGGCGACCTGTTGCTTGAGCCGTTCGATCTGGGCGGTCCGCGGGTCGACGACCTCACCGGCCTCCTGGAGAGCTCGGAGCCGTCGCTCGAACTCCTCGGCGAGGTGCTGGTAGGGGCCGGGCGGATCCGTCGCGGTCCCTCTTCGGATAGAACGCGGTCCGGCTCACCCGGCCTCGGCGGCCAGGGTCTTGAGGTCGGCCTTGCCGCCCGGCGGTAGGTCGCCCGCCAGCAGCCGGTCCATGGCCGCCCGGATCGCCGCCTCGTTGCGGCTTTTGGTGTGTTCGCTGATGCGTGGCATCGTCGCGTCGGCATGGCCGCCAACCGGCCGCGCAAGGGACTCAACGACTCCTTCGGCGAGTTGCAGCGCCGCCACAAGGCCGCAGCCGCCGAGCGCCGTGCCCGGGCACAGACCAAGGCCCGCGCCCGCGACTGACCCGCCCGCCCTCCGGGCCCGCCTGTGCCGTCTCCGCGGCGGGCGGGCCCGCCCGCGTTCCCCCTGACCGTCGTGCGGCCTACTCCCTCGCGGGCCCTGCGCGTTTGGCCCTTCGGTTGCCCGCTTGCGGGGCTTACCCCATGCCTGGCCATGGTGGGGTTCCCCGGGCCGCGCGGTGCGTGCTGTTGCTGTCAATCAGCGAGTTCTGAGCCGGCCCGGCCGCCCCGGCGCGCGGCCCGGCCCGCGCATGCCACACCCTGTTTGCTCAAGGAGACTTGTCATGCTCGCAACAATCATGCTCCCTGTGCCCGTCCCTGCCGTCTACGACGGGCCGCGGGCAGCGGCTGCGGACTTCTTCACACAGGCTCGCACCGCTCACGCGTTGACCATGCTGCCCCGGTTCACGGTGACTGCGTCAGCTGCCCGGATGGTTTCCTGTGGCTGCGATGCCACGGCACGTGGGTGGTGCCCGGCCATGCCGACGGCGTGTGTCTGACCGACGGCATGGTGAGGGTTTGGTGGCACCGGCGTTCCCCGGGCAGCCGCTTCGCTCTGGTTCACCGGCTCGGCCCGAGCGAGATTCACCGCATCGGGGCCTCCGGCTACACCAGCCACTTCCACGGCCTGAGCACCATTCAGGGGGAGTTCACCTACCAGGAGCAGGTAGCCGGCGGCCAGCTGCGCGACTGGGCAGCCCAGGCCGTGCGGCGCCGCACGATCAGTGTCCATCTGGAGCTGCCCAGCGGCATCGTGACCCTCCACTCCCGCATCGTGGGCGATGTCTTCTACCGGCCTGCCGACTGGCCCACCGCCATCGCCCACAACTGAGCGCCGCACCACCCCAGCAACCTTCTCTGGGCCCGCCCCTGGCCGGGAGTCCTCACCGGCCAGGGGCGGCCCGTGCCTTATCCCCTCTCAGCAGCGTGCGGCTGGCGAGTAGTTGCGCGGCTGCATCGGCCGTCCGCACGCCGCAGCACGCCTGACCCGCCTCCCGCCCCTGCATGGGGCCGCTCCTGCCGTCACCGGTCCGGTGAGGGGTGGGCCTGGTGCGGTTGGTGCCGTTCGGGATACTGCCCGGCATGGACACCCGAGCGGTCACCCGCGCCCATGTGCTGATCACTGCGCAACTGGCGATGGGCGCCGCCGCGCTCGGGGCATGCGGCGGCTACCTCGTGGCCGGGCCTGCGGCCGCGGTCCTCTCCGGTGTCGTGACCGGCGTCGGGGCATGCGGCGGATCGCTTCTGGTACGCCGTCGCGTCTTCGCCCAACTCGGGCAGGCGGAACGGGACGCGAACGTCCAGGGTTACGCAGAAGGACTGTCCCAAGGCGTGCTGTTGGGCATCGCTACGTACGAGGCCGCCGTCTTCCCGCTCACCGGCCCGGTCGGCGTCTCCGGCGAGGAGCGGCTCGCGCGCCGCACCATTGCGTACCGGATTTCCGCCGACGACGGGCTACCGCACAGCGTGCGCACCGCGGCAGCCGCCGCTCTCGAGGCGATCGACCACGGCCAAGACCGGCAAGGTGCCCAGGAGGCCATGCAGGCCCTCCACCAGGCGGTCTACGAACAGCGCCGCTCCTGACGTCACCCCTGCCTTTGGTGGCGCCGCGACGTCAGCAACACCGCTGACTACGCCACCGACGCGGCCGCCCCATCGACTGGTTCACCTGGCTAGCCGACCGGCACGGCACCTCCGTCAGCCCGGAGGACGGAGAAGCGGTCACTCAAGGACAACGGCATCGACGTCTGACCACCACACCTCGCCCCCGTCTCCCAGTACGGCCCGCGCCCTTCAAGAGCGCGGGCCGTGCGGTTGCGCGGCTAGGCCGTTTCGTTTGGATCTAGACTTTGCAGCTCGCTGCCGTCTCCGGCTCTGACGGCGGTGGAGTCCTGGATCGCTGGAGGGGGAGGTGGCGGTGCACACCGTGCCCTGGGTGCACGTCGTTCCGGAGCAAGGCGCCCTGCCTGTCGATCTGTTGCTTCCCATGACCGGGCAGGACTTACGTAGCGCGTCTCGACGGCCGGGAGATGCGCGACACGGACGCCGTCTTCCAGCAGTTCTACGACGGACTGAGGCTGCCTGATTACTTCGGGTGGAACTGGGATGCCCTCTCCGACTGTCTGCGCGATCTGGAGTGGCTGCCCGCGGACCACTACGTACTGATCGTCGAGGCCGCGGATAAGGCACTGTCGGGCGATGCCGCCGGACAGCGGCTGCTCTTCAGGACCCTTCTGCGGGCAGGACAGCAATGGTCCTACACAGCGTTCCTGACCGCCGTACGGCGCGCGATCCCGTACGCGGCCCTGTACGAGACCCGGCGCGCCCTGGTGGAGGCCGCCCGCACCTACGGGATCTCCGTGATCGGGATGCGTCAGCCCATGCCGCCCGGCGGCCGGTGGGAGTGGGCCCGCCGCATCGGGGACGCGACCTACCTCTTCGAGATCGAGCCCCCGTTGATGGGCGGTGACCCGTACGGGGCCGTCGCCGTCCGGCGCACCGCCGCAGACGGCACGGCAGCCCCGGTGCGCTACTTCCCCCTCGGAGCCGACCAGGAGCGCGGCCGCGCCGTCTCCGAAGCCCGCTACCGCATCTGACCCGCATCCACCCCCAGGCCGTGCCCCACCGCGCGCACTGACCCGGGCTCAGCTCACCAGCCCCCGACCCGCACACGTGCGGGCCGGGGGCCGACCCGCACCCCGGCCGCCGCTTGCCGCGCTAACCCGCTCGGCCCCGACCGTGACACCCCGGCGCCCCAGCCGGGCCCGCCCCACGAAAAGGGACCGCCCCATGACCACCCTCAGCACTCACATGCGCGCCTGGGAAGCCCAGCGCAACGCCTTCCGCGTCACCACTGCATGCCTGCTGATGACGTACCTCCCCAGCCTGCGCCCCGCCTTCAGCATGAACACGATCGACTACCAACGTCTCAGCGCGGAGCTCCCCGACGGTGGAAGCATCGCCATCCGGACCGAGGGAGAGACGGCCCACGTCAAGCTGGCCGACATCCCCGCGCCGACCGCTCTCAGCTTCTGCAGCGCGACGCAAATCTGGCTCAGCACGCAACTCGGTAGCCGCAACGGGCAGATCACGCCGGGGCGGTACAGCGGCCGCTTCCACCGGCAAAAGCAGAAGATCAACGTCAGCGACCAGCACACGGTGCGCGCCGACTTCACGCTCCCCATAATCCACCTCCGATACGGCCTCACATCCCTGCACCGCCCCTCCGACGCCAACTGACACCGCTGCGCCGGCCGGACCGGCGGCGGATCCTCCCGCGCCCGGCACCCGGGTCCGGCTCCGACTCGACCAGGAGGCACCCATTTCAGGTCGCGCTGCGAAGCGGATCCCGGCGAGTGCCGACCGGAGATTCGCGTCCGGCATCATCTGCGGATCTTTGTGGGAGGCGGGATCACTGGGCCGCGAGGATCTCTTTCGCGATCTGGAACTCTGAGACCGCTCCCGGCGGTGTGGCCACGCGGAAGGGCTTACCGAAGTCGCTGAACGACTCATGGAGGTCCTTGGCCGGGTGCGTGATCCGCAGGAGGAACGGAGTGCCCTCAGCGGCGATGTGGAACTCCAGAGTTCCCCCCTCACGCTTATACGTGATCTTGGTGGTGGGTTGCCCCTGCACCACCCCAGGCCGCTGCGTTGGGGTTGCCTCGGCGAGTTCGTCCAGGGGAGGCATACGTTTCTCCAGCCAGGTCCGCCGGGTTTTCGACTCACACATGTCACGCATGATCTTGAAGACGGTGGCATTGCGCTTCACCCACCGGTCAGCCATCACCTCCACGCGTACCGGGTCCGTCTTGGCTTCGGGCGACATCCTGAGCGCTTCCTTGCTGCCTCGCGAGTAGAACGCGGATGCGGTGACGACGAAGTCAAGGGACGACGTGCCCCTTCGGGCGTGTGTCTCGCATTCCGCTCTGCCACCGCGCACGGCACTGTGCAGGACAGCGGTCCCCTCGGTCTTCATCCGCCGGGTCGAGCTCAGGTAATTTTGATCGAACGTCACGTCGAGGGCTTGGTTGATGAGTCTGGCGGCCCGGGCGCCGCGCGACCCGCCGCTGTCTGATGACGTGCTGGCTGCTGGCCGCTTCGGACTGCCTGCCCTGCCGCTCTCCTCCGCGTCGTCGGCGCCAAAGCCGCATCCGGCCAGTGCGATGAGTGCGACGGTAGCGGCCGCGGTGACCGTCGTCGATCTTCGGGCACGCCGGTCCGGCGTGCCGGTGATGCTTGGCATCAAGTTCCCCCGTGGGAGCACAACAGAGGGTGGATCCATGATCCACCCTCGGCACCTACACCAACGTGCACGTGGCCACCGCCGACACCCCGAGCAGGCCGACCGGCGCTGTGCCGACTTTACCCGCGCCCAGGACGAGCTGAACGCACAGGTCGCCGCGGGCAGCCTCCCGGCGGGCAGCCGGGCCATCTCCGACACCACCACCGCATAGACCGCGTACAACCTCTGGGCCCGCTCCGCCGCTCCGGCCGGGGCCGGCCCGCCGCCTTCTGCACGGGCAGACGGTGCGGGTGGTCGCCGTTCACCCCGGGGGCCCGCGCTTGTGGCACTAGGCCGTTTCGTTCGGATCATCTGATCGTTGGTCTGGGTGTGCCATTGACTGATGCGCAGTGGGCGCGGATTGAGCCGTTGCTTCCGGACCGGACGCCGAAGCGGGGTGGCAGGTGGCGGGACCACCGTGAGGTGATCGATGCGATCGCGTGGAAGTTCCAGACCGGATCGCAGTGGGTCCATTTACCCGAGAAGTACGGCAACTGGCGGGGCGTTTACAACCGGCTTCGCATGTGGGCCGTCGACGGGACCTGGGAGCGGGTGTTCACCGCGCTGATGGCGCAGGCTGACGCCGAGAAGGACCTGAACTGGGCCGTCTCGGTGGACTCCACGATCGTGCGCGCTCACCAACACGCGGCCGGGGCCCGCAAAAAGGGGCCCCGGCCGGCGAGCCGGACGACCATGCCATCGGCCGGTCCCGCGGCGGACTGACCACGAAGATCCATCTCGCAGCCGACGCCCACTGCCAGCCCCTCGCCTTCGTTCTCACCGCCGGACAGGCCGGTGACGCGCCCGCCTTCGCGCACGTGATGGCCCGTTTGCGCGTTCCCCGCCGACGTGGACGGCCCCGAACCCGGCCAGACGTAGTCCTGGCCGACAAGGCGTACTCCTCACGCGCCATCCGCGAGCACCTGCGCAAGCGCGGTATCCGGGCGGTGATCCCCGTTCCGGCGGATCAGCGGGGCCACCGACTGCGTCGAGGCAGCCGTGGCGGCAGGCCACCCGCCTTCGACCGCGAGGCCTACAAACAGCGCAACACCGTCGAGCGGTGCATCAACCGCTTGAAACAGTGGCGCGGCATCGCCACCCGCTACGAGAAGACCGCGACCATCTACCTGGCCGGACTGCACGTCGCGGGCATCTTCCTCTGGTCGGCAAGGTGATCCAAACGAAACCTCCTAGCCCTTGGGGTCGCCATGGTCAGCCGGTCAGCGCTACCGGTCCGCCACCCCGGCGGGCCCCGCCTCACACTCTTAGGGAGCCCCATGCCCAACCCGGACCTTGCCGCCTGGATTCTGCAGACGATCACCGAGCACCCCGAGCACCACGACCAGCGCGCCTGGATGAAAGGCTCTGACCATCTGCTTCCGGAACAGCCCTTGGCCTGCGGCACCACGCTATGCGTCGCAGGACATGCCGCCCACCTGAGCGGATACGCCCTGCACCGCACGGGCCCCGGCACCGGGCCCGTGGTGGCCATCGCAGAAGACGGCGCTCACCTCTCCATCAAGAAGGTGGCCGAGCGGGAACTTGGTCTGTCGGGCTGGGACGCCCTGCGCCTGTTCGGCACCGCGCTCCGTGCGGAGCACGCCCGCGCCGCACTCGCGCAACTCGCTGCGGGCGCCGGGCACGGCGGGGGTCACGCGGCGGCCCCCATCCGGGTGCTGGCCAAGATCTGCGGCGAGCTCGTCCACCGCCGCCCGGCGGTCGCACTGCGCGGCCGGCTGCCCTGTCCGGGCCGGCCGGGTGGACGGTCGTACGGCAGCGGCCCGCGCCTCGCGCAGTGCGCGGGGGGCGGGCCGCTGCTGCCGACGGGTTCGGCCCCCACAGGGCTACTGGTTGCTGACCATCTCCCAGTCGATCTGTCGTCGCCGGGCCGGCGCTCGCCATCGCGATGGCGAGTTGGTGGTCCCCGTCCGCAGCCCTTGCTCTGGCGGCCGCCGCCACCCTGGCCGGGTCCCTCGCCTTCGCCACCGCCCGGCCCGCGCGCACCTGGCGGGCCGGGCGGTGGCGCCGCGACCGGCTCGGCGCGCTGCGCCCGCCGGCCATGCGACCCCTGCTGGCCGCCCTGATCTTCTTCGGGGCCACCGTCGGTGCCCTCGACGTCGCCGGGAACGCCGCGGCCGACCGCCACGATGCATCCTGGCTGGCGGGTGCCCTGCCCGCGACGTTCGCCGCCGCCGGACTCCTCGGCGGCATACTGTTCGTCCGCTTCCAGCCCTCAACCGCGCCCCGGCCGCGTCACCTCCTGCTGCTGGCCGCGCTGTACGCAGCATGCTGGCTCCCACTGCTCGCCCCGGCACCGGCTCCGGTGATCCTTGCCCTGGCTGTACTGCCCGGTGCCCTGTTCGTTCCCGTGCTGAGTGTGGCAAGCCTGACCCTCACCTCACTGGCTCCACCGGGAACCACCACCGAGGCCATCGGCTGGCTGTCCAGCGCCATGCGCCTGGGCCTGGCCGCAAGCACCGCACTGGCCGGACCGCTCGGCGGGCACTTCGCACTCCCGCTGCTGGCCGCCGCCGGGTGCGCGCTGCTCTTCGGGACCCGCACCACACCCACACCTACACCTACACCTACACCCTCGCCCGCAACCGCGTGAGGCGCACGGGCGCACCTCACCGAAGACCGGACACGCCGTTGAGAAAGCACTGTTCATCGGCGTGAGCGTCAGCACTACCCGCTCGGGTATGCGGGTCGTGGGCTTGAACGCCTGTTGGGCAATGCTGTTGCCCAGCCACCGTCAGCGCTCGGCCCCTCCCGGTGAGCGCCCGCCGCAGCACGAGGGTGCGCACCGGGCCTAGGCTTCCGCCGGAACCTTCGCGGCCTTGTTGTCCGCCGGAGCCGGGGCAGCATCTGTCTCAGCGGCCGCGGACGTGGGCTTGGTGTACATCACCGGACCCTGCTGGCGTCCCTTCTCGATGATGCCCTTGTTGGCGAGGTTCTCCAGGGTGTTGCGTACGACCTGCGCGGACGTCGTGCGCCCGGGGTACTTCTCCTCGAGCTCGGTGCGGACCTCGCTGACCATGCGGGGCTCGCCGACGTGGTTGCTCAAGATGCGCTCCACGAGCTCGCGCAGCGAAGGGTCGGCGGCCGGCTTCTCAGAGAACGGGCCGAGCAGCTGCGCGAACGGCTGCGGGAGCAGGCCGAAGCCCGCTCCGCGCCGCAACGGCAGCAGCGGGATCCGCACGCTCACGCACAAGAGCAGTCCGCCGCCCACCATCGGCCAGACCAGCAGGGGATGAGCCGCAACTAGCGTTCCGGCAACGGTCGGCCGCGCGCGACTGGAAGCCGTGCTGGGCTGACTGCTGCACCCGGGAAACGGGCATGCCCCACCAGACAGTGCGCCGACTACGGTGATCAAATGAGCATGGGGGAGTGGCTGGGCGACAACGGGCCCCGCATCGTCGTGACGGTCGTGATGGCCGGCGAGACGATCTCCACGGCGCTGAACGGCCCCCAGGCCGCCGTAGCCCTCTACGGAGCGCTGCTCGCCGCAGGAGTCTGGGCCTGGCACGGCCGCTACACGTTCGACCGTGCGGTCTCCGGCGGCCATTTGGCGAAGTTGGCGACCTGGGACCTCTACATCCACCACCGAACGCCGCCCGAAGACGACGACGGCCTCTACACGGCCATGGCGCAGCGCATGCGGCAGACCGACCAGCACGTCCGCGCCTTCGCCGCCCAGCACAGCCTGGAACTGATCTCCATTGCCCTTCCCACCAAACGCGAAGCCTTCGGCGACGCCCGCTCCACACGCCACGGCAACCGCGGCCACCTGTGGCTCGGGACGCGCTGGTTCCACCCGCGACACGCCCACCACCTGCCCGCGGTCCGCGAACACGAATTGGCGCACCTGCGCCGCCGCGACACCCGAAAACGCCTGGTCGCGGAGACCACCGCCGTGGCGGCCGCCGCTCTCGCCGCTGGCCTGCTGACCCTGCCTGCCCTCGCCCTGACCGCCCTGACTGCGTGGTTGGGGATCGGCGCCGTCCACTGGTGGAGCGAACTCGCCTGCGACGCCGCAGCCGTTCGCGCCTGCGGACGTTCTCCCGTAGCCGCCATGTGGAGCGCCGACCTCGCCGAGGAACGCACCATGCCCTGGCCCTCCCGGACTCGGCACACGCTGCGCGCCCTGCACCGGCACCCGCCGCTGCGCCTGCGCCGCTGGTTCGCCCGCCGCGCACCGCTGCCGCTACCCGACGCCAGTCACCCGCTGACCATCACACCCGGAACCATGCGCGCTCAGGCCACCCCGGAGCAGTAGGTCCACCGGCTGCACGCCGCCTCATCGGAGCGGACGAGCTGCGCCCGGGTGCCGCGCCTCGTCACTCTCCTGCGCCACTGGGCGTGCGCGCTCCAGCGCAGCATCCGTACGGTCCCATTGCCCGGCTCGACAGGATGGCGGGGCTTGGCGCTCCCGCGCTCCGGTCGCACGCCGCGCGGGACCGCTCCCTGTAGACGAAAGCCGGACTGCGCCCGGGCGGATGGTCGGCTTCAGCTCCCACGGGGCGATCTGGTTTCACACGCCGATGCTAGGCGGTCCCCGCGCGCCCCATATCCTTACGCGGCGCTCCGCAGATCACTCAAGGTGGCATCGCCCAAAACGACGGGGCGAGCGTGCCACGCTGGCGGACGAAGGGGTGGTGGACATGGGGAGCTCGCTGGACGGAGTACAGCTCGGACTGCGGTTCGAGGGCAGGCGCGCAGCACGGTGGAGGCCTCTGGCCGATGTCGTTCTCCAGGAAGTGGCCCAGGCCGAACCCTGGCGTCGGCACGTCACCCACCAAGGAGAGCAACCGCGCTTCGGCCAGTTCGCCGCAATCAGCAGGGCGTGGTGACCACGGACGGAATGTGGGACCGGCTGGAGCCGGCCGACTCGACCCGACCGTGCGGTCCATGATCGGCCAGCCGTTCAAGATCCGCGCCGAGGAGGGACCCGGCAAAGCCGGCTACATTCCCGACCTTATGTTGCTCAAAGCCGATGGTGCGGTCACCATAGCCAACGGCTCGCCCACGGCCGGCGAACTGTGCCCGTCAGAACACGTACTGGACTGGGCAGAGGGCATCATCCACGCTCTGGGCTGGTCCTACGAATGGTGGTCGGGCCCGGACGACGAGCAGTTCTTCACCAACGTCAACGCCCTGGGCGGCTTCAACTGGCCCATGCACCAGTCCCAGCAGGCCCTGATCGAACCGGTCCTTGCCCTGTGCGCCGACTCTGAACTGCCCATCGACCAGGTCGAGGAGCACTTCTCACAACAGACCTCCCGGCCGCTGGTGCGCGGAATCATCCAGCGCCTGCTGTGGTGGGGAGACCTGACAACCGACCTATGCCGCCCGATCGGCACCGGCACCCGCGTGCGCACGGACGCCGCCGCACGCCGACCGGCCCCGGCCCAGTGGGACGTCGTAGCGGTCATCGCCAACCGCTTCCGCGCCGGAACCAGACCCTGGTCCAGGATCACGCTCCACTGCTCCGTACCCGCCAGCTGGTGCGCCTCGTCCTCGGTGATCAGATCCCAGGCCGGCAGCGCCGGGACGGACCTCAGCCTCAGCGCGTGGGCCTCGGCCGCCAATCGGGTCTTGCCGGCACCACAAGCCCACCGGATCTGCGCCCGCAGACATCCCTCCCCAAGGTCCGAACCGGGCGGCACCTCCCACTCCGTCAGAAGCGCGGCGATGCCCGTCCGCTGATGTCGCATCAGGTCCTGCACGGGAGGTCTTGTCCGGGAGAACTTTCATCGGCATGCTCGCCCCGCCTGGGCCCGGTATGAGTCAGCCGCTGCGACTTACGAGCAGCGAAGCGACGACCTGTCCTCGGACTGGTACTTCTGCCCTTCGTGCGCGCGTATCAGGCACGTGTAGAGCTGTTGCGCCTCGACTTCGGACAAAGCGCGGCCTGACTGAAGGGCCCTGTGCACTGCCGTTTGCATGGTCTGGGTGTACGAGGCGTAGTAAGGGGTGGTCGGCCGCTGCATGGCATGCTTCACTGCCTCGCGGACCTCGGCCCGGAACTCGTTCAGCTGCTTGCCGTCCGGAATCGGTTGCCCCTCCCTCTGGATGAACGCCTCCTCGGCGATCCCGTCCGGGCAGCGTGGCGGATCACCCTGGTACGCGGACTCCCGGGTGGCAGCGAAGCCCACTGCCATCAGGCAGCGCTCGCTCTCCTTGCTCGTCAGGTAATTGATCAAGTTGCGGGCCAGGTCGGGGTTCTTCGAGCTCCTGGCCACGGCAAGGTTCTGGCCACCGAGGATGGTGCGTGGCGCCCCCTCGTCCTCGGCGCTGTAGCCAGGCAACTGGGTCACGCCCAAGTCATTCTGCCAGTTCGGCATGTGACGGGTGAGCGCGCGGAAGGCGTAGGGCCAGTTGCGCATGACCTGAACCTTCCCCTCTTGGAAGGCGAGCGCGCTCTCTCGTTCCGTGTATACGGTCGACGACCCGAAGATGTACTTCCGCGGGCCGTGCAGTCCCTGGACCATCCCGTTGACCGCGCCGCGTAAGGCGTCTGCATCCGGCGTGCGACTTTCGCCCCAGTTCCCCTGCCCCTTGCCCAACGCGGCCTCGAGCACGTTGACAGTCAGCCCCTCGTAATCCTTCAGCTGGGTCGCGTGGAACACCTGCTTTTCCTGGACGGCCTTGGTCAGGCCTTCCCACGTCTTCCACGAACGGTCCTCGCGGAGCTTATCCTTGTTGTAGTACAGGAGTCCGGCGTCGGTGTTGAACGGAACGCCCCACACCTGCTTGTCGTGCGTGACGGTCGCCTCGGCCTCGTCGAGGAAGTCATCGTCCAGCGGATCGGGCCACGGCTGGATGAGCCCGTCTGCGGCAAACTCGGCGGTCCAGGTGACATCCAGATTGACGACGTCATAGCGGGCAGTCCCGGACTGCAAGGCGCCTATCATCTGGCTGCGCTGGAGGTCGGCGGTCTCGTGCAACTGCACCACATCGACGTCGACGTCGTTCTTGTCGGCCCACCTGTCGATGAGGTCGCGGCGCACTTCGCTGTCGGTCAGGTCGGTACCCGTGGCGAAAACGATCCGCTTGTCCGGGGGGACAGGTACCGGGTCGTCATAGCCGGTCGAGCAACCGGCCAGCAGGATCAGCAAAGCCAGGGTGCAGCTGCCGCTGTGCAGTCGCATGCTCACAGCCCACCGCCGGGGATGCCGCCCGCAAGGAGGTCGGCCAGACCCGCGTGGTCCCCGATTCCCACGCAGGCACCGCCGGTGCCGCCGAGTCCGTCGCGTTCCTCCTCCGTGCAGCCCAGGGGGGTAAGTGAAATCGTCAGCACCGGCACGTCGACCTTTTGAAGGGCGTTTTCGGTTGCCGACTTCGCATCCTTCTCAGCAACCCCCTTGCAGTTCGACTTGCCGCGGTCGTCCCCGTCGGTCACGAGCAGCACGACCTGATTGCCCTTCCTGTGCTGCTTGTCCTGCAGAGTCGCCGCGGCTGCGGCCAGGGCCTCATAACGCATCGCGCAATAATTGCGTTTGATCGTCCGTTCGGCGCTGTCACTGAGTTGTTCAAGACGCTTGTCCAGCTCTTTTGCATCAGCCGGATCCGACCAGTAAGGGACATCTCCGATATCGGTGTAGGCGGGCGGCTCTCCCTTGACGGGACTCTGGGCGAAAGTGCGGATGCGGAACCCATCCCTGCCGTCCTCCTGATTCGGCAGCGCCCGTAGCACCTCACCGACTGCGGCCACGGCGCCCTGATAGCGTTCGCCGTCACCCATCGATCCGGAGGCGTCGAAAAGGATGAGCACCCGTCCCGCCGCGCTCGCTTCCCGGTATTCCTCCAGCGCCCTCTCGATCTGTTGAGCGGTGAATGGCCTTCGCTCGACCGGAGAATTCCGCACGGCCTCCAGCGGGCTGTCCGTCGAAGGCGGCGGATCGGCGGGATCGCCCTTGCTGTCAGCGGGCCGGTATCCGTCTTCCCACAGCGTCCTCTGTCCCTCCGCTCCGACCAGATGTCGCCGGAACCCCTCGGCCGCCACGCCCCTCAACTCCCGCTGCTCCTTGGGCATCGCCAACCAGGTGACGGGGACGAACGGATGGTCGAGCGCGGGCACACCCCGCGGGGAGTACTGGGTGAACTCAAGCCACTGGGTGGCCGTCTCGCACTGGTCGACCTGCCGGTCCCTGTTGTACTGCTGCAGGTCGTGCTCGGAAACCAGCACTGCGGCGCGCCCCTGGGCCTGGCACAGCACCTCGTTGCTGTCTGACTGGCCGTCGGGCGTCGACAGCCGCTCCTCCGTATTCCCCTCGAAGGTGCGCACGTCGTTGCCGTCGGGGCGATGGTGCAGGCCTGCGGTGTGCAGCGTGCCGATGTTGGAGAACACGGGGGTAGGGCGTAGCAGGCGCACGCCCGGGCTCTTCCTGCTGAGCTCGTCGAGCAACTCGTTCCAGGAACTCTGCTTCTGCTCCAGCGAGTCGGGGAGTAGTCCGGTGGGGACTCCCAGCACGAGCGGCGAGAACGCGATCGGACGCGTGGTTTTGCTGAGCCTGATCACGTTCTGGTCCTTCAGGTGAGGTCGCGCCCGCATGACATCGGACGTGGAGTCCGGAATCCAGATGTCCGGCTGCGGTCCGATGGTCTGGACGGGTGCCGCTGTGCCGTGGTCGTTGCCGATCTGGGTCGGGTCCGCCCACGAACTGGGCTTGATCAGGGCGGATATAGCCTGTTCCGACGGTGCCGCGTACACCGTGGTGTGGATGCGGCGGCAATCACGGGGGAAATCGTCGTCATCATTGAGCGGCCCCGTCCGGGCGGCGTCGTGCGTCGCCGCCATCGAGACGACGGCACTGCGCAGTTCGGGTGTGGTGAGCACGCGCATCTCCAGCGGTGTCGGGCATGACGTCGGCTCCTTCACGATTGCGTGCACGCCGAAGGGGGCGGCGCCGACAGCCGCGAGGACCACAGCAGCGACCAGGGCTTTCCGCCGCGCCCTGCCACTGTTCTCCTTTTCTTCGGGTTCTTCCGGGGGGTCCTCCGGTCCACGGCTGCGAGAGAGAACAGTCGTCAGCACATTCCGGTCGCCTCTCTGCTCCGGTCCCCAGCGCTCGGTGTCTTTGCGGACCGGCCACCTGCAGGACCGGCGATCTAGCTCCTCGTACACGTCACGCAGTGTCACCGGGCCCTTTCCCTCGACGCCCTGTCGGAGTACATCGACAAGGGCGGCCGTGAAGTACGAGAGGTATTCGCCACCGTCCGGGTTGGGAACGCTCCACTGGCGCTGCGAGGCGGTCACGGCATACCACCGCTCGTCGGCCACCTTGGCGAAGACAACATTGCCCGAGTAGCAGCAGTCCAGGATGACCACCATGCGGCGGATCCGTGGATAGCGCTCCACCAAAGTGAGCAGCGACTCCACGTCCAAGGCGGTGGCCCAGGGCGAGGACTTGCGGGTGTCCTTGGCGCACAGACGCAGCTTGCTCTCCGCCGGGACCAGCCCGTGGCCGGAGTAGTAGATCAGCAGCAGATCCTCGCTGCTCGCCGCTGCGGCGTTCAGCGCGTCCTCGATCTCCCTGCGCTCCGCGTCCAGCAGAAGCTGCACGTGCTCGGCGTCGAAGACGCCTGATTCCTCGTGCGTGAGGGCGTGCCCGAGCGCCTCGGCGTCCCGCACAGCGGTGGGTACGCTTTCCAAGTGCTCGTCGTCGTACGTCGATACGCCGATGAGCAATGCGCGGGAGCGGTCCCTGGCGGGCGGTTCCGGCTCGTCAGTCGTTTCTTGCGCAGGTTGCGCGGGGAATCCGGCCACGGCCCTACTCCTCGCCGTCCCCGTCTGCCGGCGTTCGCTCCGGTGCCCTGACTTGGACGGTGACCTCAAGCATCGCCAGCAGGTGGCGCGGAGCTCCGTCGACCGTGATCCGCACACTGTGCGACCGCAGGAAGAGCCCCGGATGCCGCAACCGGCTGCGCCATGGATAATCGCGCCAACGCTGACGCGGGATAACCACTCGCACCGACTCCACCGAAGAGACGTCCCCGCCGCCGGCGTACTGGCTCAGCCAGTTCCTGATGGAACCGACCAGCTCGGTAGTGGTCTGCGTTGCAGCGGATGACGCCATGTTCACGAGGATGTCCTGAAGGACGCCCTTAGTGCCCTTTTCGGACTCGCCACTGGGTTGCACGATCCGGCCGAGCGTGCGTTCGCGGCGCAGCCACTTCCGTAAGTCCTCGCGGGCCGTGCCGTCCTGACCCGGTGGGAGAACCAGCCTGATCTCTCCCGCCTTCACGCTCCGTCTCGAGCGCGTCAGCCCCTTGCTCATGTGCCCCACCCCCAGGTTCATCCTGGCACAGGAGGTAACGCACCGTCACCTGAAGGTGCAACGAAAGCTTCTGTGAGGGGTGAAGGCTCGGCCACGCGCTGCTCGCTGTTGGCGCGCGCCCCCGATTACTTGGCGACAAAGGTGGCGTTCAGGGCTTTGGGCATGCCGCAGCAGACCGCGCAGTGCAGCAGCGCTTCGACGATCCCCTCGGTCCTGAGGCCGACGTCGAGAGCAGCGTTGGTGTGGACCTCAAGCGAGGGGCGAGGCCGGGACGGTCGTAGATGTCCCCGAAAACCCAGGCGACCACATGGTGGCCGAATACGGGAGAGATGTCGGCGAGCGAGCCGATGACATTCCGGCCAACCTCGCCGTCGATGCGGGTGAGTACCTCTTACGTGGTGGGCGACCTCGTGCCCGTCCGTGTCGGTCACCGGCTGCGCCCGTGGGGCCGTGACCCGTCGGAGCAGAGGCTGGCGTCCTCGTCCTCGTCATCGAAGTTGGGATTCCTCAGGAGCGTCGGTCCGAGGCGGCGCGGAAGTCCCGGGTGAGTCGGGCTGCTTCATTCAGATCCTGGATGTCGATCAGGCTTACGGTGCCGGAGGTGTAGGCGTCGGTCCATCCGCAGATCGCGGCTTCGCCGGTGGGCGTGTCGACGTGGCCACAGCCGAGGCGCCCCGGCAGGGGGCCGACGTCGAAGAAGGCGGTGTCACGGGCCTTGGCGCCGGCGAAGAAGTTGCGGAACTCCTGGGTGAAGGAGTCGCGCTTCTTCTCCGCAGCCAGCTCCGGGTCCTGCTCGACCGTGTTGATGGTCAGGACGGCTGTCAGCTCCTGAGTGTCCGTGCCGTAGTACCACCACTGACGGCCGGAACTCCGCTTCTTGTTGCTGCGCTCCTGCACTGCTGCGTAGACCGCCGCGTCTTCGCCGGTCAGGAGTCGATAGTGTCCTAGCTGGTTCGGCGGCTGGATGACCCGGCGTGGGACCTCGTCCGCGGCCTTGTCGGCCCCTGCCTGGGCGGCCCGTGGCTCGGGGTTGTGGACGGATACGGCCTTGACGCATCCTGCGGCGGCGACGGTCGCCAGCACACTCCACACGATTCTTCGACGTCTGGCGCGCAGAGTAGGCAGTGAAATCCCCGGCACGGACGAACCGGGTCGGTCGACGCGACGCCAGGAGTGCGTCATGCGCCAGACCGGGGCCATGACAGCACCCGCGACCAGAAAGGCGCCCAGCGACTGCCCGGCCGCGTAGTTGGTGGAGGTGGTGTCCAATGACAGTGTGATCATCGCAGGATCGTAGACGTGCTGGTGTTCGACGTTTCTTGCCGGGCCCGCGAGGCGGTCAGGGGGTAGGCGTCATATCCCGCTGAGTCTCAGTCATGGATGAGAGGCTCTCGCAGGTGTGTGAACGCATTTGGAGGCCGGTTCCTCGAGCTGTTCCTCCACCGCGAACGCCGCTGCCCCACGTCCGTGAGTCGATCACCGTCGACGGTCACAGCGTCAAGATCGGCCCCTGGTTCGCCAAGGTGCGCACCAAACGCCGCGTCGTCCAGCTCAGCACCGACCACGAATGCCTCGCCGCCGCCCTCTTCGACGGCGACTGGACCGAAGGCAACACTGTCCCGCCGTCACCTGCCCTGCCGCCCGCGTAGTCGTTGACCTGTCACGCCGATGGTCTTTCTCCGCGCCATAGCCCTACAGGTACCAACTAGGTACCATCGGGGGTATGCCGTCCTTGAACATCACCTTCACCGACGAGGAACTCGAAGCGGTCCGCGCCGCCGCGGCCGCCGAAGGCAAGTCCCTCAAGCAGTACGTCCACGACCTGCCCCTGCGTGAACAGCAGCGTCTGCAGTTCGTCCGCTACGCCGTCTCCTGGGGCGAGCAGCATCGCGCCGAGTTCGACGACGCCTTCCCCGACGAAGCCCCGTCGGCCACCCGCCACCAGGAGGCGGACGCGGCCTGATGATCCTCTACATTGACGTCCCCTGGCTGCTGGACGTCCAGGAACAAGCTGTCCCCGAAGATGTCAGCGTCGCCGACTACTCCGCCTTCGTCGCCGCCGCCGCCCGCCACAAGACCCGCATCCCACGACCCGCCACCGCCGACCCCGACCCCGCCTGGCGCGCCGCCGCCCTCCTGCACACCCTGGTCCGCCTCCAGCCACTGCCGTACCGCAACAGCCTGTACGCCTGCCAGGTCGCCGCCGCCTACATGCACGCCTCGGGCGAAGGCATCGACCCCCCGTACGGTGCCATGGTCGACCTCGTGCGCGACATCCAGGCCGGCAAGGTCAGCGTCTACCAAGCAGCCGATCGCATCCGCACCTGGCGCATCTGATCCGCCCCGCCGCGCGGTGGCAGTGTCCTTGAGTGCCGCAGCGCGTCAGGTCAGCGCCGGGAGTGCTGCTCGTACATGGTGACGGCCAGGCCCCGCATCGCCGCGCGGGCGCGCTCGGCGTCCCGCCCCTGGTCGATGGCTTCAAGCGCGGCGGCCGCCGTGGCGCGCACCGGGTGGGGCAGGGCGCCGCCTTGGCACTCGCGGTCGCCCGGGTGGACCCGGCAGCACCGATTCGCCCTTGAGCCCGTGTGGGCGCAGAGGGCCGGTTGCCGGGGGCGCTGCGCGGCCCGTGCCCCCGCCCTCGGCGCTGCGTGCCTTCGCCGATGGTCTGCGTCGCCCAGTTCAGGCGAGGCGGACCGGGCGGCCATGGCGCCTGGATCCCGGGCCAGGTTTCCGCCGGTGTGTGCCGCGGACACCTCGACGGCACCCTGTTCCCGGGTCGCGAGCGACCAGTCGTCGGGGCTTCCGGTCTTGCAGTGTGCTGGTTCAGGTAGGACCGGCCGAGGGCGGACCTCCACGTCGGACCGTTCCGCAAACTGTGCCGCAGGGGCCGCACGCGCCGTCACCGGCCACGCCGGCATCGTCCGGGTCCCTTTGCCGGGCGGTGGTCAGCCCGCCCGGGCGCCGGGGGTGAACGTGACGGGTAGCCGCATCGGGCCGCGCAGCCCGCCGGGCCGCCACCTCAGCTCGGTCGGCGGCACTGCCAGGGCCAGGTCGGGAAGGCGGCGCAGCACCGTCCCGATGGCGATCTGGCCCTCCAGCCGGGCCAGCGGCGCGCCAAGGCAGTAGTGGATTCCGTGCCCGAACGCCAGATGGCCGTTGTCACGCCGGGTGACGTCCAGTCGGTCGGGGTCGGGGAACCGTGCCGGATCGCGGTCGGCGATCGCGGACGCGATCAGCACGCTCGCGCCGCGCGGGACGGTCACGCCCGCGATCTCGACCTCCTCGCGCGCGAACCGGGCGATGCCGGGGCTGACCGGGCCGTCGTAGCGGAGGAACTCCTCGATCGCGCCTGGCAGGAGCTCGGGATCGCCCCGCAGCAGCTGCAGCTGGTCGGGGTGAGCGAGGAGCGCGGCGATGCCGCCGCCGATCAGGTTGACCGTCGTGACATACCCGGCCACGAGCAGCAGGAACGTCATGGCGATCAGCTCGTCCTCGTTCAGCCGCTGCTCCTCGTCGCGGGCGCTGATCAGCGCGCTGAGGAGATCGTCTCCGGGCCGGGCGCGCTTGGTCTCCAGGAGCTTCGTCACGTACGCACGCATCCGCTGCCACGCCTCGTTCACGACGGCCGGGTCCGGCATCTTCTCCCCGCGCATGAGCATGGCGTCGGTCCACCGCTGGAAGTCGTGCCGGTCGTCCGGCGGCACGCCGAGCAGCTCGCTGATCACGGTGACCGGGATGGGCAGCGCGAAGTCCGCGACGAGTTCCGCCCGGCCGACCGGCACGACCGCGTCGAGCAGCCGGTCGGTGATCTCCTGGATACGGGGCCGCAGCTCGGCGACCCTGCGCGCGGTGAACGCCTTCGAGACCAGGCGTCGTAGCCGGGTGTGGTCGGGCGGGTCGGAGCGCAGCATGTTGCTCATCATCGACTCGCGCTCGAACTCGGGCAGTTGCTCCATGAGGCGGGGGTCCGAGGCGTCACGGACGTCGCTGCTCAGCCTCGGGTCGGACAGGGCGGCGAGCCCGTCCTCGTAGCGTGTGACCAGCCAGGCGTCCAGACCGCCCGCGATGACGGCGCGCCGGACCGGGCCGTCCTCGCGTAGCTGTCGGTAGAGCGGGAAGGGATCCGCCACGAAGGCCGGGTCGGCGTAGGGGAGAAGGACCGGCTGCTGGCTCATCACGCCTCCTGGGACACGTAGCGACCATGTGCGACAGCTTGTTGTTACTTGAGGGAGTATGCCCAAGTGTGACCGATTCGTGGAGCTGGCCAAGGGAGGGGCGCGATGGACGCGAAGAACGACATGGAGGCGGGAGTGGCCCGGGCCGGGGTGGAGGTGACAGCGCAACGGCGACCCGCACGGGCTCGTGGGAGGCGTCGACGACCGGTTCCTCAGCGCCGTGATCGACCGCGGGGACCACTGGCAGTGCGGGCGCGCTGATCCCCAAGGACAGCGAGGCACGGCTCCGAGCGTTCGGCGGATGATCCGCTGGCTGTGTCCGGCCCCGTCCCGGGGGTTGACCTGGATGCGGTGGGGCTGCTGCCGCGCTCCTGGGAGAGTTCTGCCCCGGGAGCCTGTGGCGCGCGGTGTCGAGCGGATCCCTGACCGGCCGGTGATTCCGGCGCGGCACCCGGGCGGGCTCCGTGCAGCGTTTGCGGACGCGGTGCGCGAGCTGACCGGCGGCGCCGAGCGATCGGTGTCGCGGTCGCCGGCGATCTGGACCGCCTGGCCACCCTGATGCACGGGGGTGCGCTCGCCGAGGGCGGGGGGTGACCGCATTCACCGTGGACCTGAACCACGACATCGGGCGCGGCTGTGTGCGAGTCGGGTCAGCCCCGTCGAAAATGTGTCAGTCAGTTCGACGGACAGCCCAGTACGGTCATCGGGTGTGTCTCTATGCCATGACCTACTACAAACTGCACTACGCATGCGTGACGTGCCGTGTCAGCTTCAAGCAGCATGCTGAGCGGGAGCGTCCGTGCCCAAACTGCGCCAAGCCCCTTGTCTGCGCAGGTCCGACTTTGCCCCGCCACCGAGGCGTGACGTCCGAGGGTGGTCAGTGGTAGCTGCGGTCCTGGGCGAGGGACTGCGCTACGAGGGACGGTCGGCTTGCGGCTGCGGCAAGGAGCCGAAGTTCCGTCCGCGTACCCGCTCCGAACTGCGGGCGCGTCAGATTGCAGCGTCAAGAGCCGGACTACCGCTGGCCAAGACGTTGTCTCGCATTGAACCCTCCGAAAGCAGCGCCGGACTGACACACCATCCCTTCAGCTGGTGAGGCGGCGGTGGCCGATCAGGCCGTGGCAACGCCGACGAAGGCGAGGAAGTGCTCGGGCTGCCGTTCGTAGGCGGCGGAGCCGACGGCAGCCCGCATCTCGCTGTGGACGTTCCGCCAGTGGTTCAGGAGGCGCTCCGTGTCGAACGGCTCCGGCGTGCTTTCCAGCTTCCATGGGACCAGCGCCGTCAGCGAGCACTGGAGCCGGCTCGCGCGCCGACGACAAGCGCCGAGCACCGGCCGAACTCGGGCTGGGCTGAGCCGCGTGGTTGTGGCACCAGCAACACCACGACCGGCGCGATGGCCGCCTGATCGTCTGGCTGAGACGCGGAGCGGCCGGAGGGGTTGTGTTGCGGGGCTCCGCTCGCAGGTTCATAGTCCGAAACATGGACGCGCGCGAGGCAGCGCTGCAGCGGGCGCACGACCATGCCGTGCGCTGGCTGGCGAGCCTGTCCGATCGCCCGGTTCCGGCGCGTGCCTCGGTCGACGAGGTCGTGCGCGCGCTCGGCCCCGACCTGCCGGAGGGTCCCAGCTCGCCGGCGGACGTCGTGGACCTGCTGGCCACCGCCTGCGAGCCGGGTCTGACCGCGTTCCCCAGCGGCCGCTTCTACGGGTTCGTGATCGGTGGCGGCGTGCCGGCCGCCCTGGCCGTCGACTGGCTGGTGAGCGCATGGGATCAGAACTGCGTGATGCGCCGGGTCACGCCCGCGCACACCGCGGTGGAGGACATCGCCGGGGCGTGGCTGCTGGAACTGCTGGGGCTGCCCGAGCAGAGCGCTGTCGGCTTCACCACCGGCGCCACGACGGCGAACTTCACCTGTCTCGCCGCCGCGCGTGACACGGTCCTGCGGCGGGCCGGCTGGAACGCCGCCCGCGACGGGCTCACGGGCGGGCCCCGTGTCCGGGTCCTCGCCGGCGAGGGCCGCCACATGGCGATCGACCTGGCGCTGCGCTATCTCGGACTCGGCGAGCCCGAACTGGTGGCCGCGGACGATCAGTGGCGCATCAACCCCGGCGCGCTGCGACACGCCCTGACCACCGCAGGTGCACAACCGACGATCGTGGCCCTCCAGGCGGGAGAGATCCACTCCGGTGCCTTCGACTCCTTCGGCGACACCGTCGAGGCCGCCCACAACGCGGGCGCGTGGGTTCACGTCGACGGCGCGTTCGGTCTGTGGGCCGCCGCTTCCCCTGCGTATGCACATCTGACGGCAGCTTGCGGGCAGGCCGACTCCTGGGCAACCGACGCCCACAAGACCCTGAACGTCCCTTACGACTGCGGCCTCGCCGTCGTGCGGGACCCTTCGACGGTCCGGGCCTCGATGGGGCAGCGCGGCGACTACCTCATCCATGACGAACGGGGCGACCCCTTCGAGAAGGTCCCCGAGCTGTCCCGGCGCGGCCGGGCCTTCACCGTCTGGGCCGCGCTCAGGTCTCTCGGCCGGTCCGGAGTCGCCGCGCTCGTCGAGCGGCTGTGCCGGCACGCCTCGGCGTTCGCCGCCGGCATCGCTGACATCGACGGGGCGAAAGTGCTGAACGACGTGATCTTCACCCAGGTCTGTGCCGCGTTCGACGACGACGCGCGGACGGAACAGGTACTCGCCCGGCTGCTCGACGACGGCACGGCCTGGATCAGCGGCTCGATCTGGCACGATCGCCGCGTCATGCGGATCTCGGTCAGCAACTGGTCCACGACCGACGACGACGTGGGCCGCACACTGGACGCCATCCGCCGCGCGGCAGCGGCCGCCTGACTGGGACACGACACGCTCCGTGACCGCACCTGGAGAGTGATGTCGGCGCCGTCCAAGAGCTGCGTACACCTGTCCACGCGCGATTGAGGCAGGAGATGCGGGAAGCGCCGTTCGGGGGAACGGCGGGTGTTGCGGAGAGGGGCCCGAAGACGCGGCGCGTACGTTCGGTTGGCATGACGTACCCATCGGGTGATCGCGCATCCGGCCCCACTCGCCGCACCACGCTTGCCGGGCTCGTCGGTGGGGCCAGTGCTCTGGTGACCGCTGGGTGCACCCCGTCGGGTGCGTCTCCCGCGCATGCGCCGACCCCCAGTCCCACGGCGTCGGCCTCCGCCGCGGTCAGCGGTCCCACGCCCGGGGTGATGACACTCTTCAAAGACCCGGGCTTCAACTTCAACGGGCTCCTCGCCCTCGGCGCATCCGGCTACGGCGCCGCTGAGGTGGGCGAGGTGCTCACCGTCGTGAACACGATCAACAAGGCCGGCCTCTCCGCGCAGACGTACACCGAGACCTTCAAGAAACTCGGCGATCAGCTGATGGAGGCGCCCCGGGGCAGCAAGCCCGGGACGCAGACGACACGCTTCCGTGCGCTGCGGGCCGCTCAGTACTACGGCCAGGCACTGTTCTTCGTCCTCGGTTCCGACGACCCCGGCAGCGAGGAGCAGCTGTACAAGGCCGGGCGTGGTGCCTGGGACAAGTTCTGCGAGCTGTGCGACCCAGCGCCGGTGACGGCGAACATCCCGTACGGGAAAACCCCGCTGCCTGTGTGGTTCTTCCGGCCGGACGATTCACGCGAGCGGCGCCCCACCGTGATCCTCACGAACGGCAGCGACGGACCGAACGTCGACATGTGGACCTACGGCGTCGCGGCCGCTCTGGAACGCGGCTGGAACGCCCTTGTCTACGACGGGCCCGGCCAGGGGCAGCTGCTCTATGTGGACCGAGTGGTCTTCACGCCACGCTGGGAGACCGTCGTCACGCCGCTCGTCAACTGGCTGGCCGCCCGCTCGGACGTGGACACCGGCAAGATCGCCCTGACCGGGCTGAGCATGGCCGGGAACCTGGCCCCGCGGGCCGCCGCCTTCGAGAACAGGATCGCCGCTCTGGTGGCGATGCCCGGCGTACTCGCGCCCTGGCTGGGCTTTCCTCCGGAGGTCCGAAAGATCCTCACCCCAGACAAGGAGGAGACCAACAACATCTGGAACAAGGAGGTCGTACCCGAGCTGCCTCCGCCCGCGGCCGCGACGATGAAAAAGCGCATCGAGCCCTTCTCCGCACCGGCGATGCTCGACGCCCGCGAGGGCAAGATGTTCACCGACTTCTACACCCCCGCCAAACTCATCGAGTCGCTGGACATCACCAACGTCGTGGGCCGCATCAAGATGCCCACGCTGGTCCTTGACTACGACTACGAGCAGTTCTATCCCGGCCAGCCGCGCCAGATGTTCGACAAGCTGACGGCTCCCAAGGACTACGTGAAGCTCACCACGGCCACCGGCGCACAGCTGCACTGCTCCCCGATGGCCCCGCAGCAGCATTGCGAGGTGGTCTTCGACTGGCTGCAGGAGAAGCTGTCGGGCAGCTGACTTCTGCGGCGACCTCCTCGTCACAGGCCCGAAGTGTGGCACGCGGTGATTTTCTCCTGCGGCGACACGGGCCCGACCACCTGGCGGCCCATCCTGCGGTTGGCCGCATTCCGGCGTCCATCTCACCCGCCTGACAGCGGACTGCCGATCGATCGAGTTTTTCGGTGAATGAAGTCCTGGCCCCTATCGGCCATCCGCCCGCCTCTCGGGTAGGTGCACCCGGATGCGGCTCGTAGAGAGGCTGTCGGCAGTCAGGCGTTCACCTTGCGCCCGTCACTGGGCGGCAGGGCCGGATAGAATTCGGGTGTGGGTGAGCGGCCTGTCGGTTCGGCTGGGTCGGGGCTTGTCTTCGGGGCCGGTCCCGGTTCCGTGGTGATGGGTGCGAGTCGGTATCGCGGGGTGGGTCGTGGCCCGTGGGGCGGCATTGTTGCCGGTGAAGCGCGTGCTGAGTGGGGCGGCGGTCTCTGGGTCTGCGCTGTTGGGCACTGCGGGGTGGGTGTGTGGGGTGTCGGGCCGGAGAGCGTCGTCTGCTTCGTTGACCCGGCTGGTGGTCCGTATGTGTGTCTCGCGGCTGTCGGACGGTTGCGCGGTGGTGGCGTGTGATGGGTGCGGCGTCGGACGGGATGGGTGTGTATTCGGGTCGGGCTTCGGGTCTGATCGGGGCGCAGATCGCGGGTTACCGGGTGGAGCGTGAGATCGGTCGTGGGGGTATGGCCGTTGTGTACTGCGCAAGGGATCTGCGTCTGGACCGTACGGTTGCGCTGAAGCTGCTTGCCCCGGAGCTGGCCCGCAATGACACCTTCCGTCGCCGTTTCACGCACGAGTCGCGTGTGGCCGCGGCGATCGACCATCCCCATATCGTGCCGATCTTCGAGGCCGGCGAAATGGATGGTGTCTTGTATATCGCCATGCGTTATGTCTCGGGGCTGGATTTGCGGGCTTTGCTCGATCGGGACGGTCGGTTGCCGGTTGCGATGGCGCTGCGTATCGCCGCTCAGGTGGCGTCGGCACTCGATGCGGCCCATGAACATGACTTGGTGCACCGCGATGTGAAGCCCGGCAATGTTCTGGTTGCCCAGGGCACTGACAGCGATCACCCCGAGCATGTCTATCTCACGGATTTCGGGCTGACGAAGAAGTCGCTGTCGCTGACGGGGTTCACTGAGGTGGGAGAGTTCGTCGGAACGCTCGACTATGTGGCGCCGGAGCAGATTTCGGGCCGCCCGGTGGATGGCAGGTGCGATCTGTACAGCCTTGCCTGCGTCGTCTACGAAACCCTCGCGGGTGGGCCGCCTTTCCAGAGGGATGAGGATATGGCGCTGCTGTGGGCGCATCAGTACGATCAGCCGCCTGCCCTGAGCGAGAAACGGCCGGGGCTTCCGTCGGCGGTGGACGGCGTTCTGGTAAAGGCCCTGGCGAAGGTTCCCGAGGACCGTTACGGCTCGTGCCTGGAGTTCGTGGCGGCTCTGCGTGCCAGTGCGAGGGGTATCGGCGGCAAGGGTTCGCATCCGCCGACACAGGTGGACCCCGGGGTCGTCGGGGCCGCGCAGCACGTGGGGCCGGTCCCGGATCCGCCTGTCTGGGCCCGGCCGGTCTTTGGCCGTCCGCCGGGTTAGTGCTTCGGTGGTCCCGGTGCGCATGGTGCCTGCGTGTGCTGGGGACGGTCGGCGGGCTTGATGGTCTGCCTGGCGGCGGAGGTGGGATGGGTGCGGGGCGTGTCCCACGGCAGGCGCGGTGGGGCACGGATCGCACGGATCCAACTTCTCCACAAGCGTTGAGAAGAGAGCGGGGCGTTGTCGGACCCGTCTGTGATGGTGGTGCGTACGCGGCGATGGAGGAGTCGTCCGGATCTCTTTGGAGGGGGCATGGTGACGGGGCGGGATGACGGCTGGTCGGGCGTGAGCTGGGAGGGTTGGAAGGATCACGACGGCATCCGGCGGCGCCTCGATCAGGGTGCCGACCCAGAGGTATGGAGCGGAGGGCGGCCCCTTCACCGGGCGGCGGTCTTCGGCTCACCGGAGGTCGTCACGGAGCTGGCACGACGCGTTGCAGACGTCGACGCGCTCGAGAACGGGACGACCGCGCTGTGGGAAGCGGTCCTGTGCGACCGACCGGACAACGCGCGGGCCCTCGTCGATGCCGGAGCGGATCCCTGGCGGCCCTTGATCGGTGGCTGGTCACCGGGGCGGCTCAGCCTGGCCGGACCGACACCCGACCTGTTTGTGGTGCCCGAGCAAGAGCGCGGGCTGAGCGAAGCGGAGCGCACGGCGGCACAGGAGGGCAGACGGCTCGTCGCTGCGTTGGGCAGCATCCACTACGAGGGCACAGCTCTGGCGTGCGTGGCCGGGATCGACGCCGAGGAAGCGGTACGTCGCTTGGAGGCGACGCCGGCGGGAGGCGAGGAACTGGAAGAACTGCTGGAGGATCCGTACGCGTACGAATTGGACGAGAGCCTGCAGGTCGTCGGCGTGACGACCGTGCCGGGTGGTTGCGTCGTCACCCAGCCGTGGGGATACGCGCCGTCGATGCCGGGTGTACTGACCCGGCTGTCCGCCGGCACCGTCTGCTACGGCCTGTACGCCAACCCCAAAAGCGGCAACCAGGGCAGCATCGTCCGCAACGGGAGCGTCGAAGGCTGGGACCTCCACCCAGGCGGCGGACCGGACGCGGACGACACCTCGGAGGAAACCCTGACCTCGTACCTCTACCAGTACAACGCGGTGGCGTACTCGTGCGCGTTCGTAGGACTGCGGTTGACCGACGCGCGTGCCGTCGTGGGGCCACCCGACATGTGGGTCGAACTACCGCAGCGTGACTATTGGGAGCACTGACGCAAGGGCTGTCACGAGCAGTTCGTGCCACTGAACAGGGAACATTTTCTACTGGCGGAGCGCAGTTGTTCCGCGTCTGTCGTATTCCTGTCGGCGACGGGCGCTTGCTTCGTGGGATGAGCGTTGCCGGGGATCAGCCGAGTGTGGCGGCTCAGGCCGCCGCTGCACAGGTGGCGCTGCGAGACCTGTGGGACGGTGTGAGTCCGGGGGGTGGGCGTGGGCTCTCCACGAAAACCGTGCCAGGAGACCGGGCATGGGCGAAATGATCGAAACCGACGTCGGCCGGATCTGGGTCGAGCGCCGAGGCGAGGGACCCGACATCCTGCTCATCGCGGGACTCAGCGATCCCGCCGAGGCGTGGCAGGCACAGGTCGACGGGTTTGCCGACCGCTACCGTCTCACCGCCTACGACAATCGCGGCACTGGGCGCACGCCGCTGCCCGAGGGGCCTTTGTCGGTGCCCGGGATGGCGCAGGACGCGGCCGCGGTGCTGCGCGCACTGGAGATCCCGGCCGCGCATGTCGTGGGCTTCTCGGGAGGCAGCTGCATCGCGCAGGAGCTGGCGCTCAACCATCCCCGGCTCGTCCGCAGCCTCGTGCTCATGAGCACATGGGCCCGTCCCGACGCCTACTTCCGCTCGATGACGGGCTTTTGGCACTGGATGGCCGAGCGAGCGCCGGACGAGCGCGCGATGCTGTAGGCGTTTCTGCTGTGGATCTACACTCCGCGGGCGCACGCCGACGGCACGGTCGACCGGATCATCGAGGAGACGCTGGCCTTCCCGCATCCTCAGTCCGTCGAGGCTTTCCAGCGCCAGCTGGCACCGTTCAGGACGCATGACACGCTCGACCGCCTAGCGGAGATCATCGCGCCGACACTGGTGCTGGCCGGTGAACTGGACATCGTCGCGCCGCCGCGCCTGGGGCGTGCGGTCGCCGAGAGGATTCCGGGTGCGCTTTCGAGGTGCTGCCCGGCGAGGCTCATCAGCCCTTTCAAGAGGTCCCCGACACCTTCAACGCGCGGGTCGACGCCTTCTGGCGGGAAGTCCAGGCCCTGGGCTGAGGCGGCTGGGCCCTGCGGTCGGTCCAGCTGCCGGAGCCGCATCCTAACGGCCTGGTCCTGCCGGTGGGGTCGGCCCCTTGCGCCTACTCGCCACTGGACTGGTGAGGGTGGCGGGGCCGAGCGGCCTGTATTGCATCCGCGCCTCACCAGCGGGCAACCGCCCAGGCGAGTGCATAGCCGGCGCTGTTGAGGGCGCCGTGCAGCGCGATGGGCGGGATGAGGCTGCCGGAGCGGCGGCGGAGTTCGCAGAAAAGCACGCCGACGATGGCCGTGCCCAGGACTGCTGCTGCCACGGACAGGGTGACGCCAGTACGGCTGGTGCCGAAAATCGCCTCGGCGGCCGCGTTCGCGCGCGTGAGCCCCCGTGCGGGTTGCACGTGCCAGAGCCCGAAGAGCACCGAGGAGACGGCGGTGGCCCACGTGGGCCCCCACCGCCGCTCGACCATGGCCCACAGCACCCCCCGGAACGCGATCTCCTCGAGCAGCACAGTGCCGAGCGGTACGCGGACCAGCATGCGGAACACCAGCTGATCCGCAGTAAGCCCCGCGGCACGTTCGTCCAGGAAGGCCTCCCGGGTGAACGGCATGGCCAGACCCAGCAGATAGACGACCACGACGGCTGCGACCAGGACCACTCCCCAGCGCAGTCCCCGGCGGGCAAAGGCAGCGCCGAGTCCCAGGTCCGGCCAGGTGAGGCCATCCCACCGAGCGATCAGCAGGAGAACGGCGGAAGTGGCGGCGCAGAGGGGGACGTACCAGTCGGCCGACAGCCGGTTGACCCATACCTGCACGGCAGCGAGAACCGCGATGACCAGAGTGATCCGCATCGTTGTATCAGGATCGCCGAAACCCGGTGGCAGTTCCTCGCGCAACGCGCCGGGCAGCGGTCACAGTTGGGCATGTGAAGAGATGGGGCCCGGCGAAGGTCGGCTCGACACCACAGCGGGACTTGCCATGGCAAGAGCCATGCCTCTTTCCGCGGAGTGCGGTCTTCGGGGTGATGCCACGACTCCGGAGGATACGGCGGTACTTGTCGATGTCGTAGCCGCGGTCGGAGAACAGTCGGCAAGGCCGTCGCCGGGGGCGCCGCGCAGCATGCCGCCTGCTCTCCGGGCTGCGGATTCTTTGCGAGGCCGGTGGCTCCGGCCCTGCCGGAGCCGGGGGCTCGGCATCTCGCTGGGACGCGGCTGTCGGGGGCCGTTCGGCCGGGCCCACTCGAGGAAGGCCCCCGCAGGCCCCAGAACTGCTCAACCGGCTCACTTCGGTTCCCGCACACCGCAGTTGACCGCCGAATCCTCACCCCTTCCGCGCCTCATGCTGTGCCTCCGGCACAGGCCTGCAAGGGCAACCACCGAAGTGCCTGCCGCTGCCCCTTCGGGCGCCGTACGGCAACCTGGGCCTCTACGGCCCCGTATGCCGGGCGCCGCCCACGGATCGGGGCACGGCCGCGGCGGTGTCGGCCAAGGTGCGCAGAACGGTCGTGGTGGCGAGTACCAGCGCTGAGACCGGCAGACTGGCCCATCGCGTCAGGTCTCGCTGCAGGTCCGGGTCCACTTCGATAGTCATCCGGACGTATCTGCTGTTCAGCGTGATGCTTTTTGAGGATTTGGCAGCGACGTCCCCTCCGCGCTGCAACGCCGCGCGGTACCTGTCCTTGCGCTCCTTCATGCCTCTTCCTCACGCTTGATGAGTTCATCGGCGAGGTCCATGAACGCCGACCCCTTGGCCCGCACCGGACTTCCGAACGACTGGGCGTACAACTCGAGCCGCGCGATCTGGGTGTCCAGCACCACGAAACCCCACTCGGTGAGCGCCTCACGGGCGTCGGCATCGGGGCCGGTGCGTGTGGCGTCGGGGCGATTGGTTCGGTTCAGGAGGACTGCGGTGCGGGCCGGCTCGGCGCGCAGGGACTGCACGTCGTCCATCTCGGAGTGGATGGGTGCCATCCGGTCCAGTTCGATGGGAGCGGGCGTCACCGGGACGATCCACGCACTCGCGTACCTCATGATGCTGCGAGCGATGCGAGGATGGTCCTCCATCTGCGGCGCATCGAGCACCACAGCCTGCCGATTGCCCAGGAAGTCGTTCACGCGGCGGTGCACGTCACCCACCGGCAAGGCGATGACGGGAAACGGAAAGCCGTCGGCCAATTCGCTCCAGCGCAGTGCGGAGGACGCTGGGTCGCCGTCGACCAGAAGCGGCGAGTAGCCCGACTCGTGAAGCGCGTGGGCCAGCCATACGGCACTGGTCGTCTTGCCGACTCCAGGCTTGAGATTCACAAAGGCAAAGCTTAGCGGCATGGGAACCAACCATAAGGGGCATGATCGACCGGATGGCTTCGACGCGAGTGCGGGAGTTCCATCGTTCACTCGCAAGCAGTCAGGAACCGCTCTTCTGCCGGTGGTCGAGCCGCACGGGCTGATGACCATTCTGCTGTTGCCGCTCGCCCGGGGTGACGGGGCGAGCCAGCGGCGGGCGGTGGCGAGCCGGGTGCCAGCCGGTCGGCACTCGCACCGAGGAGTTACGGTCGGATCATGGCAGCCAAGAGGTCGATCGTCGTCGTAGGGGCAGGAGTCTGCGGGCTCACCACGGGGATCGAGCTTCTGCAAGCCGGACTGCCGGTACGCATCGTGGCCGAGGAGATTCCCGGCCGAACGTCGCTCGCGGCCGGGGCGATGTGGGGCGCGTACCACGCGGAGCCGTGGGACAAGGTATGGGCATGGAGCCTTGTCTCCCTCGAGGTCTTCCGTGGCCTCTCGGGCCTCAGCGACAGTGGCGTTCGCATGGTCAGCGGCATCGAAGCGTCCCGGCAGTCCATGGATCCCCCGCCATGGGGCGACCTCCTGCCCGACTGCCGCCCGTGTGGGGAAGACGAACTCCCACCCGGCTTCGTCTCCGGCTACCGCTTCACTGTCCCGCTCATCGACATGCCGATCTATCTCGACTATCTCCAGAGCCGAGTCATGGAGCTCGGCGGCCAAATCGAGACTGGCACCGTGGGCGACTGGAGCGAGATCAAGAACGCAGCCGCGATCGTCAACTGCACTGGCCTGGGCGCCTCCCGGCTAGCGGGCGACACCACAATGCGGGCGATTTGCGGAGAACACGTCGTCCTGAAGAACCCAGGCATCGATGAGTTCTTCTCCGAGGACACCGGCATGTCTCCCGACCTGGTGTGCTTCTATCCGCACGGCGACACCATCGTCCTCGGCGGTACGGCCATCGACAACAACGGCAGCGTCGTCGCCGACCATGCCACCGCAGAAAGAATCATTGAGCGCTGTTCCGCGATCGACTCCCGCCTCGCGAACGCACAACTCCTCGACCACCGGGTGGGGGGACGACCGACACGACCCCAGGTCAGAGTCGAACAGGAAGACCGCCAGGTCGGGCCCCCCCGTGGTCCACAACTACGGCCACGGCGGAGCCGGAGTGACTCTGTCCTGGGGCTGCGCGACGGAAGTCGTCCGGCTCGTGCGTGCAGCGTGTCTTGGGTAGAGGATCTTCACCCGGGGCGCCGAAGCAGTCGGTGACTTCTCGGGGTATGGCAAAGCTGGCGCTGATCTGGCCGCCCCGGCCGTGGACGACGACCTGATCGCCAAGAACCCATACGAGACGGGCTTGGTAAAACGGTGAAGCCGAGGCGTTCGAAGAAGGCCTTCCGCGTTGACCGCAGCGAACTGCAGGCTCACCCCTTCGCGGCACGGTGAGTACCTCCTTGCCTCGGGCGCCGACCCGAAGCCCACCGGTTGCGGCAGGGGTTTTCGTGCGTTTGGGGGTCAGTTGCGGCGTGCTCGAACTGCATCCGTGTACAGCTCCCGCGTCAGGTCGTCTTTACTGATGCCCAGCTCCTCGAGCACTGCACGCACGGCAGCGAGCGCGGCCTGCATGTCCGTCTCGTCGACCAGGGTCTCCAGTTCGAGGAAAGTGCCGTCGAGCTCCGGGCCGCGCTCACCGCGCTGCGTGACAGCTTCAGGCGCAGGCAGCCAGGTTGGGGCGTTTCAGCCTGCTGCCTCCGCAACTCCACAAAGTGAGCGGCAAGATGGGACACTCGTCTACGGAGGTGCGCGCGAGTGACGGTGGTGGAGTTCGCGGCCGGTCCCTGCCCTAACGTCGATGAATCACCCGGCACGCTGCCCCACACCAGCGGCTCCTCGGGATATCTCGAGGCTGCTGAGGCAGCGATTCTCTGTCGTGTGAATGAGATCCGGCAGGGGAAGGCGTCGGGCCGCTGAGCGTCAACCTCAAGCTCCGGACGGCTGCACGTGAGCATGCCCTCGCCGACAGCCGCTTCCTTGATCAAGTGGTGGGGGTCCGGACTCTCCTCCGTCTTGGGCGCACCAGGGCGCGGGTGCAGCCGTGTCGCGGTCCGACGAGCGTGGCGGCGTCGCGGGCCCTCGGCCTGATGCGCGACGGGACCGTGCGGCGATCGTCGAGCACCTCGCGCACCTCAGCGTGGGCGGGCCGGGAGCCCCGGCCCGCCCACCGCGGCATCAGGCCGCCAGCGCTTCGCGGAGTGTTGAGGGCTTGACTCCGAAGGTGTCGCGGATATCGCTGTCGTCTACGAGGAACGGACGCTCGGACATGTAGCTCATCTCGGCGAACTCCCGCCACAGTGGGTCGGTGAAGGACAGCAGCGCCGTATCCCGTTCGGTGAGCGGCTCCAACCGCGGTTCGGGCGCTCCGTGGAGTTCGGCGAGGTCGGTCGCGGCCTGGCGCAGGGTCGCGGTGATGACCGGGGCGTGCCAGCCCCGCCCCCAGGCCCGCTCGTCGCCGCCGACCGCCACCAGCGCCGCTGCGACGTCCTCGGTGTACGAAAACGAGTGTGCCGCATCGGGGTTGCCGTGGACGAGAGCCAGTTCTCCCTCTCGGACCCGGGGCGCGACCAGCAGCGTGAACGCTGAGACTGCGCCTGGGCCCAGGTACTGGCCGGCTCGCACTTCGGTGGCCCGCAGCCGCCCTTCGTCGTGGGCATCCTTGGCCTGCTGCCACAGCTGGGCCCTCACCCGGCCCTTTCGGGTATGCGGGGCCATCGGGGTGCGCTCGGTCACCGGCACGGTGGTCTGCTGATAGCCGTAGAGGTTGCCGAGCATCACGTAGTCGGCCCCGGCCCGCTCGGTCGCGGCGAGGATCGAGGCGAACAACGGCGGCATGGTCTCTGGCCAGGTCTGGTAGGCGGTCATGGCGGCGTTGAAGACCGTGGTCGCTCCGGCCAGTGCCTCGGCCAGCTCGCCGGTGTGGCCCGCGTCCAGGGCGATCCGTTCGATGCCGGGGTGGTCAGGGCCACTGCCGCTGCGGGTGATGAGGCGGACCCGCTTGCCGCTGTCGGCCAGTTGCCTGGCGGTCGCGACCCCGGTCGCGCCTGCACCGATGACGACTGATTCAGCCATGACGTTGTCTCCGTTTTCCTCAAGAATGGAACGCTTCCCTGAAGGGGGAAACGTGGTTCGCGGGGGCCCGACCGCTCGCCCAACTGTGCCGTGCGGACGCGGGGTAGGGTCAGTGGCCTGAAAGCCACGAGATCCAAGGATCTAGCCATGCATCGTGTCGCCGTCCTGGCCGTCCCTGCGGTCAAGCCCTTCGACTTGTCCATGCCGTCGACGCTGCTCGGCGCCGCCGAACTCGGCGGACGCCCCGGCTATGAGGTGACGGTGTGCACCGCCATGCCCGGTACGGTCGCCGCCTCCGGTGGTATCGAGGTGGTGATCCGGCACGGCCTTCAAGTGGTCGCGGCGGCGGACACGGTGATCGTTCCCTCGACTGCGAGCCGGCACGACGCCGAGCCGGCCGCGCTGGCCGCCTTGCGGGAGGCGGCCGCCGCGGGAAAGCGTGTTGCCTCGATCTGCAGCGGTGCCTTCGTCCTCGCCCAGGCCGGGCTCCTCGACGGCCGTGTCGCCACCACCCACTGGGCCCTGGCCGAGGAACTGCAGCGCGCCTTCCCTGCGGTGCGCGTGGACGCCGACCGGCTGTTCGCCGAGGACGGACGGATCGTCACCGGTGCGGGCTCGGCCGCCGGGATCGACCTGTGCCTGCACCTGATCAGCTCCGACTACGGCGCGGCCGTGGCCAATACGGCGGCCCGCGCCGCTGTCGTCACCCCGGTGCGCCACGGCGGGCAGGCGCAGTTCGTGCAGACCCCACTACCGGCCGAGACCGATTCCTCATTGGATGCGGCCCGCATCTGGGCACTGCAGCACCTTGACCAGCCAATCTCTTTGCACGACCTGGCCGGTCAGGCCAAGGTCAGTGTGCGGACCCTGACCCGCCGCTTCACGGCCGAGTCTGGTGTGACCCCGTTCCAATGGCTGCTCCAGCAGCGGCTGCTGCGGGCCCGCGAGCTGCTGGAGACCACCGATCTCACCGTCGACCATGTGGCCCGCCGCAGTGGCCTCGGCTCCGGCGAGTCGCTCCGACAGCACCTGAGCCGCCAGATCGGCATGACCCCGGCGACCTACCGGGGCGCCTTCACCCACCGCCCGAGCGTGAAGACTGGTCCGTGACCGCGCGCGACTCGGCCCGGACGCGGCGTTTCATAGGTGGTTGTCCTGTCTCAGGTAAGTCCGGGCATGACAGGTCCCTGAACTGCAGTGCCCGGACTCGGCTGAGACGCTGAGAGCCGATGAGTCTCACTCAAGTCCGGGCATTCGTGTCTCGGGATCGTCCTGGTGCGCATGCCGGCGGCCGGAGGACTCGCGCGCCATGGAAGAGATCTTCAGGCTCGGAGAGATCCGCTGCCCATCGGGTGCCCTGGTCATCGTTGACGGCGGTCATCTGGGGTTGTGGAGCGGAGAGCGGTCGCCGGCGGAGATCGATCCTGCTCTGCTTGGCGTTGACGACCCGGCGATGCCTGCCGAAGTGCACGGCGGATTCAAGCGTCGCCGACAGTACTGCCGTTGAGCGGCGGCAGCTTCCTGATGGACCGACGAGGTCCGGGCCCAGTTACTGCGCCTGCACACCGCTGCGCTCGGGGACGACGACGCCGAAGAGGACGGCGAAAAAGGCGACCGGCCTCGGCAGGGAGATGTGCATGAGCGGCATTCAAGGGGGCAGGTCCGATGATTCGGTAGCAGTGCATTGCTGCTGATTCAAGGCGAAGGTTGATGGTGAGGAAGACTCGATCTCTGCGGCTGACGACTTGACTCCAGCTCGACATCCGAGCTCCGGTACGACGCCGACCAGCCACGACGACCGTAGCCCGGGCCACGGTCAGGGGCAGAGCTCCGATGGAGGCCGGCTGGTCCACGATGACGAGCACGGTGCCGAACTTCGCGGCCAGTTTGTCGAACACATGCCCTTGTCCTGCCCATCGACCTCTTCTCACCTCCGCCGGAAGGCGGGAACAGCGAAGGAGACGACGACTTCTTCATGCCCATGATGGGTCGTAGGACGGCCTCGGGGTTGGGGAAGACCTGGACGACGTGGCTCGGTGTCGGCGGTGACGTAGACGGTGGCCATGCTCTCTTCGGAGAGGTAGCGGCGGGGAAAGGCGATCCATTCGTCGTGCATTTCGGCCAGCACTGCGGTGGCCAGTAGGAGACGAGATGGGCGGCGCTGGGGTCCCCTGCCGTGATGCAGGGGATCAGCCCTCAGTAATGCCGGGGAGGGGCTGCCGACGCTCGGCGGTCAGGCTCTCGCTTCCCCTTCTTCGCCCAGCACGAGCCTGCGGTGGGACGGACCAGCCGGACCGGGCGCCGGCGCCCTACCAGCGCACCCACGGGGCCTCGGCCTCGGGCGTCACCTACTCCCACGGCTGCTGGTAGCCGTTTTGCCTTCGTGGAGGCCGGGGCGGTGAGGGGCGTCGACGGGCGATGCCCGGGGCTGAGCGAGACGAGGGCGGCGTGGCCCCCACCACGACGGCCGGACAAGCCACTCGGCATCGCCGAAGAGCACTCGGGCCCAGTCGACGCGGATGTCACCCAGCAGCACGGATGACTCCGCTTCGGCTGCGCTCATGCGAACCGATATCTCAGACCGGCGCGGTCCGACACCGTCTCCAAAGTCGACCCGCGAGGCGAGCACCGGCAGATGATGATCGCTGGGCACCCCTCCCGCCACAACGACAGGCACCCCGAAACCGGAACTGGGCGAACCCGGCGAGGACGGTGTCCGCGGGTGGACCGGGCTGGCCGTGGCGGAGGCGATGGAGAAGGCTCTCGCTGTGGAGAGCTGGAAGGAGGAGACCGGGCGCCGCATGATGGTGGACTTCCGGCCTCATTCCCATCATTGGCAGGTCATGCGGCAGGTTCGCGCCTCTGAAGTCGAGGCCGGAACTGTGGTCGTGATCCCGTCCCTGGCCCGCTCCCTCGCGGCCGTCCACGAGGGGGCCCGGACTCGTCGAACGCGAAGGTGCGGTCCGGGCGGTGGGTGAGGGCGGGGCAGACGAGTGTGCTACCGGCCGGTAAGCTGCCGGCCGCCGAAGAGAGAAAGGCTACAGATGCGAAGCTGCTTACCGTCGGTGCGCTCGTTGCCGCTGTTCCCGCTGATCATGGCCGCCGTGCTCGTGCTGCCGACGCCGCAGAGTGCCTCCGCCGCACAGGTCCCGGACACGCCGTCCCGCACCGCACAGCAGGGCCAGGGGTGCGGGGAGTTACGCGTGACGGCCACACTGCCCGTGCCTCCGGCCGGGATGGCCGTCCGTCAGGAGGTCAGCGTCGGCGGTGACTGCAAGCCGGATCTGGGCCCCGTCCGGTTCGTGCCCGCCCCGGACGGGCGGCACACGGCCGCGGACCGCCGGGAGCTGCGCACATGGTCGGAGATGTACGACTGCTGCGGGATCCTGATGACCGCGTTGTACACCACCACGACCACCACCTCGGGGAATGTCAGCGGCGGGGTGAGCCAGGTCAACACCACCGTGCGACACGACTGGAACCGCGAGCCGTGGGACGGAGGCTGGTCCCTCACGGGCACGAGCCAGACCGGGGATTGCCTCGGCGCCTGCCCGGGCGCCCGCGCCGCCGCCCACGCGGAGTTCGGCTACCGCGGGTTCTTCGACCTTACGGGTGGCTGGTACTCCAACATCCACGACTCCACTGTGCAGCTGAACGGGGATGGCACCGCCTCATGCCGGCTCGACGTGACGTTGCGGCATACCTTCATCGGCTGGCGCTGGGTACGCGGCTGCGCTTGATGGCGATGCGCGGAGTCACGTGCGCGCCGGGCCTCGTCGAGTGCTGTGGCGGAGCGTTCCAGCATTGCCGTATGGGTGGTCTTCAGCTCGGTGAGGCGGGCCACGGGGCGGCGCCTTGTGCGAATCGTCCGCCGGGGCAAGCGGGTCGCCGGTGACCTGGCGGCGGGTCCAGATGGTGCTGCTGTCCGCGCAGGGCATGCCCGTCGCGACGATCGCCGAGGTGACGTTCACCAGCGTGGACTGCGTCCGGGACGTGGTCCACGGGCTTCAACGCGGACGACTTCGAGTCGCTTTACCCAAGCGCCGTATGCGAACTCCGAGTGCGTCAGTGGAACGGACGGGAGCGCTGGCGCTGATCAGGTGAGCCGAAGCTCAACCCGTTCTCGTCGAGGGCGTTGAAGACGTTTGCCCGCTTCTCCATGAAGACGAAGCTGACGTCAATGTTCCCCTGAGCCAGATCCCTGCCGGTCCACTCGAGCAGTTCGAGCTCCTTGAGTGACAGACACCGCAGAGCGTGCAGTCCCGGCAGAGGCTCGGGACCCCACTGCAAGCTCTTCGATGATCTCGTCGCCCCGGGGTGGGTGGTTGAGGGCGGGGGAGGCCGCCGACTTTGTGACGACGATCAACGTCCTGCGCTGCATCGTCGCGAGCCTTGGTGGCAACGGTGACCTGCCCTGAAGGGGTGCTCGCCCCGCCCCCGGGGTGCGCGCACCCCCGGAGCATCAGCTCGGACCGTGAGGACTCCGCCTGCCGAGCCCACGAGCCCACGCCTGGGGAGTGATCTGCCTCACATGCTGTCACAACGATCTATCACGCGGTGTCTTGAGGCCGAAACCCTGGAACCGAAGGAGACACCATGACTGAGAACACCGATGTGGTCGTGATCGGCGGCGGATACGCCGGCGTCATGGCCGCCAATCGCCTGACGCAGCGCGACGACGTGACAGTGACGCTGATCAACCCGCGCCCGACCTTCGTCGAGCGGATCCGCCTGCACCAACTGGTGGGAGGCTCCCACGACGCGGTCGTCGACTACCGAGAGATCCTGGCCGAGGGCATCCGGCTGGTGGTCGACACCGTGACACGGATTGACGGGGCCGAGCGCAGCGTGACGTTGGCGACCGGTGGCACGGTCGGCTACGACTACCTGATCTACGCCGTGGGCAGTGGCAGCGCCGACCCGCGCGTGCCCGGAGCGGCCGAGTTCGCCTACCCGATTGCCACTCTGGAGGAGGCGCGGCGGCTGCGGCCGGTCGTCGACACCGCGCCTGCAAGGGCCGCAGTGACGGTTGTCGGAGCCGGTCCGACCGGCATCGAGACCGCCGCCGAGCTGGCGGAGGAGGGCCGCACCGTGACCCTGGTCTGCGGCGAGGTGCTCGGCCCGTACTTGCATCCTCGGGGGCGACGCTCGGTTGCCAAGCGGCTGACCAAACTCGGTGTGACCGTGCTCGAAGGCCCCGACGCGAAGGTGACGGCTGTCACTCGCGACGTAGTGCAGCTCAGTGGCGGCCGCAAGCTGCCGAGCGAGGTGACCATCTGGACCGCTGGATTCGGCGTGCCGGACCTGGCCGGCCGCAGCGGGCTGAGCACCGACGCCTTGGGCCGCCTGCTCACGGACGAGACGTTGACGAGCGTGGACGACGTGCGCATCGTCGCGGCCGGGGATTCGGCGGCACCGTCGGACCTGCCGTTCCGGATGAGCTGTCAGGCCGCGGTTCAGCTGGGCCCGCAGGCCGCCGAGACAGTGCTCAGCCGGATCGCCGGTGAGCAACCCGCGCCCATCAACGTAGGATTCGTCAGCCAGTGCATCAGCCTGGGTCGGCGCGCCGGCATCCTTCAGTTCGCCGACAAGGATGACACCGCCAAGAGGTACTACCTCGGCGGCCGCCCGGGCGCGAAGCTCAAGGAGTTCATTTGCAAGGGCACCGTCTGGCAGCTGGCGTACGAGGCACGCAATCCCGGTTCGCGCACCTGGTGGGCCAAGGATGACAAGCGCCGGCAGCTGCTGCAGACCAAGGGCGGCGAGGCGCCGGCCACCGCTGAACAAGCAGCCTAGCCAGGCATTCGTGGCCGCTCCGGTCGACTATCAACGGATCTGGACTGCATGTCGTGCGGCGACGCCCTTATCGCGGGGCGCCGCCTCACGCATGCATTCATCGGCGATCCACGGTTCGAGGGGATCGACACATCTGAGCAACGGATCGTCGGCAGCAGCTTGGCGTGTCACAGCCGTGCGCCGGCTGGTGTCCTACTCTCGATCGCACCAAACAGGTGGGTCAGATCGAACGGCTGCCAACGAAAAGGACCTTGCTGTGGATGCACGCTTGAAGGCCTTCGGCAACCAGGGCCGGCCGCGAAGGACAGGGGTCGAGATATGAGCGACCACGCCACTGACCCGGCGACCGAGACTTTCGTCGCCCACCGCAACCTGCTCTTCACCGTCGCCTACGAGATGCTCGGATCGGCGGCCGACGCCGAAGACGTCCTCCAGGAAACCTGGCTGCGGTGGGTCAAGGTCGACTTGGCACAGGTGCGCGACCACCGCGCCTACCTGGTCCGGATCACGACCCGGCAGTCGCTCAACCGGCTGCGCACAATGAAGCGCCGCAAGGAGGCGTACGTCGGCCCCTGGCTGCCCGAGCCCCTGCTCACCGCGCCGGACGTGGCCCAGGACGTCGAGCTCGCCGAGAGTGTGTCGATGGCGATGATGCTCGTCCTCGAGACGCTGTCGCCGACCGAGCGCGCCGTCTTCGTGCTGCGCGAGGCCTTCGATGTCGGCTACGACGAGATCGCGGCCGCCGTAGACAAGAGCCCCGCGGCCGTCCGCCAGATCGCGCACCGCGCCCGCCGGCACGTCGATGCCCGCCGCCCTCGCCAGGTGGTCTCCCCGAGCGTGACCTGTGCGGCTCTGGAGTCGTTCCAGCGCGCGCTCGAAACCGGTGACCCGCAGGCCCTCCTTGACGTGCTCGCCCCTGAGGTCGTCCTTGTGAGCGACGGCGGCGGCATCAAGCAGGCCGCGCTGCGGCCGATCACCGGCGCCGAGAAGGTGGCCCGCTTCATGGTCGGTGGTCTCGGCAAGAACGAACGCCCGATCACCGTCGCTCCCACCGTGGTCAACGGCAACCCGGCGCTCCTCGTACACCTGGACGGCGAGATCGACGGCGTCATGGCGATCCGTGTCGAGGACGCCCGCATCACCGGCCTCTACTACGTCCGAAACCCCGAGAAGCTGTCCCGCGTCGAATCCGAGACCCCGCTCACCCTGCGCTGAATACCGGTGGCGGAACAGCCACCCGGGAATCAGGTGCAACGCCGAGGTAGCCTGCGGCCGCTGGTGACGTGACAGAGCACCCAACTCAGGGGAGTGGTTGGACTTCTGCTTGAGTTGCGCGGCGAGCAGGGCAGGGGTGAGCTCAGGGTGCTTGCACTCCCCGTCGGTCCTGAGGATCCAGCGCCGGACAACTCAATGACGCGAAGGCCCCGCCGGCGGCGGGGCCTTCGCACGTGGGGATCCCGCGAGCTGCCGTAGCGGCATCTCGGTTCGTGTCCTACGTCCCGGTGCCGGTGTCATGGACCGAGCCCGTGCTGGTGCCGGAGGTGTCGCCCAGGAAGCAGGTGATCTCGCGGTCACCGAGGATCCAGCTGGCGGACTGCGGGTGGTAGTAGTACACGTCCAGGCTCTCCAGGAGCTTCGGAGAGTCCCCCACATAGTCGGTGAGCAGGGTGCCGCCGCACTTCTCCTCAGCGATCGAGGTTACTTTCTCCGTACCCGGGAACGGCCCGTCCTCCAGGTCGAAGACGGCGTACGCCTCACCCTCGTGAGGCTCGCCGCAGGGCACGACGCGTACGGAGAGGGCGGCCTGGCCGCCGTGTTCGCTGTCGTACTCCGCCAGATCGTCGTCGGTGTTGAAGCAGTCTCCCTCGCGGATGTCCTGCACGTCGCTGGAGCCAGGGCTGGTGACCTGTCCGCCGGTGTCGCGCCTCGGCTCGGGGCCGTCGTCGAGCGCGCCGGAGAGCCCGAGAATGAGAACGAGGGAGTAGAAGGCGAGGGTCACGCCGTGGATGGCGATCGCGGCGACGGCGAAGCCCTTGCCCTTCTCGCCGCGGTTGCGGATCTGAGAGAGGGCGATGACGCCGAGGATCAGGGGGACCAGCGGCAGCGCGCAGACGATCGACATGACGAACGCGACGATGGCCAGCGCGTTGGTCTTCTGCGGCGGGGGGTACCAGCCCTGCGGGCCGCCGTACGGCCCGGGTTGCCCCGGCTGCGCGTATGCCCCCTGCTGCGGGAAGGGCCCTGGAGGCGGCAGTTGTTGCGGTGGTATGGACATGTGCGTGGCACTCGCTTCTTGTACTGAGGGTGAGCCCGCAACCTATAGCCCGGCGGTGACACCGCGGCCGCCGGGTGGGGGTCGTCACCGGATCCCCCACGCTGCCGCCGCTGTCACGACGGCTCGGCCTGCAGACCTGGCACTACGGGCAGCCGCACTTCATCTGCAGGGTCTCGGCGCGTACGAGGTGCACATCCACTTCGCGCCGGACGGCACCATCACCGAGGCCGCCGCCGAGATGCTCATGGGCGCGCCATCTGACGTGCACCGCGGCACGGCACGCGAGCAGGCCACTGATGCGCGGAAGGTCCGGAAACGCCATTGAAGGGCCGCCGCGAGCACCTGACAATTGTCTCGTCGCCACGGAAGCACCGGCCGCGAGTGACACCGAATTCGCCTGTGTCGCCGCACCGTGACGGGGGTCAGTGGTGTTGCGTATTCATTTCACCGCAGACGATCTCGCCCGCACCCGAGTGGCTGCCACGATCGGGGCCGCGGCGGAGACGTATTACAGCCTGGAGATGCTGAACAGGCGCTCCTGCGCGGTGCCCTTCCAAAGATGGCGCGCAACGGTGGCCGGGCAATTGGCGGAGGACACCAAGCCGCTCACCACGCTGCTGCCGGCCCGGGGCCCCGGGCTCGACCTGCTGGCGCTGGCCGGGGACTCGCCCGACATCGACCACGCCGTCGACGGGCTGCTGCGGGCACCGCGCGCACGCGTACGCCGCGAGCTGGAGGCAGTCGCCGTCGACTCCGTCCACTCCTCCTGGGCGCGGAGCGTCGCCGAGGGGGACGCCGAGGCCCGACGGCAGCTGGCGGCGGCCCTCGCGGCCTGTCACCGGGTGACCGTCAGGCCGTACTGGTCCGCCTTCCGGTCGCGCCTCGACGCGGTACGCGCGCACTACGCCCGTACATTCCTGGAAGAAGGCGTCGAAGGCATGCTGGCCGCGGCGTGCCCACCGCTGGTGCGCTGGCGCCCGCCTGTGCTGGAGGTACGACACTCCCGCCCGGTCGAAGTCCACCTGGGCGGGAGAGGGCTGATCCTCGTGCCGACCGTGTTCTCCTGGCGTGAGCTCAGCTTGCTGTACGACCCGTACGACGACGAGTCGGTGCCCCGGCTGACCGTACCGGCGGTGACCGACCTGGCGTCCGGCTCCGCGCTGTGGCGCAGCCAGGGCCACGCCGCCAACGAGGCCCTGGGCGCCCTGCTGGGGCGCACCCGGGCCGCCGCGCTGCACATCGTCGCAGACGGCTGCGGCACCACCGAGCTCGCCGGGCGGCTCGGCGTCACCCCGGCAGCGGCCAGTCAGCACGCGAAGGCGCTGCGCGGCGCGGGTCTCATCACCACCAACCGTCGAGGTGGATCGGTGCTGCACGTGACGACCGCCCTGGGCCGGGAACTGCTGGGCGGGACCTGAGAGCGCGCCGGGCCCGCGGTCCCTTAAGTCGTGGCTTAAGGGCGTGGCCACGGGCGCCCGGTCTCCCGCAACATTCGTGATGTTTCCGGCACTGGGCCGAAGAAGAGGAGTACATGCATGACTGCTTCGACGTCGCCACCGAGCACGAAGTCCCGCCCGCGCCGCGCATGGGAACGTGCGGCGGTCCTCCTGAGCGCCGCAGGGATCGCCTTCGCCACGGCTCAGGCGCCCGCGTTGGCGAGTCCCGGCCAGTGTGCCGACAACCGCCTGTGCGCGTGGTCCGACGACAACTACGCCGGCATCTTCACCGCCTACACCGCCTCCGCGCCTGCTCTCGGCGGCGACAACGACCGGTTCGACTCGCTGTGGAACCGCAACAGCGTCTCCTGGTACGTGTACGTCGACGCTCACAACCAGGGAGCCAAGTACTGCGTACGGCCCGGGTACTCGGTGTCGAAGCTCGGTGACTGGTTCGGCCTCCACGACGAGATCTCGGCCGTGCAGAAGCTGGGCTCTTCGTCCTGCGGGACCGCGCCCCCCATCGGTTCCTACAAGGGCTCCTAGGAAAGGGGGCTGCCGGGTGCGGGTGACATCCGGCAGCCCGTCTCGGCAGCGAAGGCCTACTGGGCCCTGCCCGGTGGATTGCCTCGATTCGACGGGCGCGCCTCAGGGTTGCCAGATTCGAGACAAGGGACGATCGACAATCAGGCAGGCCGAAGGAACGAGCAGCAGGAGGTACCCGTCGTGCTCACCGGTGACAGTTTCAGCAGCAGCACCTTTGCCATCGAACTGGGCAAGTTCCAAGTCGAGACGGTCCAGAGCGTGTCCGGACTGCAACTGGAACAGGACGTCGTCGAGGTCCGGCAGGTGTCCCCTACCGGGGAGCTGCTCGTGCGCAAACAGCCGGGCTCACGCAAGAGCGGTGAGATCACGATCACCCGCGGTATCGACAAGAGCACCGCATTCACCGACTGGATCAAAGCGACGCTGGTAAACGCCGATCTCGACGACGCCCGACAGAACATCACCATCGCTCTGAAAGACGCGAAGAAGCAGACTGTTCGGCGTATCCACCTCAGCAACGCCTGGGCGTCCCGCTGGGAAGGCCCCTCACTTGGGGCTTCTGAGTCCGGGCCGGCAACCGAGCAGGTAGCGATCACCTACGAGGACATCACCGTCGAGTAGGCACGACTGACTCACCGATCAGCATTGATCGTTCGCTCGACTTCGTTGCGGCGCTTGTAGTTCGCCTTGTCGAAGCCGACGGGTCGGTTGCCGCGCTAACACGGCGGCGCAGGCGGTTGGTTCGCTGGTCCTTGCGCTCGGGAATCGTGTGATTGATGACTATCTGGCGGTGTGCACCCGGCCGATGTTCCGGTGGCGATCGGAGGCATCGACTACCAGGTCACGGCCAGCGTAGGCACACTCTGGCGGCTCGAGGTACTCCCGGCCCTGCAGTCGTGTGGTCTGGGCACCATGCTCATCCGGGCCGCGGCGGACCGCATCAGGTCGCGCGGCCTGCACAGGGCCGAGCTGGCGGTGGACGAGAGCGATCCACGGGCCCGGGCCCTGTACGAGCGACTGGGCTACCTGGCCCGCGGTCGCCGACCGGACGCCTGGGACGTCCAGGCGCCCGACGGCTCACTGCTCCGGTACGAGACCATGTGCACGCTGATGCACAAGGACTTGTCGTAGGGGGCGCCGCGTGGCGATGGAAGTGTGGGCACCGATCTTCTTACTCGCAGGCGTCGCCCTCGGCGGCGGCCTGACGGCGCTCTCCCAGCGCGCCACTCAGCGCTCCGCCGAACGGCTGGAGGAACGCCGCCAGGCAGCGGCCACCAGCGCGGCGCGCCGAGCAGAGCAGATGCAGGCGATCAAGGACTTCATCGCCTGCGCCCAGGATGCCGAACGGGCGGCCTACAGCCGTCCCGAGGCTTGGGGCGATGACGAAGACTGGAACAGTGCCGCTTCCGGTGTCATGACCAGGCTTTGGATCGCTGAACGGCACCTAGTGCTGCTCAGCGACGCGGACCTGCACGCCCCTGTGCACACATACGGTCGGGCACTCAACCAGGCGGTGTGGCGAGAGATCGGCGACGTCGAGGTCAACGAGCACCTCGAGGAACACAAGATCGCCTTCATGGCCGCAGCACGCGCGAGCCTCGCATCCCCTTGAGTCCAAGCAAATAGGTGGAACCCCTCCGATCAGGAGCCGCCAAGACGAGCGGCCTCCGACGCTCGTCTCGAAACCCTGAGCAGTTGGGGTACGAAGAGCGACACTGGCCGGATTTCACAGGTTCCCATCATCACTGGAGAGCGACGCGCAGGTCCCGGATGTACCAGTGGAACCGTGTGCCGTCCTTGCTGTGCGGCTGCTTGCCGGGGGTGAATCCTGCCCGCCGCGCGACGGCGGCGGATGCGGGATTCTCCGGATCCACCTGGATCACCGCCTCCTCCCCACCCTCACTGGTTGCGTACTGGGACGCCAGGAGGACCGCGCGGGTAGCCAGGCCACGCCCCCTCCAGGACGGATAGAGGCCGTAGGCGACATTCACCTGGCCGGGAGCCAATCCCTCCCCTGTGAACTGCAAGTCGATCGTCCCCGCGAGTGCCTCGTCGGCGCCTACCCGGATTCCAAAAGCGCGGAGCGGCCCGGCAGTGTCCCACTGTTCCCAGCAGTGCTGGAAGTACGCTTCAACGCCCTCGCGCGTGCCGGGACCACCGTTGAGCCAGCGAACCAGCAGCTCATCCTCCCCCGTGAGATGCGCCTTCACATCGTCCAGGCGCAGCGGCGACAGAGTGATGATCCCGTCGGACAGCTTCACTTCATGCATCCGCCGATTCTTGACGCCGAAGCTGCGTCGCACCAGCGGATTCCGCGAGACGTCGCCCAGAGCTACCCAGGGGATGATCTTGGTGTGGCTGGTGTGATCACGGCGTCGGAGCCGTCTTGGATAGCCCCGTTCACCGGGCTGAGTCCGCGCTGCTTCGGAAGGTTGCTGACCCCACTGCGGCGCGAAGGAGCGGATGCGGTCCGCAGGGGACGACCGTGGAGCCTGCCGTTGGAGGACCGGGTCCTGCTGGTCACTGCGTACTGGCGCACCAACCTGACGCTGCGACAGCTCGCCCCTCTGTTCGGCATCTCGAAGTCTGCGGCCGACCGCATCATCGACCATCTCGCGCTGGCACTCGCACTCCAGCCCCGCAAGCGGTTTCGCGAGGACACCGTCCTGATCGTGGACGACACCCTGGTCCCCACCCGCGACCATGCTGTGGCGGCACAGTCGAATAATTACCGGTACTCCACCAACCACCAGGTGGTCATCGACGCCGACACCTGCCTCGTCGTCGCCATCGGTCGACCGCTGCCCGGCAACCGCAACGACTGCAAGGCATGGGAGGAATCCGGAGCCAAAGCCGCCGCCGGTAAGACGATCACGATTGCGGATGGCGGATACCGCGGCACCGGCCTGGTCATCCCGCACCGCCTCAAGCCTGGTCAGACCGAACTCCCGGAGTGGAAAGAAGAACACAACACCTCCCACCGCAATCGGGTGTGTGCTCATTGCCCGGCTGCAGAGGCTGGCGGCCGGCCTCGTGCGGCGAAGTCCGGCGGCGTTCTAGGGTTGTTGTTCATGTCCCGTACCACGCCGCCTCGCCCTGTCGACCCGGTCTCCCTGTTCCCTGGCTTGGCTGCGCACGAAAGCACGACAACCCGGTTGCATCCCCGGCCGGGCACTCCGGCGTCGACGGACAGTCATGTCGGCGGCCCACTGCTGTGGCCGGCCGGCGAGGCATGGCCGATGTGCACTCAGCCGCACGAGCGCGCCGTGGGGCGACGGCCGCAGGACATCCGGTTGAGGCGGTTTGTGGGTGCGGTGTGGCCGGACGGGGACGAGCGGCGGGAGCTTTTGCGGGTCCTCGACGAGGAGTACCGCGTGGACGGCATGGACGACTGCGATCCGATCCCGATGGTGGGGGCAGCCCAGTTCTTCCGTCGGGACATTCCTGACCTGCCGGCCGGGCCTGACGGCTGCGATCTGCTTCAGCTGTTCTGGTGCCCCTTCGACCGCCATGGCGAGAGCGGGTACGGCATGTCCGTCGAACTGCGCTGGCGGCACTCCGATCAGGTTGCACAACCTCTGCCCCAGACGCCGGAGCCGGAAGTCGTCGGCTTCGACGGGTACGTGCCCGAACCGTGCGTCCTGCATCCCGAGCAAGTGCGTACGTACCCCTACCAAGCTCTGCTTCCAGTGACACTGAAGGCGGTCATCGAGGAGTGGGAAGCTTCGCCCGGACAGTGGCGGGAGGGGGGTTGTCTCTACCAGTACGACCTCTCCATTCCCCCCGGCTGGCGAATCGGCGGCTTCGCGTCGTGGCATCTGACCGATCCGTATCCGATGGACTGCACCGCCTGCCGAAGGCCCATGGAGCTGATCCTGACCGTCGACAGTTCCGAATGGGACGGCGGCACTCACAGCTGGATCCCGAGCGAGGACGGAGACGGCGCCAGGGAGAGGAAGGAAGGGACGCCGACGAAAGTGACCGTGGGCCGCTGGGGTGAACTGAACATCTTCGGCTGCCCCAAGGATCCGGCTCACCCGCACCAATGGAGCATCCAATGACTGCGCCCCTTCTGCTACTGGAGAAGCCCGGGACGGCATGCTGCCGCTGGGTTAAGGATCCCGCAAACACCCGCGTTGTACGGGCCTCCTCCCAACAAGCGCCCAGGGACGGCTGAGCGCGAGGGTCGGCCATCCGCGACGGGCCACCTCCTGGTCGCAGTCCCCAACCAGTGGTTGTGACCAGCGACTTCATGGCCGGACTATCGTCAGCAAATCTTGCAGGCGCATGAGGGCGTCCTGGGCCAAGTCCCGCTCCTCAGCGGCGAGGTGGATCCCTGCGGCCTGGGCGAGCGCAGACGCCACCGTCTCCTCGTCCCCGAGGCGCCCGGCGACATCCGCACGCAGCACAAGGAGCTGAAGCAGCTGCACGCGTGTCGGCTTCTCGTCCTCAAGGCCCAGCACACGGTCGATGATCTTCGCGGCGCTTTCAGGGGCCTCCTTCGAGTCCGTGAGGAGGGACGCGTGGTGCAGAGCCTTCGCGAAGGTCTCCTCGGGTACGGGCTGATGGTGCAGGTCCTCTCGAATCTGCTGCCCTATGCGGATGCAGTTGCCGCCCGGGTCGGTCATGAGGAACTGCCGTACGCCGTATGACATGTCCTTCAGCGGTCCGATGCGCGGCAGCCCTCGGGTCGGGATCCTCCCGTACGCAGCCTTGAGCCCGGCCCGGAATGCCTCGTACAGTCCGTCGACATCATCGGTCAGGACGTAGCACGTACTGAACGACTCGGCCGGCTCGTACTGCTTCACCCCGAAGAACTGGAGCTCGATGCCGCCGCGCTCCACGACCACGTAGGGATTGGGGCTCCGCTGCTGGAATGTCACCTGGAACCCGAGGGCGGTGTAGAAGTCGAGCACGGGCTGGACGGTCCGGCACGGCAGGATCGGGATGGTCTTCTCACTCATGCCAGTACTCTAGTCAAAGTTGACTAGGAGCGCTATCGGGTACCCCACTGTCGGCCCTTGCTGCCGTCCTGCATCACAGGCGAGCGCACGTCCACCAGGAACTCAACGGCTGGGGGTACCCAATCGTGGTCTCAGGAGTTGTGCGGGTGGGTGACAGTCCGGACCGGGTTGTACTTCCCGGAAGGGGCCCAACTCGAGCCTGGCAGGCAATCTCCCTGATGATCCTCGAAGCCCTCCTCGAGCCGGGCAGCGTCGCCCAAAATGCTCCGAGGGCCATCAACATTGCACTGAAGGGGAGTAAAGGGCGGATCGGGAGTTTCAAGGGCGCACGGCCCGCGTCGTCGGGGGAGTAGGTGGCGACCAAGCTGCGCTGGGCAGCTGGCCGCGGACGCAGCCGAGTCGGCGGTCTTGAAGGTATTCGCCGACGAGCCCTGCGAGACCACGGTCGTCCAGTACGCGCCCGCACTGTAGGAGCCGTCAGCCCGGACGGGTTGGGTGAATGAGCGTCCATCGCGCTGCACCTTCAAGGTGTGAATGTTCCTATGGTCGATCTTCGATCCGGACAACCGAAGAATCGCTGCTCGGGCGACGAAACGGCGCCCCTGGAGGCCCGGGGCGCTTCACCTCGGTCCAAGATCACGGCTAGCCCGAACGAGCGGGACGAAAACCGCTGCAAATAGATCATTGTGGACGCAGCATCCGTCGATCATAATTCGCGTGTCAGGTTCGAAACCTGCCTCTGCCATCCGGCCGCCGGCACGATCGGACCTGCGATACCGCTCGCCGTCCCGGCCATCTACGTCGAGTCCCTCCTCCGCATCGGGAAGTGGCTCCGGAGACCGCCCGCCCCAACGCCTTGACCAAGGAAAAGAGCTGACTAGGTGCTGAGCAGTGGTGGGTACTCGGCCATGTTGAGGACTGGTTTCGCGGGGGCGCTGCTCGTCGCCGGCTTCGCAGTCGCCTCGTGTGGCGGCGACGCCGACAAGGCTGACGCGAACGGCGAGGTCACGGTCGTCTACCAGGACAACGCGACCAAGCCGAAGGACCGGCAGGCCGTAGCGGTGATCCGGAAGTCCCGCGTGCTCGAGCAGGTCGCCGAATGGGTGAACAAGTCGGTCGCCCTCCCGCATGACCTGGTCGTGAAAGTCACCGACAAGGTCCCACCGGGGGTTACGGATGCGGTCACCCAGCCCGACGGCAGGACGATCTATGTGCCCCCGGCGTTCCTGACCCAGATCGAAGGGGTCCTCAGCAACGTGGTCAAGACCGTCGAGCGTCCCGCCCTGTTCCCCGAGGCCATGTTCAACGCCGACGACCTGACCGCGCTGTCGACCCAGTTCATCTTCGGCCACGAGATGGGCCACGCTCTGCAGCGTCAGCTTCTGCTTCCGAACCTCGGCCTCGAGGAGGACGCCGCCGACGGGTTCGCGTCGTTCTACACCGTCAACGAGGTTGGGCCGGGGCCGTCACTGGCAGCCGCGATCCTCTTCGACGAGCTCGCCCGCGCGGAGGGCAGGCTGACGCTCGAGGGGCTCTCGAGCGATCACCCCGTCACCCAGCAACGGGTCTTCCACTTCCTTTGCTACCTCGAGGGGAGTGACCCGAAGAAGTTCTACGGGCCCCTGGTCGGTGCAGGTTACCTGCCGAAAACCCGCGCCCCGTTGTGTCCGCAGGCCTGGGCGATGCTGGACTACGGCTGGTGGACCCAACTCCAGCCACATTTCACCGAGGCATTCAAGGACCAGGGCGACAAGACGCAGGAGAACGCACGCGACCAGCTGATCGCGGAGACGAAGGCCTTCGAGAAGCAGCTCGACAAGCTCCGCAGCGAGCAATGAGCATGCAGAGCCATCGGCCCGCATCTCCGGCCGTCCTTCAGCCCGGATCTTGCAACCAGCGCCGGGAAGGTAGGTCGCTCAGGCAGCGGGTGTCGCCGGAAGCGGCGGCTGTGACTCCCTGGAAGGCGCTGCCGCGGCGGCGCCCTGGCCTACCTGGCCGCCTACGCGAAACCCGCGGGGGATGTCTCGGCGCTGCCGCTGGGCAGCAACGGTAAGGTCCGCAGCGACGGCGATCTCGTCTTCTACAACCACCTAGTCCAGGACGGCGTGAGGGTTTCCGATCACACGGTTACGGCTGACCTGGATCGGCTCCCCTACGACGTGGCCACGGTGGTGTTCGTCGCGAGCGTCGACCCGCTTCAGCCCAGGGCGGTCTTCACCACCGTCCCGCGCGTGAGCATCAGCCAGGCCGGCGCGACCGGCATGGCTTTCACCGCCCTGACTTCGGCACCTGCGAAACCGTCGTCGTACTTGCCGAAATCTACCGCCGTGGTGACCTGGAAGGTCCGTGCCATGGGCCAGGGCTACGTATCCGGACTCGTCGGCCTCGCCACTGACTACGGCGTCGACATTGACGACGATGCCGCCATCAGCACCTGCCGACCACGGGCTCGGGCGCTCGCGCGGCGGCCGGACCACCAAGCTGCGCCTGGCCGTCGAGCAGCGCCAGAAACCCAAGAACTCACCGACGCCAACACCGGCCAGTTGACATTGACATCCATCGGGGCATCAAACTCGCCGTCCGATACGAGGCCACCGTTCTTGTCGCAGCCATCAACGAGTGGTTGTGACGTATTGGTCCAACTTCAACTCGAAGAGCCGAACGCGGATGCTGACGATCCGCTTCAGTCCTCGGTCTTCGAACCCGAACCGCACAGCGGCCACAGGCGCCTCCGTGGCCAGACCCTGTCCCCAGTAGGAACGTCCCAGCCGCCAGCCGACCTCAACCGCCGGCGGCACCTCGGGCATGAAGTCGGGTGGAAAGGCCCGTGAACCCGGCCAGCTCACCGGTGGACCCGATCTCCACGTCGAACAGACCGAAGCCCTGCGCCTCCCACTCGCGCTCCATTGCCTCGATCCCGCTGCGGGTCTGCTGTTCGTCTCGGACGTTGCCGTCGCCAATCCATCGCATGACCTCGGGATCGGCATTGACGGCGGCCAGGGGCGCCGCGTCCTCTTCGCGCCAGCAACGCAGGATCGAGCGGGGAGTCTCGAGCGTGACATCCGAGCATGGTGTCTCAAACCCAGGCGCTCCACCAGCCTCACCAGGCACTCGATACAGGCGCCCCGGAACACCCCTCGGCGCCCAGGCGCCACCGGCGGAGCACCCCTGATCCCGCTCAGCCCCCAAGGTGCCCGGAGCCCATGCTCCGGGGGCCCGGTCGTACCGGCGCCAGGGCGGATGTCGACGGTGGTGCGCATGCGCTGCTGGTGTGCTCGCCTCGGGGAAGCTGTCGCGCCCGGTTCCTCGGTCCAACCCGCGACCGTGCTCCGAACCAGGTGCAGTCTCGAACGCCGCTATGCGGAAGCCACAACTTCCCCGGCCATGACCTGGGGAGGGTTGGGGAGCAGGGACGCGAGGTTGTCCCGCACGAAGTCCGCCGCTCTCGAGACCGATTCCTCGGCACCGGCCTGGTCCTGGAAGACGCTGGTCGAGACCATGACTCCGTTCCCGGCATCAACCCAGTAGTAGGCCAAGAAGCCGGGGACCTGGCGCATGAGCGGCACGAACCCCTCGTTCACCAGACGTCCCGCCTCGACTGCATCGGTCACCCCTTCGTACCGTCGGACTGCTGCGTACATGGCCGATCTCCTCGCCGGGTTCCGAGTTCATCCTCTGCTGAGACGCCGTACCCCCGCGACAGCTACCTCGCTCGCGAGGCGTGCGGCATTCACCGGATGGGCCGCCTTTGATGATCCGAACGGCGTCTTCCGGTTATCGATCCTGAAGACGGGCCAAGTCAACCGCTGCCTGAACTACCGACATCGCTTCGCGCAATGGCCCGCCAAGCACTACGCCGTGTAGTCCTAGACGGAGCCGAGTCGACGACAGGCTGGGTGGACAGTGCCGACGCCGACCAATGGCGCCAGGAAGTGCAGCAGATCCTCCAGGCCCTCGACACAGCCGCTGATCACCCACGGTGACAGCGCCAGGGAAAGTGAGCCAAAACCCGGGTCCCGACAGCGAGTGTTCCCGGAGGCACCGCAGGTCTCGCATGAGTGATGTTCATGAATTTTGGTTCTGGCTCAAGTTCCGTGAGGCGGGCACGGTGAGCGACGGACGACGCTCGGATCGGCCTCCCCGAAGTTGCAGCACCTCTGGGACGAGGTCCCCTCCGCAGCACGAGACTTTCTCGCCACAGACGCGCACGACAATCACAGCCTTTGAACTACCTCGCATGACTCAGCGTGACCGGTTCACGGAAAGCGAGCCAGACCCCGAGAACGGACAGCACCCGCCGCCAGCGCACCCGCAGTCGGCCGTCGAGTACGTCGCTGTACGGGTCAAGGCCCGGGCTGCCAAGCTCGCTCTGCGCTTCTCGTGGTGATGCGAGAGCGCCCAGGGGTGTGGTTTCCAATCGGCTCCAGCGCGGCGCTCGAGTGCCGGGTGAGGCGTGCGAGCATGCTGTGGGGGGTGAGAGGCGCACGGCAGCGGGAATGGATTCGATACTCAGGCGGACTGCGGCTCGCGGCATGCCTGGCCGTGGGATTCTGGGCCGTGATCACGTTCTTCAGCGGCAACCTGACCACGTCCGACAAGGTGGGCTTGTTCGGGCTGTTGGTCGTGCTGCTGCCCGTTGCCGACGGAGCGGCCAAAACGCTCAAGCCCTCGACCGATGTCGATCTTGTCAAAGTGTCCGGGCAGCTCGCCGAGGCGGTGGAGGCAGGTGAACTGGCGCAGCGCACGCAGTTGCTGGGCGGCGACAATCAGCCGATCGACGTTGCTTTCACTTCCCGCGCCGCACCATCCCGGGTAGCCACCGGTGCGGCGCCCACCGGCCATCTGAGCCAGATCAGCGACTATTACCGCCGACTTCGACCCCAGCGACTCCTGATCACCGGAGCCGCCGGAGCGGGTAAAACCGTCCTGGCCGTCGAACTCATGCTGAGCTTGCTCGAATGGCGAGAAGCCGACGAACCCGTACCGGTTCGCATGGCCCTGGCCGGCTGGGACACTACCGAGCCACTGGACGTGTGGATGACCGGCGAGCTCGCAGATACGTACCAGCTGAGCAAAACAACAGCCAGGCACTTGATCGACCGACGCTGTGTCCTCCCCGTGCTCGACGGTCTGGACGAAATGGATACCGCAGTCGACGACGCCGGATCGTGCCGCGCTGCTGAAGCCTTGGCCGCCCTCAACCGGTACCAGGCCGGTCGCCACAAAGCGCCCTTGGTGGTGACCTGCCGCACCACCACCTACGACGCGCTTGCGGAAAGAATCCGCTTTCTCGACGCAGCCCGTGTCGAGGTGTCATCCGTGACGGCCACGCAGGCGCAGCGCTTCGTGGCCGCCCGGGTTTTGACCCCTGCCGATTGGCAGCCGGTGGTCGATGATGCGAGACGGCACTCGCAAGGAGCAGCCGCCCACGCACTGTCCACCCCCTGGCTGCTCACTCTGGCGGTGACCGTCTACGAGGCCGACGGCGACCCCTCCGAGCTGCTCCGTTTCACCGACCCTGCGGCGCTGCGCAGCCACCTCCTCGACCGCTTCGTGCCCGCCGCCACCGAACTGCACACGCGTGCAGGCAATCGCGCCTACCAGCCGTATCAGGTCGCGTGCTGGCTCGGGATCCTCGCCCGCTACCTGAGCGACAACGCCCGTGAACGCCGCACCATGGGCGGGCGCCTCCTGCCCAGCACCGACCTGGTTTTGCATCAGTTGTGGCCACTTGCCGGTATGCGTGCGCGAGTGGTCGACATCGCCCTCAGCAGCATCGCCGGACTGGTCATTGTGTCCTGGATGGTGCCCATTGCTTTCGCCGACCCTGCCGCGATCCCCTTCCTCGTGGTCGTGGCGCTGCTGACCATCGGCTGGGTCTGCGTCTCGGCCAGAGTTGCATGGCCGGTTCCCAAGAGCATCTCCCCTAACAAGCTCCGCACCCCGCAGGGGCGGCGCGCCATCGTCGGACCGGTCACCTTCGGAGTCATGGCAGCGCTTGCGTTCACCATGGCCCTCGTCCTGCCGGTCGCCGGAGAACCCGGGTACTCCCTCGTCAGGGACAGCGTCCTTAACCTGGCTGTGTTTCTCGCGATCGCCCTGATCGCAGGCCTCGCGTTCGGTCTCCGGCGCAACCTGGAGACGATGGCATCGAGCAAGGGTCCGAACGCCCTTGTCCGGACAGATCTGCGTTCGGGAACGCTAGTCGGCTTCAGCACCTGGGCTACATTCGCCCTCGTGACGGCGATCAGCACCATCGTGAGCGAGCAATGGTCCCTTGCCGAAGCGCTTGCCTTTTGCATCTTCCTGGTGGGGTTCTTCGGGGGCATCCTGGGCGTTCTCAGCGGAGTCATCTGGGCCGGAGCCTGGCGTCGCTACCTCGCCACGTTGCTCTGCACACGCTCACGCCTGCCGTGGCGCATGGGACGCTTCCTTGCCTGGGCCTCCGACGCTGGTCTGCTCCGGATCGCCGGGAACGCGTACCAGTTCAGACACCTCGAACTCCAAGCCCACCTCGCAGACGCTGAGGCTGCCAGAGCGCATGACGCCCACGCGAGATGGGATGCTCGTCCAAAGAGATAGCCACATTGAGACAGCGCAGCCAGCCCCTGCTGTGCCGCTGGTCAGCGGTGGGGTGACGGGCGCCCCTGCCATTGGCCGCGGAAGCGATCCTCGGGCGCGGTGGCATCGGCGAGGAGTTTGACAGTGTGGTACGTCATGCCGAGTTGGCGTTGGATCGCGCGGCGGCTGTGGTCAGCGGCAAGCAGCGCGTGGACGGCCGCGTAGTTGGCCCGAGTCCGGTCGGCGAACCGGTGGCCGGTGGGCCACGGCGAGCCTGAAGTGTCCATTGGGGCATCGGGCTCCTCAACCGGGCGGGGTGGCTCGGGCGCCGTGCCCGTAGGCAAGCTCGGTGATCGGCGACGCACCGTTCAGCGGCCTCGCCGAGGTTGTGCCACAGATGCCACCGGTCAGCAACCTGGACCGCCTGAGGCGCCCCGGCTGTGGCACCTTCCGCGAAGAATGGAGCTCGATCCCGGTCCGGTTGATGTAGCCGGTGCCGGTGTCGGTGATGAAGTCGAGCAGGTCGCTGCTCCAGACGGTGAACTCCTCGAGGAGGGCCGCGCGTACGGCGCTGGGGGCGGTCAGGTAGAGGCCGGCCTGCCGGTGCCACGCCTCGTCGGTGCGCTTGCCGGCGTAGACGCGGATGTGTCCGCCGCTGTTGCGCTGGGCGCCCTGGTCTTCGACCAGGAGGCTGCCTCATCGCGGCCGGTACATGACCGGGCACCGGGTCAGTCCATCCCCCGCGCGCTGCGCGAGTACGTCAAGCATGCACAGATCCGCGCCTCAGACACCGGCGTCCGCTTCCGCGACTTCACGGACCTTGTCAAGAACACCCCCGCTCTGAACGAGTACACCCATCGGATGTGGATGCGTCACCAGGACGCCCTCGCCCGCGCCGTCGCCCAAGCGACCGGCGCCGAGGCCGACGACCCCCGCTGCGCCGCCCTGGCCCGATTCGCCCTCGAAGCCTCAGCTCTCGCCCTCGACACCGATGACCCAGCGCGGGCTGTCGACGCCGCCTTCGGCCTCCTCGAACACGGCTGGAACGCCACATAGCCCAACCCCCGGTGCATGTGCGGCCAGCAGGTTGAACAGGCGCGATGGGACTGATTACCCTGCCTCGTCGTCGATGTCCTCCCCATGTCCGGTTCCATCGGAACCGCACCCACCTACACGTAGCGGTCCATTGGCTCCGCAGCGTACGAGCCGTCGATGAGCAGCGCGTTGGTCAGCTCGAACCGTTCGGCGCGACCGCCGTCCCGGTAGGTGATGGCGGTTCGGGCCGGCTTGGTGCTGATGATTTGGATCGGAGTACCGTCGGGCGTGACGGTGCCGAGCAGGGTGTACGGCGGAGTTTGTGAGTGTCCGCCGCAGTTGCGCTGTTGGGGGGTGCGCCGGTTCGCCGTGCCAGGAGTCGTCGGGCTCCCCAGGTGGCGAGCCCAACGACCACGGCGACGGTGAGGCCGCCGAGGAACTCCGGTAGTGACCTGAGTCGTTGATGCCTCGGTAGTAGCAGGCGAGGAGGGCCAGGGGTTGGTGCGACGCGTGCGCAACTCGCCGACGCCGAATAGAGATTTATCGAGACGTTCCTGCCGGTCGGCAGGTTCGGTCCCACCCCGGGGGATGGGACTTGGGTGCCGCCAGCTGCCCCCGCTAGAGCTAGTGGGAACCCTCCAAGCCCGGCTAGACATCGTTGTGCCGGTCAAGATCCCCGTGTTCATCCGCACGGCCGCAGACTTGCAGGACGGGTGGCCGAGGCGGCCGCCGCGTCCTTGTCCGCGACGACACCTGGGACACCACACCGTGAGCGAACGCGTCATTGCGCCCAAGAGCCGGGGCTTCCTGTTCCTCGACTCCCATCCTGGCGGCTGCCGACAGCTGGTGGACGAGATGTGGCAGGCCGTCCCCGCCCCGGTCACCGCCGGGGGCGAAGGGCCGGTGGCTCTGGTCATCGGCTCGTCCGCCGGGTATGGCCTGGCCGCTACGATCGCGGGCCTGGCCCGTGTCGGTATCCGTGGCATCGGCGTGTGCTTCGAGAAGGCGCCCGCGCGGCGCACCGGCACGGCCGGCTGGTACCGCACCGCCGCCACCGCCCGGCTCGCCCAACAGCACGGGCGGGACATGGTCTTCCTCAATGGCGATGCGTTCAGCGACACGGTGAAGGAGCAGGTTGCCGACCTCCTCGCCGAGCGGTTTGGGGGACGACTCGACTTCCTGATCTACTCGGTGGCCGCGCCTCGCCGCACCGACCCGGACACCGGCAACGTGTACGCCTCGGTCCTCAAGCCGATCGGCTCGCCGTACACCACCAAGACCCTCGTCTTCGACGAGTACGGCGCCCCGGAGGTGAAGGAGGTCACCACCGCGCCGGACGAGGGCGACGACATCGAGCAGACCGTGGCGGTGATGGGCGGCACCGACTGGGAACGGTGGATCACGTTCCTGGCCGACCGGTCCCTGCTCGCCGACGGCTTCACGACCGCCGCCCTGTCCTACATCGGCTCGCCGCTCACCGCGGCGATTTACCGGCAGGGCACCATCGGCGCCGCAAAGTCCCATCTGGAAGCCACCGCACGCACGTTGGACGAGCGCCTAGGCAAGACCCTGGGCGGCCGGGCCGTGACCTCGGTCAACGCCGCTGCCGTCACTCAGTCCTCCACCGCCATCCCCGGCATCGCCCTGTACGTCGGTCTGCTGCGCGGCGTCCTCGGCGACGCCATGGTGGCCCCGATCGGTCAACTGGTGGAGCTGTGGGACCAGCTGACCGGCGCCCGCCCCCTCGACCTCGACGACGAGGGCCGGGTCCGCCTCGACACCTGGGAACTCGACCCCGCCGTGCAGAACGCCGTCGCCGGACGCTGGAGCACCGCCACCAGCGACACCATCACCGAACTCGCCGACCTCGACTGGTTCAGCGACGAAGTCCGCCGCCTCTACGGCTTCTCTGTCCCCGGCGTCGACTACACCGCCGCCGTCGAAACCGACGTCCCCTGGCCCACTCTCACCATCTGACCCGCGCCACGAACGCCCCGGATCGCGTCGTAGAACGAGGTCGCGGCGCCAGCCCTAGTGACCTGGGCCGTTGATGCGTCGGCAGTAGCTGGCGAGGCTGTTGAGGATCTGGTCGCCGGTCTTGTGCCGCACATGTGGGCGGGGGTTGGCGTTCCAGTCTTTGATCCAAGCGCGGATGTCGCGTTCGAGGGCGGGGACCGAGCGGTGGACGCTGCGCTGGAGCTTCTTGCAGGTGAGCTCGGCGAACCACCGCTCGACCAGGTTCAGCCAGGACGAGCCGGTCGGGGTGAAGTGCAGGTGGAAGCGGGGTTGGGCCAGCAGCCACCTCCGGACCGGCTCCGTCTTGTGGGTGCCGTAGTTGTCGGGGACGGCGGCCGTGCCGAGAGTCATCGCCCTCAGACGAATGCGGCCATTCGTATGCGCCATCTACGCCAAAGCAGTTGCCAGCATCGGGCCCGTACCGGACTATCCCCTCCCGTGATTACCATCGATAAGAACCAGGCCGATGCCTCTGACGCAGCCCGCCCGCTCGTGCTGGTAACCGGCGTGGGCCGAACCGTCGGCATCGGCGCAGGTATCGCCCGTCAACTGGCAGTCTCTGGCTGGGACATCGCCTTTACGTATTGGACCCCTTATGACAAGCGCATGCTCTGGGGGGTTGAGCAAGGGGCAACCGCCGCGATCGACGGTGCCCTTGCCGACCACGGCGCGAGCACTGCGGCGATCGAAGCGGACCTCGCCGATCCCGGTGCCCCCGCGCGAATCTTCAACGAGGCTGAACGCCGGCTGGGAAAGGTCACAGCCCTGGTGATGTGCCACTGCGAGTCCGTCGACTCCGGCCTGCTCGACACCACCCTCGAAAGCTTCGACCGGCACTTCGCCGTCAACGCACGCGCCACCTGGCTGTTGATCCGCGAGTACGGCCTGCGCTTTCGCGGCACCAACGGAACAGGCCGGATCGTCAGCCTCACCAGTGACCACACCGTCGGCAACCTGCCCTATGGCGCGAGCAAGGGCGCCCTGGACCGCATCACCTTGGCCGCGGCCCAGGAATTCGCCCACCTGGGCGTCACCGCCAATGTCATCAACCCCGGGCCGATCGATACGGGCTGGATGGCCACAGAAGTGCAGGAGAGCTGCATCACCCAGACGCCGCTCGCCCGCCTCGGCACGCCGCAGGACACCGCGCACCTCGTGGACTTCCTGTGCTCACGACAAGGCCAGTGGATCAACGGTCAACTGCTGAAAAGCAACGGTGGCTTCGGCTAGGCCCGTCACACTGCGTGCGCGAGCCGCAGTTGTTGCGCCAGAACCCGAGAAAGGACATCGCTTCGACAGCGGTTCGGGAGGCACCAGGCTGTCGGGACCGGACCGGAGTGTTCACGAGTATCGACAGCGCTGGGCCCCCTGAAAGGGCGACTGTGACCGTCGCTCGCCGACGGCAAAGGTGCCGGTGGCTGGTCGCGGGCACTCATCGCGGCTTGCCTGGTGGAGCCGAGCGGTGGATGGCAGGGCCGAGCCCCTCCGTCGGGGGCTCAGATCTGTTGGTCGTTGCTGTGGCGGCCGAGGCCGCGGCCGAAGCGTTCAGAGATGGCCGGCATCAGGCTCTCGCCGTCGGCAGGGCGGTCCAGGCCGAAGACGTAGCCGGGGAAGTCCAGGTTCTTCTGCACCGCCCAGATCCCGTCGTGGTCCTCCGGCGGAAGGATGCGCACCGGGTCGCCGACGGCGACCCAGCCGATCGGCACCATCGAGTCGGCGGGCAGCACGGTGCGCAGATGCACGATGCCGTTGATCCGCACCTCGGAGCGGGTCCCGATCCGTGCTCCGTTGAAGACGCGGCTGCCGGTGGCCAGAAAGACCTCGTCCTCGACCCGGCAGCCGGTCAGGTAGGAGGTGGGGCCCACCAGGACCTGCCGTCCCAGAATCAGCGGATCCCGTCGGGTACCACGCAGGACCGCGTTCTCCATCACGATGCTGCCCTCACCCAGCTCCACTGGCCCGCTCTCGGCAGTGAGCACCGCACCGAACAGCACCCGGCACCCGGCCCCCACCCGCACGTCCCCGCACAGCGTGGCGGTCGGAGCAACATAGGCCGTGGGGTGGACCGTCGGCGAACAACCCTCATGAGCGATCAGCATGGCCGCGATCATGCCGCGCCCCGGGGCGCTGGCGCACACCATTCCACCAGGCAAGACCCGCGCCGCCTCCTGATAAGGCAACTTACCGGAAGTCAAATCCTGGAGGGTGGCCCTCTGCGGCCGCGAGGCAGAGATCGGCCACTTCACTCACGACTGGCTGGGCATCTCCAGAGCAAACGAGTGGCGCGAATCCGTGTCCACCGCTCTCCTGGGGCAGGTGGGAGGAGTGAGAGTTCGCGGATCAAGGTCCGTTTGCGGCCGAATCGCAGGTGATCGATTACCTCAAGCGGGAAGCCCGTACCGTCCATCGCCAGCCTCAGCCGCTGTGGCTCCACAAGGTGAACGGAACCAGGGTCAACCTGCTGGGCAAACCTGTACCGACTGCGCTGGGACTGACGCAGGAGGACCTGATCACCGGCGGCAGCCGCCCCGAAGACAACGTGCTTCGCGGGGAGTTCAACGACCCCCGGCTGGCCGCACTGCTGCGCACCCTCGACGACACCGCCGTCCTCGCCTGGGCCTATCCCGGGATCGCCACGCCCAGCAGGGCAACCAGGACCACCACGTCGAGTACCTGATGCCGCGTCGGCTCAGGCGGCAGCGCCGGCCCCGCGTCACCCGCGAAGCTGAGCGCTCCGGCATCACGGGGCGATCGCTGCCGCCCTCTGCTGGTCGGTCGCGCGCTCCAGCTGCTCCACGCCGTACCTCCGTCGCGAACGGACTTCCGTGTAAGACGGAGCCCCGTCGACGAGGACGAGGGCTCCGCTCTTTGGTACGACTCGTCACAGGTACCGGCGCATGCGGCGCTGACTGGCCAGGTCGGTTCCAGTTGGACCCGTTGGCCCTAACGGGCCCAACGGCAGGAAGGCCCGCTCAGCCGCGGCGGACCACAACGGCACGGAAGTCACCGCCGGCTCTCACTCCGCAGGGTGCAAGCTCCTGCAGAGCGGCGGGCAGTTCTCGCCGGGCACGCTTGTGTGCTGGCCCTCGGCGTCCTGGACGGCTGCGGCAGCGAGATCGTCGACGCCTCGGACCTTGCGGTTGCGCAGCCAGGTCGCCAGCCGATGGGCGCCGGTTCTGCGGAGGGCGGCCGGGGTCTGGTAACCCGTCAGCAGTAGCAGCGGGCCGGCGTTGATGAGATCCAGCGCCCGTTCAGGGCGGGGAAGATGCCGGTGAGGTGGCCGCGGGGGCGGTTGATAGCTCGGGTGCGGTCGTCCGTGAGATCACGGCGGTGAGCCAGTGAGGACCTTCAGCTCGGTGATCAGCTCGTCGCCGGGCCGCAGAGGGGTCAGGTCGCGGCGGATGCGGGCCTGGTCGGCGGTGATCGCCGCATCCTTCGCGTCGGTCTTGCCGTCACCCCGGCTGCATGCCGTAGTGCCTCCAGAACCGCCAAGCCCCGAAATCGGTACAACAGCGGGTTCCACGATTCTCTGGAAGTGATGCTCGCGGATGGGCGCGCCAGGGCCGGCCAGGCGGTCGATCCCCGATTCGCTCAGCTCCGGACCAGGATGATGAAACAGCTCACGATCAGGATCAGGAACCCGCCGACTACCAGGAGAGCCAGTATCGTACGGAAGCCTTCGGTGAGCCGTTCAGCGGTTGTAGGTGGCGGAATTCGAACGGTTCCCACCTCGACCTTCTGCGCCAGCGCGTAGACGGTGTCGGTGGGGTAGCGTTCCTCGCCGCTGAGCAGCTCGCGTTCCGGGCGGATACCGAATCGCTTCAGCAAGTGATCGAACTGAACCGTGGACGTCGGGGGGAACAACCTACGGGCGTCGTGGTAGCCGACCGTGCGCCCAGCAGGCCTGTTGATCATGCTATGCCCCCATCCCGGATTTCACCGCGCACCACAACTCTCGGTGCTGGCAGCCCCGTTGCCAAGGCCACGGTCGACGGTGTACGAGCACCTCGACAAGCCCAAGGCCATCCCCCGCCAGCCCAAAAAGACCACGGCCACGAAGCCCTGACCGAGATTCGATCAAGAACCCTGTTCGAACCACCAGACTCCGCGATAGGTAACTACGCGCCAGTCCCCGACCCTACTCACGGTCTGCGCTGATGTGCCCCAAGCCGGACCCCTGTGGCGGTCACCCGCGTGCTCGGCTGCGACGAAGCCACCCGCACCCGTCTCGCCGCCGAGATCCACGGGTCCTGTCAGCGGCCTGAAGCCCGCATCCCGCCGAGGCAGAGGTGTGCCGCGTTGAGCAGCTGGCCGATGGCCAGTTCCCCCGGGGGCGCGGCGGGCGAGGAAGGTACGGACCAGATCGTTCACCCGCGACACCGCGTCGGGGCCGATGTGGGTGGCGACGATGGCGCGCAGCTGGCGAGGAGGCGTCGACGCAGGCTGGGGGCACCACCCGCAGCCACTCTCTCCTGTCGACAACTGGAGCTCGGCAGACGGGTATCGACCCCGGGACCGGCCGGGACTAATGAGTTCCCCCGCGATTGAGACGGGGGGTGAAGCGGGCGATGGTGTGGTGTCAGCCCGCCCCTTCGCCGTCCTGGCAGGATAGCGGCATGGAACATGTGCTTGGAATCGGTGGATACTTCATGCGGGCCGCCGACCCGGCGGCCCTGAGCGCGTGGTATCGCGATTGCCTAGGCCTGGACGCCGATGAGAACGGCCTGTGGCGTCAGGGAGCCGGGCCGACGGCGTTCGCGACGTTCGAGTCCGAGACCGACTACTTCGGGTCCCGCGCCCAGCAAACCATGCTCAACTTCCGGGTCCGCGACCTGGATGCGATGCTCGCGCAATTGCGAGCCAAGGGAGCGGACGTGGCCAAAGAAACGCAGGACATGGAGGGTGTCGGTCGATTCGGCTGGGTCACCGATCCTGAAGGCAATCGGGTCGAGCTGTGGCAGCCCGCCTGACCGCGTCTTTACGTAGGCGGTGACGTGCTGGTGGACTACTAGGTGTCGAGGTGTGAACTTCGCGGCCATGTTCCATTACGCCTTCTGCAAGCTGTCACGGGAACACCTCGGCGAGCTTGTCACCGAACTCGCGCCGCAGTGGGAGGCGCGATGCGAGTCCGGACCCCGCCAGCGCCGCGGCGACCGGCGGCGCCAGGTCGGCGCTGTCCTGCTGCACGATCACCACGCCGAGCGGAGCGGCGTGCCGTCCTGCGGTGGATGTCGTCAGTCACACCGGTGGTGGCACCACGGGCTGTTCGGATGGCCTGAGTCGGGCGTCAGGATCGGCGCAGTGACGTGATCACGAATGCGGGGATC
>NZ_JBIAPT010000035.1:0-66716 GCF_042888425.1 Streptomyces sp. NPDC002889
CGACCCGCTACGACAAAACCGCCGAGTCCTACCAGGCAGCCGTAACCCTCGCCTCGCTGCTGATGTGGGCGTGACACTTTGACGACAACTCCTAGTCCCGGTGAGCTTGTCCTGCACGGTCGAGCGTGCCATAGCGAAGCGCGGTCCGAGCTCAGCGGTGAGCTTCACGATCTCCTGCACGCTCGGTTTCCCGACCATGAGCTGAAGCTCTTTCAGATCCGCAGCGAGTTCAGCTCGCGGGCTATCACTGGCCAAGTGTCCCCCTCGCGGCCGCCATCCGGTTTCATCCGGTTTCATCCGGGCGTTGCGGCCAAGGATAGGCTGACGTTCTGGACGGTGTCAGCCACTACCGGAAGCATCCGAGAAGATCGCCGGATGCCCGGTGCCTGCGGGCTCATGGAGTCAGCGCCTGGAAGGCCCGGCGCTGACTCCCTTCCGGAGGTACTTGTGCACTCCCTTCTCCACGCAGGCATGTCGGCCGCCCTGGCCAGCGGCATGGTCTTTGTCGGCACTCTCGCGGTCGTCGCGCTCGCGGCCGTCTTCGCTCCCACGCCGACCCGTCGCAGCGACGCCCGCAAGGTCTTGGAGCTCCTGGTTCGCCGTGCAAGGTAGCGAGCGGGGCGTGTTGCCTATAGAGCAGCGTCCTCGTCGGGCGTGGCGGGCGCGTTGAAGGGTGCGGTGTGCGGGGGTTGTGTCTACGTCGGCGTTCGATGTGGCCGCCACCTACAGTTCTGGCTACGGGCGGGGCGAGTACGGGGCGGTGCGGTTTGGCGCGTGTGGTGGGAGTGCACGGCAATGGCAAGTAACTCCTGGGGGAGCTTTCCCTCTTGAAGGAGTGGCAGCCTGCCCTTGCCGACGGGTTGCGCCGCGCCTGGGCGGACGCGGCTGTGCCGGAGCCGGACATGGCGATGGCGTTCGATGGGGATCTGTTCCGTCCGGCCGGGGAGCCGCTCGCCGTGGGGGATCCGGTCTTCGGCGCCGCCGATGTCGAGGAGGGCTTCGAACGAGAGCTGCTTCTTGAGTGGTGGCGCGCGGCATCTGAAACCGATCCGGCGGTGGCGCGTCCCGGGGCGGACACGCTCGCGGCGACGCCGCGGTCAGTGCAGGCGGCGCTGCGGGCGCTGTCGGGGTCTCGGTTCTTCGCGGGCATCGCGCTGCGGGCCATGGTGTTCGACCTCAAACAGGTGCACCGGTACCTCGTGGACACCAACGTACGGGCGCGCGCCCGTGGCCGGGTGCTGGAGGCAATCGGGGGCGACACTCGCGTGGTGGTGGCCCATTCGCTGGGGTCGGTGGTGGCGTACGAGGCGCTGTGCGCGCGACCCGGGCACGGGTGCGGGCGCTGGTCACGATCGGTTCGCCTTTCGGCATTCCGAACGTGATCCTGCACGGGTTGGAGCCAGCACTCGGGTTGGGTGGTGCGGTGCGGGCTGTGGGGCCGGATCGGACGTGGACGAACATTGCCGACGACGGTGATGTGGTGGCGCTGGCAAAGGACTTGCGGCCGGCGTTCGGTGAGTCGGTCCGTTCGGTCAGGGTGCACAACGGTCCGCACGCGCACGATGCGACGGCGTACCTGACGGACGCCGTGTGTGGCGGGCGATCGCGGCGGGGCTGGCGTGAGCGGTTCGTCGCGCGATGGCGGCGCGGGGGATAACGGCCCCCCCTCGCCGGTTCCTGATCGCCACAGCCATCGCCCACTACTCCAAATCCCCGGAGTGGAACCGGCCGTCGCTGGTCGAGGCCCGCGACCAGATCATCGAGCTGTTCACCGGAGAGCTGGGCTACCGGCACGAGACCGACCTCGGCCTGAACCCCACCAAGGCCCAACTCACCGATCAGCTACGGGCGTTCTCCAAGTCCCCAGATCGCCGTGAGGATGATCTGCTAGCCGTCTGCATCTCCGGGCACGGCGAAGTTCTCGACGGCGACGAGCATGTGCTGTTGACCGCCGACACCGATCCCGCTGACATCGACTACACCCCAGGATCAGAAACAACTTCTGTCCGGCGCAGCGGGTTCCACCCCGCGTAACGGGGTGGAACCTCTGGAACGTCAGGCCACGGTCGCCATGGCGGGGGACGGCTTCGCCGCTGAACGTCGTTGGCGGTCGTTCAGAGCTGCGGGGGTCTCATCGTCGAGCGGGGTGTCGGTGTCCGTGACGAGGGCGATCAGTGACGTGCGGGCTCGGGCCACGCGTGAGCGGACGGTGCCGATCGGGCAGCCCATGGCCTCGGCTGCCTCGGCGTAGGGAAGCCCGAGGAGCTGGGTGATGACGAACGCCTTTCGCCGTTCGTCCGGGATGGTCGCCAGGAGTTCGGCGAGGCTATGCCGTCCACGGGGCTGGGACTGTTCGGCCACCGCCTGCCAGTCGTCCCTGCCCGACAGCCTGGGACGTGCGGCCGCGTGGCGCAGGCGGTCCACGACCGTGCGTCTCGCGATGGAGAGCAGCCACGTCCGTGCCTATGAACGGCTGCCCCGCCCCCACCACACCCAAACCGCCCCCCTCGGGCCTTCGAAGCCGCGGGTGGGCTGCAATGGTGTGAGCCAGCGTGCGGAGCAGCGGATCACCGCTCACTCCTGTGTCCAGCACCTGACGCATCTGCGCCCACCTTGCGGCTCGCTGCGTCTTCGGACCGGTGTCCAGAAGGTTGTCCCCGTGGTGCATCACGGCTGTCGCCGCGACCACATGGGGCAGCATCGGCCGCGGTAGCAGCAGCTGAGCTGCCAGGTACGAGGTACGACGGAAGCGCGACACCAGCCGGCGCTGAGCGTCGTAGTCCCTTCGCAACTCCGGTTCCCGGATCCCCGCTGCGTCCAGGCTCTTTTTCCACGCGCTCGTGCCTCGATCGTATGTGTGCCCTCGTGAACACCATGGAGGCAGCTGCTGGGGTTTACAGATCGGTTTCTCACGATCTTTCATCCCGGAATGGGTGCTTGATCCCGTGGAAGGGGGCCCCGCTGTGCCGGGCCCCCTTCTTCTGATAACGGGACAGCATGTGAACGTTCGACCTCAGGGGCGGAGTGCCCGCATCACGCCGGGTCGAGAGCCCCCGGCTGCCGCGGTCCTGCCGCCTGGCCGACGATGCGCGGATCGATGGGGCGGCCGACGAAGACCGGGGCATCCGACTGGTAGAAGATGTCGATGTCGGCCTCCTCACCGCCGACGATCAGCGTGTCCCAGGCGCCGCTCTCCTGCAAGGCCCGCAGGGTCGACGGAGCGAGGGTGGACAGGTGGCTGCGCAGTTCCTCGTCGCTGGGCATTCCGGGGAGGCGGGGGGCGAGGCGCTCGCGGATCGCGCGCATCCGGTCCAGCAAGAGGTCCAGATCGGACCGCCCGGCGTCGGGTTCGGCAACGACCCGGTCCCCTTCCAGGCTGTCGGCGATGATGTCCTTGATGGCGCGGGTCACGCCTCGTTCGTCGGTGGTGACCATGGCGTTCCAGGCCCGGCTCTTGTGCCGGTACTGGAGCATGGACATTGCCGCCTCGTGCCGGATGAAGTCGGCGTCGCGCAGCGGACGGCCCTGCCAGACCCGGCTGAGGGAGCGGGAGAGGGAAACAGCCGAGGCGAGGCCACTGTTGAGGCCCCGCCCCGGCCAGAAGTGGATGGCGTTGGCCGCGTCGCCCAGCAGGAAGCCGTAGGTTCCGGGGCTCGTGGCGGTAGGGCGGCTGAGCTGGGCCGTGAACCGGGGGCGCTGCACCATGTCCAGCCGGAACGAGGTGATGGCGCTGAGATCGTCCGCGGCGACGCCGAACAGCCTCAGGCCCTCCTGGATCTGCTTCCACAGCGGCGAGCTGCGCAGCAGGGCGGGCAGGAACAGGGTCCCATGGGTCGGGCAGACGAACTCGTTGTCCTCGTGCCGGCTCATCAGGCAGGGCCGGGCCGCCACGCACTCCTCGAAGACCTGCCGGACCGGGTCGATGCCGATCACGTTGCCGGCCTCCTCGCGGGTCAGCCTCATGTTGAGGAACCCCTCGCCACGCAGCGAGTTGAGCAGGAACCGGTTCTGCGCCACGGTCAGCAGGACGCTCATGGGGTCCGAGAGCTGGGACTTGACCCGCAGTCCCAGCACCAGGTCCTGAAGGTGCTCCCCGTCGAGGGAGTAGATCGTGGAGTCGGCCGCGCCGAAACGGTCCCCGAAGTGCTCTCGGGTGCGCGACCGGCCGCCCTCGCTGATCACCAGGACATGTTCCTGGGAGAGCCGGTGCTGCTGCTCCGAGGGATCGAATCGCTTCGGCACCAGGCGGATCGCGGACTTGGCGTTGGCCAGTTCCAGCAGTTTGTCCTCGATGTAGGCGATCCGGATGTTGCGGGGCGGGCGGCCGTCCACGGAGTCCGGTCCCAGGGGCCACATCTCGGAGAATCCGCCCGCGTCGAACAGCGCCGACTGCATCTCCTCGGTGAGGGCGAGGTACTGACGGCTCTGGACGGTGACGACCTGCTGGCGGCGGACGTTGCCCTGGGTCTCGTCCTTCCAGACCACGGTGGAGCCGTTTCTGATCCACCGGCCGTCGTAGACGGTGATGGACGCCTTCCCCGGCAGGGCGTTCTCCAGCAGCAGGGCGAAGGCAAGGCCGACCGGGCCTCCTCCGGTCACCGTGACCCGCAGCTCGCCCGGGTTCGCCGAGGCATTGGCGCGGGGCAGGTCGAGCTGGGAGAGGTCCATGACCGTCTCCACGGCCTCCTGCGTCTCGAACAGGAAGGTCTCGTCGCCGATGCGTATGGAGTCGCCGGGCACGAGCACGTGACGGGTGACGCGCTGGTCGTTGACGAAGGTTCCGTTCTTGCTGCGGTCGTAGAGGACGAACGCGCCGTCCTCCGTCACGATCTCGGTGTGCAGACGGGAGGCGCTGACGCTGACGATGATCACGTCGTTGTCGCTCTTGCGTCCGAATCGCAGCGGAGCGCTGCCCAGGACCACGCTCTGACCGGCGAAGGGACCCGTGCGTCCCACGATGACCGACGACACAGAAACTCCTTGCGAAAGTCTCGGGTGCGGGTAGAGGAACCGCACCCTCCGGTTGGTCCGCCACGAGGGTGAGAGTCGTACGTCACTCCCACAAAACTCCGGTCCAGCGAGGCTCACTTGACCGGTCATGTCCGAGTCGGCCCGGCAGTGGTCCAACTCGTACTGGTTGCAGTATGGCCGATGCGCGGGAATGGCTCGGCTGCGCGGCGCCGACCTTGACGCCTGGTTGACTAGCCGCCCGTCGTCGAGGCACATGTCACCGAGAACGGCACAGAGTTGGACACCGCCTCGAACGGTGAGCGGATCTCCACGGCCATCCGGCTGCGGAGCGTTCCGGTCTGCGCATACGTCGACAGCCGCACCGTCTCCTTATGGGTGCGGGGGCCGCCTTCCGGGAAGGCCAGCGTCCGCCACTGCCGGTCGATCACGGACCCGTTCGTCGAGACCCACCGGTACGAGAACTGGAAGGGCAACTCGGACACCGTGAAGGTCGCGGTGAACCAGGGAGCCTGCGAGTCCGCCGGGGGGCAGTCTCCGACGTACGTGGTCGCGCCCCCGGTCACGGTGACCGAGACGGGCTGCTCGGCGGTGTGATCCGACCCGCTGCTCGCCGCACCGGAGGCAGTGGCCTGCGCCTGCCCCGTGGGCGAACCAGTGCCCTTGCGACCCTCACCGTCGCCGCCGCCGAGCACATAGCCCAGACCGCCTACGAGCAGCGCGAGCACGACAGCCCCCGCCGCGGTCAGGTACCCGACGCGCCGTCTCCGCCTCGTGGGGCGGTGACCGGACGCTTCGGCGCCCTCGATCTCGAGCGCCCCCGGCGAGGCGAGCACCGCAGAAACGGCCGTGGGTTCGGGCCCTGATACCGGGCCTGCCAGTTCGGTGGGCGGCTCGGCGATGCCCGAAGACGAGGCGGCCCCCGGCGCGGGACGCGGCGGGGCGGGAGAAGCGGGGACGCCGGGGACGGCGGGGCTGGCCGCGGTGGGCGGGGAGGCGGCGTCGACGGATGAGCGGGCCGCCGCGGCGGCCGTCTCGGCGGTGGCCGCAGGTACGGCACCGGGAAGCGGGGGCTGTGCCTGGGCGATGGGGGCGTTGGGGTATGCCGCGGCCGTGGGTACGTCGACCGTGGCCGTCGTCCCCGCTTCCGGTGGGGCGGGGGCGGAGACGGTGTTCGCCGGCGCCCCGGAAGCCGCAGGTTCCTGTGCTGTGGGGACGTCGACTGTCGCCGCCATGTCCCTGGCGTCCGTAACGTCTTCCGGGACAGGCGATGACGCCAACACGGTCGGCGCCCCGACCGTGGCCGTGACCGTAGCTGCGGTCTCCCCGAGCGGGGACTCGGCGGTGGGCAGCTCTTCAGTGGCCGCTGCGGGCAGCGGGGCGGACGGCGTGGCCGTGTCGGCGCCTGATGTGCCGTCAGCACCAGCCAGGCGCAGCTCCTGCTCGGCCTGTTCGGCCGACATCCGATCGTCGGGGTCCTTACGCATCAGGCCTTCGATGACGGACGCGAGGGGCCCGGCCCGATGCGGCGGGGGCAACTCGTCGTCGACGACGGCGCGCAGAGTGCCCAGTGGGGTGGTTCGGCGGAAGGGCGAACGGCCCTGGACGGCCGTGTAGAGCAACGCTCCGAGGGACCACAGGTCCGACGCGGGGCCGGGGTTCTGGCCCAGTGCCCGCTCCGGCGCCAGATACTCGGGAGAGCCGACGACCTCGCCGGTCATCGTCAGCGCGGAATCCCCCTCAACGGTGGCGATGCCGAAGTCGGTGAGCACCACCCTGCCGTCGTCTGCGAGCAGGACGTTGGCGGGTTTCACGTCGCGGTGCAGCACTCCGGCGCCATGCGCCGCCCGCAGCGCGGCCAGCACCTCGGCACCTATGCGCGCGGCCTCCCGCGGCGTGAGGGCACCCTGGGAGCCGATCACGTCGGCCAGCGACCGGCCGCGGACGAACTCCATGACGATCCAGGGTCGGCCGTCGTCGGTGGCGACGTCGTGGACGGTCACCACACCGCGAGCACTGATGCGCGCCGCCGCCCAGGCCTCCCGCTCCAAGCGAGCGTACATCCGCTCGACCTGCGCTACGGCCAGTCCGACGGGAGCGCGTACCTCCTTGACGGCGACCTCGCGGTGCAGTACCTCGTCGCGGGCGCGCCACACGGTGCCCATACCGCCCTCGCCGAGAACGGACAGCAAGCGGTAGCGACCGGCGACCAGCCGTTCGGCACCCGCGTCCGGCGACGCTGTGTTCTGTTGTGGCATGAGGGCCGTACTCCTTGTCCTTTGCGAACGGCCGAGGAGTGGCGACGCCCCCGTCCGATCCGTTGCCTGCCGGGGCGGGGTCCCTGCGGTTCGGCCACGGCCGGACGTCCCGCCGGACTTCGCCTCCAACACCGGTGTACGGCGCGGAAGAACCGGCGACGCACCACGCCGCTGACCGAGAAGGACTCAGCCCCTGGACAGTATGATCAAACGCCTGATGTTCGTGAAGTGCGGACCTGGGTAAGCGCTCGTCTTGGCGCTCGCTGTAGGGAAGTTGTGACGTCGCGGTGGTCATAACGTCGACTTTCTTTTCGAGGCCCCTGGCAGGTTCGAATGCAGCGGTCGATGCCGCGGGAGCGTGTCCGAGCAGCAGGCTCGGTGACCGTGATGGCGAGGAGCAGCAGCGCGGCGACCACCAGGCGCCAAGGCGGCCAAGGCGGCCAAGGCGCAGCCGACCTGCCCGGAGACATTGAGGACACACCTCGTCGTCCCCTCCGAGTCGGTGGTCCGCGTGCCAGCCGGTACGTCCGACATCGAGGCCGCCACACTGCCGATGATCCTCCTGACGGCCCGTAATGGCGCTGGACCTGCTGGAGTTTCCTGCCGGTGCCACCGTGGCGGTCAGCGGAACGGCCGGTGCGGTCGGCGGCTACGTCGTCCGACTGGCCAAGGCGGACGGGTACCGAGTGATCGCCGACGCGGCACCGAAGGACGAGCCGTTGGTCAAGGACCTCGGCGCCGACGTCGTACTGCCCCGCGGTACCGAGTTCCCGGAGCTGGACGCAAGGAGGCGCCCAGCGGTGTGGAGGGACTCCTCGACACCGCGGGAGTCGCCGAAATCGCATCCCGCGCGGTACGCGACGGCCGGATGGCATCGTCGGTCCACCGCACCAGGTGTCCGCTGGACGCGACATCGTGACCCGGACGGCTTTCGTACCGCACCACGCACGCGGCGGCAGCGCCGCCTGTCCGGCGTGGACGAAATGGTGCTCTCCCTGTCAGCGAAGGGCCTCCCCCACGGGGAGATCTCCGCGCATCTGGCCGAGGTCTACGGGGCGGAGGTGTCCAAGCAGACCATCTCCACGATCACCGACAAGGTGGTGGAGGGAATGGCGGAATGGCAGAACCGGCCGCTCGACCGTGCTTGAGTTCTATCGGTGATGGCGCCTGATGCATCCCTCGGCTGATACACGCGAGGGACGCCCCTCACCAGGTGTCCACGAATCCCCCACGGCCTGCCTCCGCGGCAGCCGCCCGGTGCCCGTCCAGAGCGGCCAGCACCCACTCCCGGGAAGCGGCCGGGTCGATCACCGCGTCGATCTCCAGTGCGGCAGCGGCGTTCACTGCTTTGCCGTGCTCGTACAACTCGGCGACGCGCTCCTCGAACGCTTGCTGCCGTGCCTCCGCGTCCTCGATCGCGGCGAGCTCCTTGCGGTAACCGAGGCGCACCGCGCCTTCCAGTCCCATGCCGCCCAGCTCGCCGCTCGGCCAGGAGGCAGTGGCCAGCGGGACGCGGGTCGAACCGCCCATCATGGCCATCGCACCGAGCCCGTACGCCTTCCGGAGAATGAGCGACACCAGCGGTACGCGTAGATGGGCGCCGGCCAAGAAGAGCCCGGCGAAGTGGCGTACCGTCGCGGTCCGCTCGGCATCGGGTCCCACCATGAAACCGGGCGTATCACAGAATGAGACGATCGGCAGCCCGAAGGCGTCACAGAGCTTCAGGAAGCGGGCTGCCTTGTCGGCGGCGTCCCGGTCGATCGCCCCGCCGAGATGGCCCGGGTTGCTGGCGAGGAGCCCCATCGGGCGCCCTTCGACCCGGATCAGTGCCGTGATGACCCCGATGCCGAAACCCTGCCGCAGCTCCAGCACCGAACCAATGTCCGCGAAGCCCTCCACGACGTGCCGGATGTCGTAGGCGCGGCGCCGGTTCTCGGGCACGGCATGGCGAAGCAGCCGCGGATCCGGGGCCTGCCAACTCTCCTGTGTCCCACGGAAGTAGGACAGATATGTTCGGGCCACACGCACCGCCTCCGCCTCGTCCGCGACGGCGACGTCCACCACGCCATTGGGTACCTGGACCGACAACGGGCCGACTTCCTCGGGCGTGTACACGCCGAGACCGCCGCCCTCGATCATCGCGGGACCGCCCATGCCGATGGTTGCCTCCGGCGTCGCGATCACCACGTCGCAGCAGCCCAGCAGCGCCGCGTTGCCCGCGAAGCAGCGGCCCGACGCAATGCCGAGCAGCGGCACCGAGCCGCTCAGTCGCGCCATCTGATGGAACGTCATCACATCTAGACCTGCCACGGACGTGGTGTCCGTGTCACCGGGGCGGCCACCGCCGCCCTCGGCGAAAAGCACCACGGGGAGCCGCCGCTCGGCCGCAAGCTTCAGCATCCGGTCGGTCTTGCGGTGGTTCTGCAGCCCCTGGGTGCCCGCGAGGACCGTGTAGTCGTACGACATGGCGACGACCGGGGATCCGGCGATCCTCCCCGTGCCGGTCACCATGCCGTCGGCCGGGGTCGAGACGATCAGGTCCTGCAGTGAGCGCCGTTGGCGCTGTGCCGCGACGGCCAGTGCCCCGAACTCGGTGAAACTGCCCTCGTCGCACAGATCGGCGATGTTCTCGCGGGCCGTACGCCGGCCGATCCGGTGCCGCTTGGCGACCGCCTCGGGTCGGTGGTCGTCCGATGTGAGGGCGTGCCGCGCCCGTACCTCCGCGAGATCGCGGCGTACGGCGTCGAGATCCACGGCCGCGGCGTCCGCCTCCACGGTCCCGGTGCCGTCCGCGGGATCCAGCAGAACCAGCGGCTTTCCTTGGGAGACGGTGTCGCCCACCGCCACGAGCACGGCGCGTACCGTTCCGGCCCTCTCGGCACGTATGACGTGCTCCATCTTCATCGCTTCGACCACGAGCAGCTGTCGGCCGGCGCCGACCGGCTGCCCTGCCGTCGCGGCGATGGAGACGACCGTGCCGCTCATCGGTGCCGCCACCGTGCCGTCGGCACCGGTCACGGCATCCGACGTCGCGGACGGCCCTTCGGACAGCCCTTCGATCTGCCCGCCGACCAGTTGTTCGGTCAACTGCTCGACAAAGCCGGTGTCCGTGCCGCCCGCGACGAACTCCGGATCCCGAAGCACCGCGTTCAACAGCGGGATCCCGGTCCGTACGCCCTCGACGACGAACTCACCGAGGGCCCGCCGCGCCCGCTCGCAGGCCGCCGCGAAAGCCGAGCCCTCCGGGACCCGGGCGATCACCTTCGCGAGCAGCGGGTCATAGCGCGTGCCGGTGGTGTCCCCGGTCCGCGTCGCCGTGTCCACGCGCACGCCAGGGCCCGTCGGCACCTCGAACCGGTTCAGTGCGCCCGGCTCCTCGGCGTACACGCGTGCCTGGACGGCGAAACCGCGCGGCGGCGCCGGCGTCCCGCCCAGGCCCAGCGAGGCCAGCGTCCGACCGGCCGACAGGTGGAGTTGCAGGGCGACCAGATCGAAACCCGTCACCTCCTCGGTGACCGTATGCTCCACCTGGAGGCGCGGGTTGGCTTCGATGAAGTGGAACTCCTCGCCGTTGACGAGGAATTCGAAGGTGCCGAGCCCGGTGTAGCGGGTCTCGCGCGCCATCCGGAGGGCGCTGTCGAGCAGCCGATCGCGCACCGTCGCACACAAGGCTGGGGCCGGGGCGGTCTCGATCAGCTTCTGGTGGCGCTGCTGGGCGCTGCAGTCGCGCTCCCAGAGATGTGTGACGGTGCCGGTCGTGTCGCCGAGCACCTGCACCTCGATGTGGCGGGCGCCCGCCAGCAGCCGCTCCACGTACAACTCGCCGCGTCCGAAGCCCTGCTCGGCCTCCGACCGGCAGCGTTCCCAGGCCTCCTCCAGCTCGTCGGCGCCCCGGACCGCCCGTATTCCGCGCCCGCCGCCTCCGCCGACGGCCTTGACCATCACGGCACCACCGGGCCCGAGGCCGGTCAGGAACTCCCGTGCCTCCGCCAGACTCGTCGGCCCGTCGGTCCCGGCGAGCACCGGCACCCTGAGCCGTTGCGCCAGCGCCCTGGCGCGGCTCTTGTCGCCGAAGAGGGCGATCACCTCCGGGTCGGGGCCGACGAACACGATGCCCTCGCCCGCGCAGCGCGCCGCGAAGTCCGCGTCCTCGCTGAGGAAGCCGTAGCCGGGGTGCAGCAGCCCGCACCCGGCTTTCCGGGCCGCTGCCAGCACCGCGCCGCCGTCCAGATACGCGGCCGACCCCGTGCCGGGCAGCGGATGCGCCTCGTCGGCGAGACGCACATGGGCCGCTTGCACGTCGTCCTCGGCGTACACGGCCACCGTCCGCATCCCCGCTTCCGCCGCGGCCCGCAGCACCCGTACGGCGATCTCCCCGCGATTGGCGACCAATACGGCGTCAGAACCCATGAGTCCTCCAGCAAATCCGACACGAGACGGCGCCGCCATGCTCATTGACATTGGCGTCAACGTCAATAAGCTCGCCGCGTGGCACGCAGACAACAGCCCTGGGCGACCAGAACCGCACGCGACCGCACCGACGCACCGGCGCGCACCCAGCTCCTCGACGCCGCGGAGTCGGTCTTCGCGCGCCGCGGCTACGGGCTCGCGACCATCGCCGACATCACGGCCGAGGCCGAGTTCTCACGGGCGAGCTTCTACGTCTACTTCGCCTCGAAGGAGGAGATCTTCCGCGTGCTGGCGGTCCGCGTACGGGACGCGTTCCTCGCCGCCCAGGACGTGCCGGGCGTCGACCTGGACAACGCCGCCGCGGTCGCCGAGGCGTCCACGGCCGCCTTCATCTCCGCCTACGCCCGGCACCTGCCACTGCTGCGGCTGCTCGAGCAACAGGCGCAGACCGACGGTGACGTCAGGGAGTTGTGGGATGAGATCCAGGAACGCCCCGTCCACCGTGCCGCCCGCTACATCCGCAGGCTCAGCGCCGACGGCCGGCTCGCCCCCGTCGCCGATCCGCTTTCCGTCGCCCGTGCCGTGGGCGGTATGAGCATCCAGTTCGCCCGTCTCGTCGCCCAGCGACCGAAGGAGTACGACGCCGCCGTCCGCGATGTCACGGCCATGTATCTGCACCTGCTCGGAACAGGAACTGCACGATGCGAACCAGCCGGACCGAGGAGTACCTGAACGACCTGCGCGCCCGTCAGGGGCAATCGGAGACGGTGACCCATCGCGCGGGCGAACTTGAGCCGAGGGCCGCGCGGTCGACGACGAACTGTTGGCCCATGTCTCCCCGGCCCACTCGGAGAACGTGAATTTCTTCGGCACGATTTCCGTGGAAGTCGACACCGAACTCGCCAAGCTCGACCCGGCTACCGCCCGCTGCGGCCCCGCCGCCCGGACCGGTCCTGAGCGCCCACTGATCACCTCCGTCCGAAGGAGCCGGGTAACCCTCTGACACCAGTTGCGGCTGAGTCCTCGTACCCGGCGCAACGCCCCCTACCGGGGCTGACCGCCCCCGTTGTCCTCGAACAGGTCTCGGGTGCGGCGCAGCAGCGCCTCCCGTACCCGGTCCGGTGACAGGACCCGTAGCGTGGTGCCCAGGCTGAGGAGGTATGTGGCGAGCTGGTCGGCGTCGTTGCCGCCGATTTCGACGATGGTGGCATCGGGGCCGTCCGGGTGATGGGTGCCGATCGTCGGCGGGACCAGCCGTAGCGCCTGGTCCATGGGGTGCGGTAGCCGGACTGTCACATAGAGCGGGTACACGACGCCCGCGATGCCTCGGGAGACGAGGAGCGCCGGGTCGGGCGGGTCGACGAGTTCGACCGTATATCCGGTCGGCTGTACTTGTACCACCCGGTCGGCCCGGAACGTCCGCCACTGGTTCCGGGCCACGTCCCGGGCAACGAAGTACCAGCGGAGGCCCGTGTGTACCAGGCGGTAGGGGTCGACGTCCCGGACAGTGGCCTTCCCCGCATGGTCTCGGTACGACAGACGGGTGCGCTCACCACGGCGGCAAGCGGCGGCCAGTTCCAGCAGCATGCCGGGCGAGATCTGACGGCCCTCGGGCCTGGGAGTGTGTGCGAAGGTGGCGTCCATCTCGCCCAGCCGGTCCGCGATCCGAGGCGGTAGGACCTGCCGTAGTTTCGACAGCGCCGACAGCGCGGCCTGGTCGCCACCCAGGACGCCGCTCAGCGCGGCCTCTCGCAGTGCGACGGCCACGGCGAGCGCCTCCTCGTCGTCGAGGAGCAGCGGCGGCACCCGGGTGCCGCCGCTGAGGCGGTAGCCGCCCCACGGCCCGGGGTCGGACTCGATGCCATAGCCGAGTTCCCGCAGCCGGGCGATGTCCCGTCGGACCGTGCGGTCAGTGATCGCCATCCGCTCAGCCAGCTCGCGGCAGGTCCACGTCGGCCGTGTGGACAGCAACGAGACCAGTCGCAGTAGGCGGGCGGATGTGCTGATCACATCCCGAAGTGTCCCCGATGACCAGGACCGGAACTGTCCTGGTCCCGTCATAGCGTCTCCCCCATGAGTACCGAACCCACATCCGCACCCGCGATCCGCTTGCTGTCCGTCGACTTCGACTGCTCGGACCCCGCCGAGCTGGCCCGCTTCTACGGCAACGCGCTTGGCCTGCCCGTCGTCTACTCCAGCGACGACTTCATCCTGCTCGGCCGGGAGGGTTCACCCGGACTGGGCTTCATCCGGGTGGCCGACTACCGGCGTCCGACCTGGCCGGACCCGACCCAGGGTAAGCAGGCTCACATCGAACTGGGCGTCGACGAGCTGGACGCCGCCCAGGCGCGGATGCTGGCACTGGGCGCCGTGGAGCCCCCGTTTCAACCACACCCCGATCAGCGGAGGGTCTTGCTGGACCCCGCAGGCCACCCGTTCTGCATCTCCACGATGGGCTGAGACCATCGGCCGACCGATGTCTACGACCGCGCACCCACGCAGGGTGACGAACTCACCGTCATCCTCATACAGCTGTGAAGAGGCCGCGCGACTTCGCGAGTTGTGAGATCTATCTGATCAGCCCAGGGGGTGAGCGCGGCCGCGATGTGGACGGGGCTGTCCAGGAAGGCAGAGAGCCAGCCGCAGGCGGCGGTGCCCCAGCGGTCCAGCGACTGCGGTGGCCTGCTCTGCGTGATGTGAGCAGGGGGATCAGGGCCCATCAGAACGGCGTACACGGAAAACGCGGAGAGGGTGAAGGCCGCTTGCCAGGAGCCCGAAGGGGCGGCTGCGGGGCACCGAAGTACGGGCGCCCGGGGGGGCCACGGGGCGGACGGCGCCCTGGGAGGTGGGCAGTGCCTGCTGTGGCCGGGCTCCTGGCTAGTCGGCGATGATGCCGCGGGCGCGGAGGGTGTCCTGCAACTCCGGGTCCAGGAACTCTGAGCCGAGTACCCGGCGGAGGTTCGGGAGCAGTTCCAGGTCATCGAGTGAGGCGACGTCGTACAGGTCGTCCTCGCCGTCCCAGATCGGCGAGCACTCCGTGTACACCTGGTTTCCGCCGTCCATGACCAGCTCTTCGACGGTGGCCAGGAGTTCGTCGCTGATCTCCAGCGACTCGAAGTGGCTGCGGGCCTCCGGCACCACCTTGTACGCCAGCCCGTGCTGGTAGGCGTACTCCCAGGGATCGTCGCCGAGCCCCTTCTCCTGTAGGAGGTCGTCGAGGTGAAACCGAGGCGTCAGCGTCTCGTCGGTGTACATCAGCTGCTCGACGACGATGAGCTTGAAGTTGAAGTCCTTGAATTCGGCCATGGGGGCAACCTAGATCACAGCACTGACACGAGCGCCGCCTCGGTCCGCTCATGACCTGCCGGGTACTCCTTACCCGCCCGATCTTCCCGGCCCACAGCTCGGCCTCCACGAACGCCCGACGTTCGTACTGCTCAACCAGCTCAGCGAGGTGTACGCGCGAACTTCCGACGACCAACCGCTTGCCATCGAGCTCGGGCTCGACCGTGATCGATGATGAGTCCGGGACCACAGCAGACCACCTCGCGCTGTCCCAGGTCACGGCCCGCACAGGTCGCACAGGTCGCACAGCTCCGGCTGAGCCCCCTCCCCACCGCCGTCCTCCGGCCCACGCTCCGTCACCACACCTGTCTAACGCGCGGCACCTTCAACAGGCGGCAGACGCCCCAGGATCAGACCCGGCGCAGCGGGTTCCACCCCGCGTAACGGGGCGGAACCTCTGGAACGTCAGGCCACGGTCGCCATGGCGGGGGACGGCTTCGCCGCTGAACGTCGTGGAGCTGCGGGGGTCTCATCGTCGACTGAGGTGTCGGTGCCCGTCAGGAGGGCGATCAGTGACGTGCGGGCTCGGCCACACGTGAGCGGACGGTGCCGATCGGGCAGCCCATGGCCTCGGCCACTTCGGCGTAGGGCAGGCCCAGGAGCTGGGTGATGACGAATGCTTCTCGCCGTTCGGCGGGGATGGTCGCCAGGAGTTCGGCGAGTGCTATCCCGTCTTCAAGGCGGGTACTCTCGGCTGGGCCTGCTCGGCCACCGTCTGCCAGTCGTCCCGGTTCGACACCTTGGGGCGTGCGGCCGCGTGGCGGAGGCTGTCCACCACCGTGCGATGGAGAGCAGCCACGTCCGTGCCTACGAACGGCCTTCGAACCGGTGGAGACTGCCCAGGGCCCGGAGGACGGTCTCCTGTGTGAGGTTGTCGGCGGCCTGTACGTCGGCGCTGATGGTAGGCGGCGTAGCGCCAGATGTCGCGGTGCAAGGCGCGCACGAGTTCCTCGACGGCCCGGGGCTCGCAAACCGGGGGGTGGATTCCAGTGGTTGTCGCAACACGGCTTTGCGCACGGCATCTCGCCGACTGGTCCGATTAGGGGAATTTCGGTTTCTGGTGCAATCGTCTTTTGTTGTCGTGCCGAAACAGTGGTGACAGCCCAGCTGCGGGCTGTGCCGAACGTGAGAGCCGCGGTCGGCGGATCAGGCACTGTGGAGGTAAGGAATGTTCCGTCTCATCAAAAGCGCAGGGGTGGCGCTGGCCGTCGGTGTGGCAGTGATCGGCGGTGCCTCGTGCGCGTCGGCTGATGCCGGCGCCGAAGGCGTGGCAGCAAACTCCCCGGGAGTACTGTCGGGCAACGTCGTTCAGGCGCCGGTCCATGCCCCGGTCAACGCGTGCGGCAACTCTCTCAACACCATCGGCATGCTCAACCCGTCAGCGGGCAATGTCTGTGTCAACGGGGAATCAACCGACAGCGCGTCGGCCGGCTCATGGGCCCAGGGCGTGGCGGTGAACTCGCCGGGAGTGCTCTCGGGCAACGTCATCCAGGTGCCGGTCCATGCCCCGGTCAACGCGTGCGGCAACTCCCTCAACATCATCGGCATGCTCAACCCGTCGGCAGGCAACGTCTGCGTCAATTCCTGACGAGATTCGCGCTGGTCCGTCGTCGGTCACGGCGCCGACGACGGACCCCGGATCGATGTGGGCGTGAGCACAGTACGGGCAGCCACGGCACGGCGCCGAGCACGGACAGGAGCGACAGCAGCGGGATGCGCCACCACTCCGAGATCTGCGACGGTGGCGGAGGCTGCGCCTTGGCCACCCACGGCCGTGCGGTCTTCGACCATGCCAGGAACGCGTCACCGACCGGGACCAGGCCGAAGGCGTACCGCTTGGTCCAAGGGGTGTGGATCGGCAGGCCGGCTAGCTCGCTTACGCCTGCCAGCGCGGCGGCGAGAGGGGCGTCGCCGTGGACCTGGGCCGCGCCGATGGTGACCGCGCTCGCCGACAGGCTCACGCCGAGCGGGAGCGGGCCGGAGTCGACGTCGGCCGGGCCGTCCATGCCGTCGGGGTACTCCCGCACGGCCGGCCCGAGGCCGAGAGGCGAGGCGATGTACCGGTTGCGGAAGTGCAGGTATTGCTGACGGGCGAAGACCGGGTCGATGTCGATCAGGAAGCGCTGGATGAGGCTCTGCGAGGTGCCCCTGGCCACCTCGATCGGGGCGCCGGTGTCCGGGGCGGCCCGGTGCGGGAGCAGTCCGGTGCGCGGGTCGAGCCGCCGGCGCACCTCGCGCAGCCACCGCTGGACGGTTTCGGTGAACCGGTCGGGCAGCAGGGTGTCGTGCAGCCGCAGCGATGCAATCGCCACGGTCGAGTCGACCGGCCACGCCTGACCGGGGTACGCCTCCAGATACGGCGACCGCGAGGCGTCGAAAGCCGCGCCGAGCGCGGCCGAGTCACGAGTGAACCGCCGTACCTCGGCCGGATCGCGCTGCCCGGCCGGTTGCAGGCTCAGCACCCCGCCGCGCAGCCAGTTGCTCCAGCCGCGGTGGAAAACGCCGTACCGCGGGGTGAGGCTCGGGCTGAACGGGGCACGGCCGGACGGAGAGTCCAGCCGGTCCAGCGCCCACCGTGCCTCTTGCAGTGCCGTGGAACGCTCGCCGACCGGTTCGCGCATCCCGATCTCGACCCAGCTCAGACCGTAGAGCGCGTGCAGGAAGAAGTAGCCCTCGGGAAACATCCCCTGCGCCTCGTCGCCGGCCCCGTCGTCCAGCGCCTCACGCAGGAACGCCAGCTGCCGCCGGACCCCGGGCGGCTCGCCGTCCGTGCCCGCGGTGGCGGGCACGACCAGCCGCACCGCGCCCAGCAGGGCACAGATGCTGACCAGCAGCGCGACCAGCCGACGCGACCAGCGGAGCACACGACGCCCTGCCGACGGCGGTGAGGGACGGCCGTCGGTGCGCCCCGCCTCGGCCTCCGCGCCGGGACCGGTGTCGGCCGTTACATCTGTACCGATCTTCAACCCATGACTCCCTCGTCGTCATCTGGCAGTGCCACCGTCATGCACGACGCGAGTTCCAGCAACGAGGTTCACTCCATGTCCTGCGACAGCTGGGGGGCGTCTTCGCCATCGTCGTGCACCTGGCCCGCCGCCCGGTCCCGCTTCTCCTGGAGAAGGACGGAGAGACTCGTGCGAATGACCGACATTCAGCGTTGCGAGATCAGACCCGGCCGTCTCGTGGAAGGAGTCCCATGTTCGAACTGCGCGATCGGTACGCCAAAACGGCTTGTTCGTACCGACGTGGCTGGGTACAGCATTCGATATCCCGGGACCGGTCGATCTCGACGTCCTGCAAGGAGGAGGCGGTGCAGCTTCTCCAAGACGCCGGCCTCGTGCCATCGCCCGAGTCGGCGCCAGCAGGTCTGCCCAGAGCCGACCCCAGCTCCAGCGGCAGCAGTTGCCAGCTGACGTTGTTGTAGAGCACGTACAAGATGCCCTGCAGGCACAGCCGGTCATCCACCGGCTTCGGGCCGGGAGCCTTCTGCGGCCAGGGTGGCAGCAACGGCTCGATCAGCGCCCACAGTTCGGCGTCCACGATCCACGGCAAATTCCCACTCACGAACGGCGCAATCGTCGTGCTGGTCACGCCCGACCAGCACACCTCAACAAGATCGTGTTACGCACTCTTATGTGCCCGGCCAGCACATTACTTTCCGCTTCCGCTTCTCACGTCAGCGGGGTGAGCATGATGATAAGAAAAGGCCACCTCCTCTCACATGACTGAGAGGCCGGGAGAGTCGTCAACCATTGAGCCAGAGCCAGGCCCAAACGACTTTGGGCTCTTGCGTTCTTGTTGCCAGGGGTGCTCTGCGTGTTCTCGTAGCGGTGCGGTCTGCGGTGCGCGACCATACGGACGCCGGCACAGACACAAGCATCGGCGTCATGCGCGAGGAAAGGGTCGGCCGCTATCCCCACATCGCCTGCCGCGAACCTGGCAGGCGTTCAGCCGGCGGGCGCCATAGCGGGCTACGAGGCGCGGGTCTCAGCGCTCGACACCACAGAAGGAAACATCTAGACAGGAAGAAGGACGGACGTGTCCGGCAGCGAAAGCGAGAACCCAGCAATCCCCTCCCCGGCCCCCGCGCCGACCGGCCCCAAAACGAACCGGGACTGGTGGCCGAATCAGCTGGACCTTCAAGTTCTCCTCCAGCACTCGCCTCGGCCCAATCCGATGGGTGAGGACTTCAACTACGCAGAAGAGTTCACGACCGTCGACCTCGACGCGCTGAAGCGGGACGTCTTCGAGGTGATGACGACGTCGCAGGACTGGTGGCCCGCCGACTACGGCCACTACGGGCCGCTCTTCATCCGGATGAGTTGGCATGCCGCAGGAACGTACCGTATCGCCGATGGCCGGGGCGGTGGCGGTTCCGGCGCTCAGCGCTTTGCCCCCCTCAACAGCTGGCCGGACAACGCGAGCCTCGACAAGGCGCGCCGTTTGCTCTGGCCGGTCAAGCAAAAGTACGGCCGGAAAATTTCTTGGGCCGACCTTCTGGTCTTCGCCGGCAACTGTGCCATGGAATCTATGGGGTTCAAGACATTCGGGTTCGGCTTCGGGCGAGAGGACATCTGGGAACCCGAGGAAATCTTCTGGGGGCTCGAGGACACATGGCTCGGAGATGAGCGCTACAGCGGCGACAGGAAACTCGCCGGTCCTTTCGGTGCCGTGCAGATGGGACTGATCTACGTCAATCCGGAGGGGCCCAACGGCAACCCGGATCCGATGGCTGCCGCCAGGGACATTCGCGAGACGTTCGCGCGTATGGCGATGAATGATGAGGAGACGGTTGCGCTCATCGTCGGCGGCCACACGTTCGGCAAGTGTCACGGTGCGGTCGATGCCGAGTACATCGGCCCCGAACCCGAGGCCAGCCCCATCGAGCAGCAGGGCCTCGGCTGGAGGAACGCTTACGGCAGCGGCAAAGGCGCAGACGCGCTCACCAGTGGGCTTGAGGGCGCATGGACTTCCGAGCCGACGAAGTGGGACAACGGGTACCTGGACAACCTGTTCAGGTACGACTGGGAGCTGACGACGAGCCCCGCCGGTGCGAAGCAGTGGACTCCCACGGATCCCTCGGCCAAGGGCACCGTGCCTGATGCTCACGATCCGTCGAAGAGGCACGCTCCCATGATGCTGACGACGGACCTGTCGCTGAAGATGGACCCCGTCTACGGGCCGATCACGAAGAGCTTCCACGAGAACCCGGACAAGCTCGCGGTAGCGTTCGCCAAGGCGTGGTACAAGCTGCTGCACCGCGACATGGGACCCCTCTCCCGTTACCTCGGCCCGTGGATTCCCGAGCCGCAGCTGTGGCAGGACCCTGTCCCCGAGGTCGATCACGAACTCGTCACGGACGAGGACATCGCAGCCCTCAGGGGCACGATCCTCGCCTCGGGACTGTCCGTCTCCCAGCTGGTCACCACCGCCTGGGCGTCGGCGGCGAGCTTCCGCAGCACCGACAAGCGTGGCGGGGCCAACGGGGCACGGATTCGGCTCGCGCCGCAAAGGGGCTGGGAGGTCAACGACCTGCCCGAGGTGGCTGAGGTGCTGCAGACCCTTGAGCAGATCCAGCAGGACTTCAACCGCTCACAGGTCGGCGGAACGAAGGTTTCACTCGCTGACCTGATCGTCCTGGGCGGGTGTGCGGCCGTCGAGCAAGCCGCGAAGAATGCCGGGCACGACATCACAGTCCCGTTCGCACCGGGGCGCACGGACGCCTCGCAGGAGCAGACGGACGTAGAGACGTTCGCCGTGCTGGAACCCAAGGCGGATGCGTTCCGCAACTACCTCCGGGCGGGAGAGAAACTGTCGCCGGAGACTCTCCTCCTGGACCGCGCCAACCTGTTGACCCTGACCGCTCCCGAGATGACGGTTCTGATCGGCGGCATGCGGGCCCTGAACACCGGCTTGGGGCGATCCCCACACGGCGTCTTCACCATCCGGCCGGAGACATTGACCAACGACTTCTTCGTCAACCTGCTCGACATGGGCACGGAGTGGAAGGTGTCGACGTCGGACGAGGACGTGTTCGAAGGTCGGGATGGTGCCACGGGCGAGGTCAAGTGGACCGCCACCGCCGTCGACCTCGTCTTCGGTTCGCACTCCCAGCTCCGAGCCCTCTCGGAGGTCTACGCGTCCGAGGACGTGGGAGAGAAGTTCGCGCGTGACTTCGTGGCAGCGTGGGACAAGGTGATGAACCTCGATCGTTTCGACCTCCGCTGAGCCCCATGTCCCGGTCGGCCGCTCATCGGCCGACCGGGACATCCCCGGGATCCGGGCAGCGCAGTGATGAGGGGTCCGTGACGGCTCCACCCACGACCACTTGGGCAACCACGCACCAATCGAAGAGGGTCACGTTGATCGCCGGCATCTCGCCGGTGATCGCTCAACCAATCAGCCTCCCGAGGCTGTAGATGTCGGCGCCGCAGCGCGCTCACTGGACCTGTTCCAGCCGGGACCTTCGTGGCCGCAGCAGCGTCGCCTCCTACTGGCTGCCGGTCGCCGGCATCCGCTGGCCCCGGGGGCCGGCACGGTGGCCGCCGGCCGCGACACCTTCCGTTCGCGGTCCCGCCCCGACCCGAACGGCAGCCGGTAACACCAACGAACCTGAGCCAGAGGAAGCCCAGGATTCGATTTCGAGCCGTACGTCGCCCTCAACTCCGCCGGGAGACCACCGCCTGGCTGCGGACCTGGACCGGTCGGCCGACCGCCTACCCGCCGGTCATCGCCGCGCCGCCCATGCGGTCGGCAGGGCGACGGCCCCTGGGCTGCTGCGGTTCCGGTTGTACGGGCACCGGCGGCAGGGGACGCTCCACGGGCCGGGACACCGTGACGGTGAGCGGCTCACCGTGGTGGAGGATCTGCAGCGGGTCCCCCTCCATCAGGGTGTAGACGGCTGCGGAGCTGCGGATGTCCACATGCAGCCTGCGCCCCCGCACCAGCACGGTGAACCGAAGGCCGGAGAGACGCTCGGGCAGCCGCGGGGCGAACCCCAGACCGCCCGCACCGCTCTCACCGTCGCACTGGCGCATTCCTCCGAGCCCGAGCACCAGCGCCATCCAGGTGCCCGCAAGGGAGGCGATGTGCAGACCGTCGCGGGTGTTGTGCTCCAGGTTCTCCAGGTCCATCAGGGCCGCCTCGCCCAGATAGGCATAGGCCAGCCGGAGGTGTCCCGTCTCGGCGGCCATGACGGCCTGGCAGCACGCCGACAGCGAGGAGTCCCGTACGGTCAGCTGCTCGTAGTAGGCGAAGTTGCGGGCCTTCTCCTCTCCGGTGAAGGCGTCGCCGCAGGTCAGCATGGCGAGGACCAGGTCCGCCTGTTTCACGACCTGTTTGCGGTAGAGGTCGAAGTACGGGAAATGCAGCATCAGCGGGTACTGCTCCGGGGAGGTGTTGTCGAAGTCCCACCGCTGGAAGCCCGTGAACCCGGCCGACTGCTCGTGCACACCGAGCGTCTCGTTGTACGGCACGGCGATCCGGGCGGCGGCGTCCCGCCATGCGGCGGTCTCCTCGTCGTCGACCCCCAGTTCCTCCGCGCGTTCGACGTGGCGCACCGCCGCCTCCGCGGCAGCCACCAGATTCCGGCGCGCCATCAGGTTGGTGTAGAGGTTGTCGCGGGCGATGGCGCTGTACTCGTCGGGGCCCGTGACGCCGTCGATATGGAAGACGCCCTCCGCGTCGTGATGGCCGAGCGAGCGCCAGAGCCGCGCGGTGTGCACCAGCAGTTCCAGTCCCGGCCCCCGCTCGAACGCCTCGTCGCCGGTGGCGGTCACGTACCGCAGCACGGCGTCGGCGATGTCGGCGTTGACATGAAACGCGGCCGTGCCCGCCGGCCAGTACGCCGAGCATTCCGCGCCGGTGATGGTCCGCCACGGGAACGCCGCTCCGGCCAGCCCCAGCTGATGGGCGCGGTCCCGGGCCGCGGGCAGGGTCCTGTGCCGCCAGCGCAGGACCGGGGCGACGGACTGGGGGGCCGTGTAGGTGAGCACCGGGAGGACGAAGGACTCCACGTCCCAGAACGAGTGCCCGTCGTAGCCCGTCCCCGTCAGCCCCTTGGCGGGGATCGCCCGTTCCTCGCCGCGGGCCGCGGCCTGCAGCACATGGAACAGCCCGAAGCGCACGGCCTGCTGGATCTCCGCGTCCCCGTCCACCTCGACGTCCGCGCCGGACCAGAAGCTGTCCAGATAGGCCCGCTGCTCGGCGAGCAGCCCGTCCCAGCCGGTGCCGCGGGCGGCGGCGACCGCGCCGTCGACCTGGTCGTGGACGGCAGGCAGCGACCTCTCCGCGGACCACCCGTACGCCACGAACTTCACCAGCCGCAGCCGCTCGCCGGGCGCCAGGGCGGCGGTGACCGTGAGCCTGCTGACGTCGGGCTCGCTCTCGGCCGACCAGGCCGTCCCCTCGGGGCCCTCGACGATGTGCTCGGCCGCGGCCGCGACCCGCTGGCCGCTCCTCCTGGTGCGGTGCACCAGGCGCAGCCGCGTGTCCTGGGCGAAGTCCTCCTCCGCCTCGAGCGGGGACTCGACCGCGGCCGCGACCCGCGGGTCGCCGGTGTCGTGCGGCATCTGCTCGTTGGCGACCAGCTCGGACTGGACGGCCACGGTGACCCCGGCGTCCAGCGGCTCCACCTCGTACGCGATCGCCGCGATGGCGCGCTGGGTGAACGACACCAGCCGGTACGAGGTGATGCGGACGGCGCGGCCGGCCGGGGAGGTCCACTCCGCGGTGCGGCGGAGGACTCCTGTACGGAAGTCCAGCACCCGCTCGTGTGCCGTGAGTTCGCCGTACCGCAGGTCGTAGGGGTGGTCGTCCACCAGCAGCCGGATGATCTTCCCGTCGGTGACGTTGATCATCGTCTGACCGGACTCCGGATAGCCGTAGCCGGCCTCGGCGTACGGCAGCGGATGAAGTTCGTGGACACCGTTGAGATAGGCGCCGGGAAGCCCGTGCGGTTCGCCCTCGTCGAGATTGCCGCGCCATCCGATGTGGCCGTTGGCGAGCGCGAACACGGACTCGCTCTGCGCGAGGACGTCGAGGTTCAGCTCGGTCTCGCGCAGGCACCACGGTTCGACCGCATAGCCGGGATGGTTGATCATCGTGACTCCAGCAGTTCGGCGAGATCCTTCACCACGATGTCCGCGCCGTGCCGCCGGAGTTCCGCGGCCTGCCCAGCCCTGTCGATGCCCACGACAAGGCCGAACCCCCCTGCCCGGCCGGCCTCCACGCCCGCCAGGGCGTCCTCGAAGACCGCCGCGGCACCCGGTTCGGCGCCCAGGGCACGGGCGGCTGCCAGATAGGTGTCCGGTTGCGGCTTGCCCCGCAAACGCTGCTCCCTGGCGACGATCCCGTCGATGCGCTCCTCGAAGAGATCTTCGATGCCCGCCGCGGCCAGCACATCGCGGCAGTTGGCGCTCGAGGAGACCACGGCACGCCGCAGACCCGCGTCCCTGGCGGCGCTCACATACGCCACCGAGCCCTCGTAGGCCTCCACCCCCTCCTCACGGATCTTACGGAGCACCAGCGCGTTCTTACGGGTGCCCAGGCCGTTCACCGTCTCCCTGTCCGGCCCGTCGTCGGGCGCACCCTCGGGCAGCCGGATCCCCCGCGAGGCGAGGAACGTGCGCACCCCGTCCTCGCGCGGCCGGCCGTCCACGTACTCGTCGTAGTCGTGCACGGAGTCGAACGGCTCGAAGGGAACGCCCTCACGTTCGGCGCGCCGGCGGAGGTAGTCGTCGAACATCTCCTTCCATGCCGCCGCGTGCACCTTCGCGGTGCGCGTGAGGACGCCGTCGAGGTCGAACAGGCACGTGCGTACGTGATCCGGAAGCCCCAGCATGCCGTCGAGGCTAGAAGGGTGAGGCGGTCGCCGGGGGCGTCGGATGCCGCCCGCCGCGCCATGCGTAGCCCGTGGGGATGATGTGCCGGTGTCATCCGGAGCAGCCGCGGGCGCGGGCGGGCACCGCGCCCGCGCCGCACGGGACCGCTCGCGAGTGTCAGCGAGCGTCCGGCAGGCTCCACCGGTAGGGCGCGATGAGCCGGTCGACCGACTCGGGGCCCCAGGAGCCCGGTGCGTAGGGCTCGACCGGCCGCGGGTTCTCCAGCAGCGGGGCGGATGCCTCCCAGAGCCGCTCGATCCCGTCGGAGCGGGTGAACAGGGACTGGTCCCCGAGCATCGCGTCCAGGATGAGGCGCTCGTATCCCTCCAGCGCGTACATCGAGTTGACGGAGTCGGCGTAGTTGAAGACCATCTCGGCCTCGCTCAGGCGCATGGCGGGTCCTGGCTCCTTCACCAGGAAACGGGCGGCGATCCGGCCGGGGTCATCGAAATCGATCACCAGTTCGTTGTTCCGGGATTCCGTGCCGCTCTGCGCGGCCAGGGGGAACATGCGAAGCGCCGGTTCCCGGAAGCCGAGCGTCACGACGTGCCGCCCCTGGCCGAGCGCCTTGCCCGAGCGCAGGTAGAAGGGCACTCCGGCCCACCGCCAGTTGTCGAGTTCGACGCGCAGTGCGACGAAGGTCTCGGTGTCCGACCGGGGGTCGACGCCCGGCTCGTCGCGATAGCCCTCGTACTGGCCGCGGACGACCTGTGCCGGATCCAGCGGCCGCATGCTCTCGAAGACCTTCTCCTTCTCGTCCCGCAGGGGCTTCGCCGCAAGGGCGGTCGGGGGTTCCATCGCCACGAACCCCATGAGCTGGAAGAGGTGAGTGACGATCATGTCCCGGAAGGTGCCGGTCCCTTCGAAGAACTGTGCGCGGCCCTCGATGCCGATCTTCTCCGGCACGTCGATCTGCACATGGCTGATGTGGTCGCGGTTCCACACGGGCTCGAGGAGGCCGTTGGCGAAGCGGAGGGCGAGGATATTGTCGACGGACTCCTTGCCGAGGAAGTGGTCGATGCGGAAGACGCGGGACTCGTCGAAGACCGCGTGGACCGTCGCGTTCAGGGCCTGGGCCGAGGGGAGGTCCGTGCCGAAGGGCTTCTCCACGATGACACGGGCGTTGTCGGCGAGGCCGGTCGTGCCGAGCAGCTCCACGACGGAGCCGAAGGCCTTGGGCGGCACGGCGAGGTGGAACAGCCGCCGGGGGGTGCCGCCGACGGCCCGCTCGGCCTCCCGTACGGCCTCCAGGAGCGGCTCGGGGGCGTCGGGGTCGGCCGCGCCGAAGGACAGCGCGTCCTCGAACTCCTGCCACGCCTTGCCCTCGGGCTTCGACCTGCCGAACTCGGCGACCGCCTCCCGTGCCCGCTTGCGGAATTCGTCGTCGCTGAGCGCGACCTGGGAGGGCGCCGAGCCGACGACACGGAAGCGGGGCGGCATCAGCCCCGCCTTGGCCAGGTGGAAAAGCCCCGGCAGGAGCTTGCGCCGGGCCAGGTCGCCGGTCGCGCCGAAGAGCACGATGACGTGGTCCTCCGGGACCGGGGGACGGCTTTCCGGCTGGGAAGGGCCGACCACGGTTCACCCTGCCTTCTCGGCGTGACCGCCGAACTCGCCGCGCATCGCGGACAGCAGCTTGTCGGTGAACTCGCCCAGCCCGCGCGATTCGTACCGCTGCGTCAGCGCAGACATGATGACCGGGGCGGGCACGCTCTCGTCGACCGCCGCCAGGACCGTCCAGCGACCCTCCCCCGAGTCCGAGACGCGGCCGGTGAACGTGTCGAGCTCGGGCGAGCGCGCCAGTGCGTCGGCGACCAGGTCGACAAGCCATGAACTGACGACCGAGCCCCGGCGCCACACCTCGGCGACCTCGGCGACGTCGATCTCGTACTGGTAGGCCTCCGGCTCGCGCAGCGGGGCGGTCTCGGCGTCGACGGCCCGGCGGCGCAGGCCCGCGTCCGCGTGCTTGATGATGCTGAGCCCCTCGGCGACGGCGGCCATCATCCCGTACTCGACTCCGTTGTGCACCATCTTCACGAAGTGGCCCGCGCCGCTCGGGCCGCAGTGCAGATAGCCCTCGGGCGAGGTCCCGTCGGTGCGGGTCCTGCCCGGGGTGGGCTCGACGCTCCCGGCGCCGGGGGCGATGGTGCGGAAGATCGGGTTCAGCCGTGCCACCGCGTCGTCCTCGCCTCCGATCATCAGGCAGTAGCCCCTTTCGAGGCCCCAGACGCCGCCCGAGGTCCCGCAGTCGACGTAGTGGATTCCGCGGGGAGCGAGCTGCTTCGCCCGGGCTATGTCGTCCCGGTAGTACGAGTTGCCGCCGTCGACGACGGTGTCATCGGGGTCCAGCAGCGCGGCCAGCTGGTCCAGTGTCGGCTGCACCACCCCGGCGGGGAGCATCAGCCAGACGTTCCTGGGCTTTTCCAGCTTGTCGACGAAGTCATGGAGCGAGGTGGCGGCCGTCGTCCCCTCCTTCTCCAGCTCCTGCACGGCCTCCCGGTCGAGGTCGTAGACGACGCATCGGTGGCCGTCACGCATCAGCCGGCGCACGAGATTGGCGCCCATCCGGCCGAGCCCGATCATGCCGAGCTGCATGGGTGTGTCAGTGGTCATGTCCGGCTTCCCGTTCTTCAGAGCGCGGTAATGACGGATGAGGGCGTTGGCGGACGGCTCGTGGCCGAGGTCCGGCTCAAGTCGTCGCCTCCTGCCGGGACTCCACCAGTTCCCGTGCGACCTCGGCCACCCGCTGCGGGGTGAACCCGAACTTCGTGAGCAGTTGTTTCAGAGGCGCCGAGGCACCGTAGGTGTGCATGCCGACCAGGGCGCCCCCGTCTCCCACGTAGCGGTCCCAGCCGAACGTCGATGCCTGTTCGATGCCGACCCGCGCGGTCACCACCGGCGGCAGGACCTCGTCGCGGTACTCCCGCGGCTGACGGTCGAACAGCTCCCAGCACGGCATGCTGACCACCCGGGCCCCGATGCCGTCGGCTGCGAGTTCGTCCCGGGCGGCCAGCGCCAGGGACACTTCGGATCCGGTGGCGAGCAGGATCACCTGTGGCTCGCCGGAGGGCGGGTCCGCCAGCACATAGGCACCGCGTGCGACACCCGAGGCGGCGGCCAGCCTCGTTCGGTCGAGCGTGGGCAGCGCCTGGCGGGAGAGGACCAGTGCCGCCGGCTCGTGGCGCAGGCCGGCGACCAGCCGCCAGGTCTCGACGACTTCGCCCGCGTCGCCGGGGCGGAACACGAGCAGGCCCGGCATCGCGCGCAGGCCCGCAAGCTGTTCGACCGGCTGGTGGGTGGGTCCGTCCTCGCCGACGCCGATGGAGTCGTGCGTGAAGATGTGGACGACCGGGATCTCCATCAGCGCGGACAGCCGGATGGCCGCCTTGGCGTAGTCGGAGAAGATGAGGAATCCCGACCAGTACGGCCGCAGCTTGGTCAGGGCCATACCGTTGGCGACGGCCGCCGCGGCGTGCTCCCGGACGCCGAGGTGGAGGTTGCGCCCGGACGGGCTCTCCGGCTGGAAGTCTCCGGCGCCGTCGAAGGTGAGACGGGTCTTGGTCGACGGCGCGAGGTCGGCGGAGCCGCCGACGAGCCAGGGAACGCCCTGCGCGAGGGCGTTGAGCACCTGGGCCGAGGAGTCCCTGGTGGCCAGGCCCTTGGGGTCGGCGGGGAAGTCGGGAAGCTTGCTGTCCCATCCGTCCGGGAGTTCACGGCGCTGCATGCGCTCCAGCTCGTCGGCGAGTTCGGGCCAGGCGGCGCGGTATGCGTCGAACCGTTTCTCCCAGGCGGTGCGCAGTTGTGCACCACGCGCACCGATGCCCTGGCCGAACCCGTCACGGACCTCCTCGGGAATCCAGAACTGCTCGTCCTCGGGTATGCCGAGGAAGCGCTTGGTCGCCCGGACGCCGTCCGGTCCGAACGGTGCTCCGTGGGCCTTCGGTGAGTCCTCGACGGGTGAGCCGTAGCCGATGTGGCTGTGCACCAGGACCAGGGTGGGGCGCTCGGTCTCGGCCCGGAAGGTGTGGAAGGCGCGGGCGACGGCGTCGAGGTCGTTGGCGTCGGCGACGGTGGTCACGTTCCAGCCGTACGCGAGGAAGCGTGCGGCGACGTCCTCGGTGAAGGTGATGCCGGTGTGGTCCTCGATGGTGACCCGGTTCGAGTCGTAGATCCAGCACAGGTGGGACAGCCGTTGATGCCCTGCGAGCGAGGCGGCTTCCGAGGCGACGCCCTCCATCATGCAGCCGTCCCCGGCGAGCGCGTACACGTCGAAGTCGAAGAGGGGGAAGTCCTCCCGGTTGTACCGCGCGGCGAGCCACCTGCCGGCCATCGCCATCCCGACGGAGTCCGCCACCCCCTGGCCGAGCGGCCCCGTCGTGGCTTCGACACCGCTCGTCCAGCGGTACTCGGGGTGACCGGGGCAGCGGGAGCCGAGCTGACGGAACGACTTCAGGTCGTCGAGCGTCACCGCCGGCCGTCCCAGCACTTCGTAGTCCGGGTCGACGGCACGGACGCCCGTCAGATGGAGCAGGGACCACAGCAGCGTCGAGGCGTGCCCCTCTGAGAGCACGAAGCGGTCGCGGTTGGGCCAGATCGGGTCCTGGGGATCGAACCGCAGGAACCGCTGCCAGAGGGTGTAGGCGACGGGTGCGATCCCCATGGGCGTGCCCGGGTGGCCGGACTGGGCCTTCTGGACGGCGTCCATGCAGAGACCGCGGACGGTGTTCACCGACAGCGTGTCCAGGTCGGTCATGGGCGTTCCCCGATCTCGGTGGGCTCAGGTCGGACCGCCGCCCGGCGCGCCCGCCGACGGCAGTCCGGCGCCGGGTGGGCCGCGCAGCGTTGGCGATCCTGCTCGGAGGATGCCGGGAGCGCCCGCTGCGACGCCTCACCCGCGACGGGTGACATGTGTCAGGCGTGCGGAACGACGGCGACGGGACAGGGAGCGTGGTGGATCACCGCGTGGGTGACCGAACCGATGTGCGCGCCCGATGCCGCCCTGCGCCGACCGACGACAACAAGTCCCGCATCGGACGCGGCCTGGACAAGGTGGCCGGCCGCCCTCCCGGGAGCGGTCTCCTCGGACACCTTCACGCCCGGGAACCTGTCCCGGTAGGGGCGCACCGCGCCCGACAGCGCCGACTCCCGCTCCGCCTTGGTCCCCGGGTCGGGGCCGCCGTGCCCGGCAGCCGCGGCATGGTGGTGAAGGCCCGGAAAGTGCCAGGTGTGCACGATGTGCAACGGGACGGCGTGTCGTGCAGCGAAGTCGAACGCGAAGTCGAGAAGTTCGTCCTTCACATCGCGTACGTCCAGACCGAGGACCACTTTTCGGCGTCCGTCGCCACCGGGGGCGCCGGCGCTTGCCTCCCGGTCGCCGTAATCCGGCCGTACGAGCACCACCGGATGCTTCGCCTCCGCCACGACCTCCTGCCCCACCGAGCCGATGATGAAGCCGCCGACGGTGCCGAGTCCGGGCGACCCCAGGACGAGCAGGTCCGCGTCGGAGCCTGCGGCCAGCAGCGCCCTGGCGGGGGCATCCTCGACCTCCTCCGTGGCCATGGCGACCCCCGACTGGCGCGCCCGGACGCGCTCCTCCATCGCGCCCAGCAGGTTCTGCTCCCGGTCGGTCCGGGTCTCGCGGGACGGCTTCACGGCCTGGAGCTGGTGCTGCGGCCACTGCGAGGCGTTCACCAGCCGGAGGCCGGTACCGCGCGCCGCGGCCTCGTCCGCGGCCCAGTCCACTGCCGCCAGGCTCTCCTCGGAGTCGTCCACTCCCACAACGACGGGTCGGGACATGCTCTCTCCTTGCCTCGGGCTCTTGCGGGGGCCGTCACGAGGGCCGTCACGGGCATCCGAGCAAAAGGGCACCTGATCAAAAAATTACCCATACACCAGAAATGCCGCGATTCAGGGCATCACAGACAGTGAACCGTGCCCTCCGCGGGCGGCAGGCACCGGTGGTCCGTGCGCGGTCGGCCGGCCGGTCCCGTACGGACGAGAACGGAGCCCCCGCCCCGGACGGGAGGGAGTTCCGCAGGATCCCGGTGAACACCTCCGCCGCTCCGTTCAGGGCGACCCGGGGGAAGACGGTGAGGTCCCGTCGCCACGGTGGCCCGACCCGCAGATGCACACAGTCCTCACCGCACCTCCTGGAACAGCGACCTGGGAATCATGGCTCGACGAGGAGGGATTCCTCGACGGTGTACGCCGTACTTGTTCTCTCCGCGGTATGAGTACGACACCGGCTTGCAGCCTTCCGTCACCGGTGCAGGTTGCGCAGAACTGCGGCGAGTGAGGCGATCGCTGCGGGGTTGCGCGGGCTCTCCACCAGCTCCGCGTAGTCGAGGACGACGATGCGGTCGTGCTTGATCGCCGAGACATCCGCGAGCGGCGGGTAGGACTTCAGGAACTTCCTCTTCTGCTCGGCGCCGGTGTCCCCGTAGTCGTTGATCACGATCACTTCGGGGTCCCGCTCGACGACGGTCTCCCAACCGACGGTCGTCCAGCTGTCGTTGAGGTCCTTCATGACGTGGTCGCCGCCGGCCTTGGTGATGATGTCGTGCGGCCCCGCGTACGCGCCTGAAGTAGAGGCCTGTCGCGGCCGCCGTCGTAGAGGAAGACGCGGGGCCGGTCGGCTCCCTTCGGGGCCTTCGCCTGCGCTTCGGTCACCTGCTTCCGGAACTTCGCGACAAGGGCTTCGGCGCGGTCCTCGACGTCGAAGAGCTTCCCCAGATTCCGCAGATCGGCGTAGAGCGCTTCGAGCGGCGGCATCACGCCACGAGCCTTGCCGCGCCCGTTGCGGCAGGACTCGGTCAGCACGTACGAGCCGATACCGACCCTCTCCAGCTCGGCGGGGGTGAAGCCTTCCCCCTCAGTGAAGCCGTAGTTCCAGCCCGCGAAAACCAGATCCTGCGGGCATCGGCGCAGCACCTCTCGCAGTCCACGGCGAGTTGTCAGGAGCCTTCACCGCCGCGGGTAATCGGGCTCACGGGGCGCCGGGCCTGCGTACAGGTTCGTCACTCCGCCTACCGTTGCGGGTCAGCGCCGGACTTCGACCGGACTTCCCCCGCGGGGCGTTGGCAGCTTAGCGCGCTCCTGGCTGTGCGCCACCAGGGGAAGCCGGCGGCGCACGGCTCCGTGCGCCGCCGGTCCCGTGCCGGATCGGATACAACTCTGGCGCCGGTGCGGCAGGTTCGACTTCGCGGCGAAACGGGGTACTTGGCGAACCTCTCCGGACCATGCCCTGCGGCCCGCCCGGAAGGCCGGCTCACTGGCATGGACGAAGCGCCTATAGCGGCTGGAGTCGGCACCTCGGACACTAAGGGTGAGCGGGCGGCTATTTTCGGTCAGAGGTGCGATTCGTGACTCCCCGTACGAGAACGACCAAGGCCCGCCGGGCGAGGGTTGTACAGATCCTCTTGCCGGGAGACCTCAACGCGTGTCATTCATCCGGAAGTTGCCCTGTTCTGGCGGAAGATTTGCCGACCTGATGGAGATACCGCAAGAGAAACGACCGAAAGTGTTCTTTGCGTTTTGACTGTTGATCGACCTGGCGGTGAAGGTCTGGCTCATGTCCCCGTCATCCCCTGTCGCATCCAGCGGTCTGCTGCGCATGCGCGACTTCCGTCTCCTGCTCGCCGGCGCCGCTGCCGGTCAAGTCGGCGCCCAGGTCACTCTGGTAGCGCTCCCGCTGGTGGCGGTTCTCGTGCTGAAGGCACCCGCGTTCCAGGTGGGACTGCTCACGGCCGCCGAGACCGCCGCGTTCCTCCTGATAGGGCTGCCTGCGGGCGCCTGGGTCGACCGGATGCGGAAGCTCCCGCTGATGATCCGGGCCGATACGGTGCGCGCCGTGGCCATGGCGAGTGTCCCGCTGGCCGCAGTCGCCGACGTACTGACGATGGCGCAGCTGTACGTCGTCGCCCTGGTCACCGGCGCGGCAACCGTCTTCTTCGACGTGGCCCACCAGAGCTACCTGCCCGAACTGCTTCCCAAGGAGCGGCTGATGGCGGGCAACGGCGCCTTGGAGACGGTCCGCTCATCGGCCCACGTCGCCGGCCCGGGGATCGGCGGCGGACTCGTGCAGGTCCTCGGGGCCCATCTGGCGATCGTGGCCGACGCGATCGGCTATGCCGTGTCCGCGCTGTTCCTGCTGGCCATGAAGCGGACCCCCGAGAGCCGGCCCGAGCCGGTTCCGGGCGCGTCCCTGCGCAAGGACATCGGAGAAGGCCTCCGGTTCGTGCTCGGCCACCCCTTGCTACGGGTCATCGCCGCAACGACCGGCCTCGGCAACTTCTTCGCCGCGCTGCTGATGGCCACTCAGACCGTCTTCCTGGTACGGACGATCGGCCTGCAGCCGGTCGCCATCGGTCTGATGCTCTCCGCGTCCGCCGTGGGCGGACTCGTCGGTGCACTGAGCGCCGCCACGCTCGCCGGCCGCCTCGGGCAGGCCCGCATCATCTGGCTCTCCGCCCTGGCAACCGGGCCGTTCGCACTGTTGTGGCCGCTGTCCGGACCGGGAGCCGGCGCCGCCCTGTTCGCCATCGGCTCCGGCGTGGTCTCCTTCGGCGCCGTTGTCTACAACGTCGCCCAGGTCAGCTTCCGTCAGACGCTCTGCCCGCCCCGGCTGCTCGGCCGGATGAACGCCACACTGCGCTTCCTCGTGTGGGGCACCCTGCCGCTCGGCGCCGTCGTGGGCGGCGCCGTCGCGGGCGCCTTCGATCCGCGCGCCGCGCTCTGGGTCTGCGCGATCGGCTTCCTCGTCGTACCGCTGCCGTTGCTGCTCTCCCCCCTGCGCCGCATGCGCGATCTGCCGGCCGCGCCGGTCGGCACGCAGGACCCGGAAGACCCTGCCACGCGCGACACCGGCGGCCACCCCGAGCCCGTCGCGGCCGGCTGATCGAAGCCCCTCTTCCAGCTCCGGCCTGCCTGCCGGGCATTTCTTGCTGCCGTCCCGCCCGAGCGTCGTGGCGCGGCATCCGGCACGCGGCCGTGACAGCCACGACAGAGAGGACAACGTGCACCTCAGCATCACGGGCCAGTACCTGGCTCGCTACCAACGCATCGCCGCCGACAACGGGGAAATCGATCTGCTGCCCGTCACCGGAGCTCAGCGGCGCTTCGTCCTGGTGCGTTCCCTGGACCCCGCCGGACGGCCGGACATCGTCCCGATGTTCTTCGCCTTCCCCCGCGGCACCGTGGATCCGGTACGGCTGCGAGCGGCCGCGAACCACCTGGCCGCCCGGCACCCGGTGCTGCGCGCCCACCCGGAGGTACTCCGCGGCACCCCCGTGCTTCGCCTGGCGGAGCCGGACGTACCGGTGGAACGAGTTGTTCGCGCCCCCGGCGAAGACGCGGCCACCACCCTGCGCCGAGCCCTGGGCGCCTGGACCGCGCAGGGCTCGCCGCTGCGGCTCTACCTGGCCGAGGACGGACCGGACGCCGAGGAAGAGGTGCTCGCCGTCGTACTGGAGCACACCGCCTGCGACGGCCAGTCGCTGGCACGCATCGTCGAGGAGCTGAGCAGCGCCTACCGCGACGGGATCGGCCCCGGAGAACTCGCGCCCATCGACGCGGCCGCCGAACTGGCCGCCTACCGGGAAGCGGTCCTGATGCAGCTCGACGCCGAGCAGCACGCGGGGTCGTCCGCCGCGCTGGAGTACTGGGGCGGGCGGCTGCGCGAGATGCGCGAACGCGCTCCGCTGCCCGGGCAGCAGGCTCTCGCCTCCGGCACGCTGCCCACCGGCGCGGCCGAACTGCGGCTGCCCGCTCCGGCCTCCGGCGCACCGTTCCCCGCGCTGCTCGACGCCTGCCGGGCAACGGCCCGCGTCCTGTACGGAGCCGGTCATGTGTCACCGATCGGGTACCCGTGGGGCGGTCGCCCGGCCGCCGCGGCACCGGTGGTCGGCTGCTTCCTCAACACCGTGGTCTTCCCCGCGGGGACCGATGACGTCCCCGACGGCCCGAGCGGCGGCGGCCCCTTCGGCGCGGAGGCGACGGCCACCGACTGGTGGGGTGACCTCGACCGGGCGGACGCCCCCTTCGACGAAGTCGTGCACGCCGCGCGGTCGGCCGGGTCCCTGTGGTCGGGCCGACTGGACGGCCTGCTGACCGTCGACGACGCCCGTCGCCGTCCACCGCTGAGCCTGAGCGACGTGGCAGGCCGCGAGGTCCACATCGACGGCCGGCACGTGCGGGCCCCGTTCGCCGTGTCCGTCACGCACGGGCCGGAACTCCACATCCGCATGGTGTGGGACCGCCACGTGCTCGACGACCACACGGCCGAAGCCGGGTTCGGTGCTTTCTGCACGGCCCTGGCCGCCCCGGAGCGAGCCGACGTCACCGTCGGCTGAACGCCGAGGTCGTACACGGAGACGGCACACCGCCGAGCCGTACACGGCCGGCTCACCGCACACCCCTCGAGCCACAGAACCACAGAGCCGCCCCGAAGCCACCGAGCACGGCCGGACCGCGCGATCCGCGGACCGGCCTGCGAACCCCGGGTGGGGAGCACAACCGTGCCCCGACCCGCATCCGAAGAACCCGACCCGACAACCTCAGGGATCGCCCATGCTTCCCCTCTCCTCGTCGCAGGAGATCGTCTGGCTGCACGAACAAGTGCAGCCCGGCAGCCGCGCCTACAACTTCACCGCCTCACTCGACCTGTGGGGGACGCTGGACACCGAGGCCCTGCGCCGCGGACTCGCCGCCGCCCTCGACCGTCACCCCGGACTCCGCCTGGAGCTCGTGGCTGTCCCCGGCGCGATGCCCGCCCAGCGGGCCGCCGACGCCTGTGCCCCCCGGCTGCGCAGCGTGGACCTGACCGGGGAGGCCGACCCGGAGGCCGCGTTCGCCGAGCTGCTGCGCACCGAGGCCGAGACCCCGCTCGACACCTATGAGGCGCCGCTGCTGCGCTGGACCCTGGCGCGGCTCGCCGACGACCAGCATCGGCTCATCCACGTCGAGCACCACCTGATCCACGACGGGCACTCCTTCGCGATCCTGCTGGGCGATGTCTTCACCGTCTACCGCGCCCATGTTCTCGGTGAGCCGGTCGCTCTGCACCCCGCGCCCTCGTACGTGGACCATGTGCGTGCCCAGGCCGACGCCCCGGCCGACGACATACGAACCATGGCCCGGAAGGCAAGCCTTGAGTACTGGGCCGACGAACTGCGCGGCGCCTCCCACGACATGCCGTTGCCCGGTCTGACCCGGCCCGGCGCCCGGCGCAGGCACCACGGCGGACAGCTGCGGCAGTCGATCGGCGCGGATCTGACAGAGCGGCTGCGCGCCCACACCCGCGAGCGCGGCCTGACCCCGTTCTCCACGTTGCTCGGGCTTTTCGCGGAACTCCTGCGCCGGCACAGCGGCCGCACCCAGATGGTTGTCGGAACCGCCGTCGGCAACCGCCCGCGGGGGTTCGAGGACGCCGTGGGCATGTTCGTCAACACCATCCCGCTGCGGCTTCGCCTGGACCCGAAGGCTCCGGCCGAGGACACCATGGACGAGGTGACCGACACCCTCATCCGGGCTCTGCCGCATCAGGAGGTGCCGGTCCAGGAATCGACCCGCGCACTGGCCCTGCACACCTCCGGCGCGGACAACCCCCTGTTCAGCGTCATGTTCAGCGCGCACGACGCGGCCCTGCCCGAGATCGAGGTGCCAGGCCTGGACATCACCCTGTTCGAAGGGTTCAACACCGGCACCACCCGATTCGACCTCGACGTCGTCCTGCTGCCCGACGACCGGCGTGGAGTGGGCCCCCGGCACGGGGCGCCCGGCATGACGCTGGTCTGGGACTACGACGCCGATCTCTTCGGCGAGGACGTGGCGAAGCTGCTCGCCGAACGCTTCCTGGATCTGCTGCGCGCCTACCTGGACGCTCCCGCCACCGTGCTCGCCGACCTCGCCCTCCCGGCGACGGCCGTCGATCCCGCACCCGAACCGCACGCCGTCGCGCAGGGACGGGACGCACTCGACCCGGCCGCCGCCCACGACGCCTCGCTGCCCGCGCTGCTGATCGGGGCCCGCCGGCTCACCTATGGCGACCTCGACGAGCAGGTCACCTCCCTCGCGCAGCGGATGCGGGACGCCGGTGTGAGGGCCGGTCAGCCGGTCGCCGCCGTACTGCCGCGCGGCGCCGAGTCGGTGGTGACGCTGCTGGCCTGTCTGCGGACCGGAGCCGTGTACTGCCCGCTCTCACCGTCCGACCCGGTCACCCGTCTGGAGCTGCTGCTCGGGCGGCTCGGCCCTGCGCTCGTGCTCACCTGCGCCGACGCGGGAGCGACGCTGCCCGCACACCTGCCGACGTCGACGATCGATGCCCCCTCCTTCCCTGCCGCGCGACCTGCCGATGTGGTGGCCGGCGCGGCGTACATCATCCACACCTCGGGTTCGACCGGCATACCCAAGCCCGTCGCGGTGGGCCGGGCGGCCCTGGAGAACCATCTGACCGGCGCGGCCGAGCGGTTCGGCCTGGCCGCCGGTGACCGGGTGTTGCTGTTCGCCCAGCCCTCGTTCGACGTGGCGCTGGAAGAGGTCCTTCCCTCGCTCTACGCCGGCGCCTGTCTTGTCGTACCGGAGCGGGAAGTACCCACCGGAGCAGAACTCGCCGAACTGCTGGCGGCCGCCCGGGTCACCGTCGCCAACCTCCCGACCAGTTACTTCCTCGCCACCCGCGAGGAGTTGCGGCCGGTGCTGCGCGAGCGCCGCTGGGCGCCGAGGCTGGTGGTACTCGGCGGTGAGCGCATCCCGGCGGACGCGATGCGCGGGTTCCTCGCCGACACCGACGCCACCGTGTTCAACGTCTACGGAGTGACCGAAGCGGCGATCAGCTCGACCGTGCACGAGATCAGCCGTGAGAACCTCGCGGGCGGGGCGGAGATCCCCCTCGGCACCGAACTGCCCGGCGAGCGGATCCACGTCCTGGACGCGGCGCTGCGTCCCCTGCCTGCCGGTGCGGTCGGTGAACTGGCCATCGCCGGCGCCGGTCTGGCCGAGGGGTACGTCGGCAACCCTGAGGCCACCGCGGCGCGATTCGTACGGATCGAGGCACTGAACGGCGAACGGGTCTATCTCACCGGCGACCTCGGCTACCGGGATCGCCACGGCCTGTTGCACTTCCTGGGACGCCGCGACAACCAGATCAAACTGCGCGGCTACCGCATCGAACTGGAGGAGGTGGAGGCCGCCGCATCGGCCGTGCTCGGCGGACGTTCCTGTGCCGTCGTACTGGACCGGGAAGCGGCCGGTGGACCGCGCCTGGTCGGCTTCCTGGAGAACTCCGGCGAACAGCAGCCGTGGGACGAGCAGGCGATGCACATCGAACTGAGCCGCCGTCTGCCGGGTGCCCTCGTACCCGGCCGATGGGCGCTGCTGGACTCCATGCCGACACTGGCCGGCGGCAAGCCGGACCGAGTGGCGCTGGCCCGTCTGGCCGCCGCACTCGAACCCACCGCACGGGCCGAGGAGAGCGCCACGGCCGAAACCGCCCCCGCGGCATTCGCCGATCCAACTCTGGCGCTGCTCGCCGAGGGCTGGCGCGAGGTGCTGGGCCACAGTCGGTTCACCGCTGCCTCCCACTTCTTCCGGACCGGCGGGCACTCGCTGCTCGCCGCGCGGCTGGCGGCCTGGCTGGAACCCCGCATCGGCGGACGTCCGCCGATGCAGCTGCTCTTCCGGAACCCGGTCCTGTCCGACCAGGCGCGTGCCCTTGGCGCTTTCGCCACGCCGACCGCTGCTGCTGCTCCCCACACCGCTACGACCACGCCGACGGAGTCGTGATGACCGACATGCCGAGTGACACGCCGAGGGGGGCCGCGCCGATGGCCGGGCCGTCTGCCGAGCCGATGGCCGAGCAGCTGATGGACGGCCGTGAGGGGGCCCTGCCGAGCGTCCTCCACGGCACCCCCCATCCCGAAGCCACCGCCGCCGGTGTGCTCTCCCGCTTCGAGGAATGGGTACGCCGCAGTCCCGAGGCCCCTGCCGTGGTCGACGGGACCCGTACCTGGAGCTACCGTCAGCTGGACGAGGCGGCCGACGACGTCCTTCGCGCCCTGGGCGACCGGGTCCGCCCGGGCGACCTGGTCGGCGTCTGCCTGGACCGCTCGGCGGCGCTGGTCGTGACCGCGATCGCCCTCGCCCGGATCGGCGCGGTCTATCTCCCGCTGGGCCCCCGCCCCGGTGAGCGCCGCATCGACGCGGTCACCGAGGACGTCGCCGTGGTCTGTCTGATCGGCGACCCCGCCGTGCTGCCCACCCGCCATCAGGCCGCCGAAGAGATCGCGCTGCCGCTGCCGGGAGAGGGGACGAACGCCGCCCCGAAGGCCGTCGCGGCCTTCGCCCCTCCCGTGGCGAGTGCGCGCCCGGCTCCGCAGGAAGCCTTCTACGCCGTGCTGACCTCCGGCTCCACCGGGCGGCCGAAGGCCGTCGCCGTCGCGGAACCCGCTCTGTCCGCCCTGCTGGACTGGTACCGCGCCGATACGGGCCTGGCGCCAGGAGACCGGCAGTCCCTGCTGATCGGCGTCGCGTTCGACCCGCATGTGATGGAGCTGTGGGCCGGCCTGACGTCCGGCGCGGCTCTGGTTCCCGCTCCGGACGCTGTTCGCTGGGACCCGGCCGAACTCACCGCATGGTGGCGCGAGGCCGCCGTGACGGTGTGTGTCGTGGCCACTCCGATGGCCGAACCGGTGCTGGACCGGCCCTGGCCGCAGGAGCTGAAACTGCGTCACCTCATCGTCGGCGGCGACCGGATGCGCCGGCACCCCGGTGCGGATGTGACCGCCACGGTGCACAACGCGTACGGGCCTGCCGAGGCCACCGTCGTCACCACCACCCACGCCCTGCGCGCCACGGACGACGCGCGCGACGGGACCGCTCCGTCGATCGGAACTCCGATCCCGGGCGCCACGGTCGTCGTCACCGCAGCGGACGGCCGTGTCGTCGCCCGCGGTGAGGCCGGCGAACTGTGCATCGGCGGCACGTGCCTGGCACTCGGCTATCTGGACCCGGAACTGACGGCGCGGCGGTTCACCGCCCCGCCCGCGGGGATCGACGCGGGGCGGACAGAGCGCGTGTACCGCACCGGGGACCGGGTGCGGATGCTGGACGACGGCAGGCTGGAGTTCCTCGGCCGTCTCGACGATCAGGTGAAGATCAGCGGGGTACGGATCGAACCGGCCGAGGTGGAGGCCGCGCTCGAACAGAACCCGTCGGTGCGCAGCGCGGTCGTCACCGCGCCCCGTTCCGCCGACGCGAGCGCCCGCCTGGTGGCGTACGTCCTGGCATCCGACGGAGCGACCGCTGAGGAGCTGCTGTCCGCGGTGCGCGCCTGGCTTCCCGAGCAGGCCGTGCCCTCGGCCGTGCGGATCCTGGACGCCTTCCCGCTCGACGCCAACGGCAAGGTCGACCGCGCCCAACTGCTGAAGCAGGCTGCGGCCCCCGCGGAGCCGGTCGCCAACGGCAGCGCCACTGCCGGCAACGGCGATCCGCACGACGGCGCGACGCAGAGCGAGCGACTGGTCCTGCGGGTGGTGCGCGACCTGCTGGACAGCCCCCGTACCGGACTGAGCGACAACTTCACCGAGGCCGGCGGAACCTCGCTCGTCGCCTCGCGCCTGCTGACCGTGATCGAGAAGGAGACCGGAGTGCGTCTGCGCGCACCGGAGTTGCTTCGCCAGCCGGACCTTCGGGCAGTCGCCGCCGTGCTCGACAAGCGCTGCGCCGCCGTCAGTCCGGCGGTGGCCTGAGATGGCGACTGTCCCGGCGCACTCCCCCGACCACAGGAAGGAAAGCCCCGTGCCGGCTGACCGCACACCGTCCGCGTACGACTCCGGCCTGCCCGCCCTGGTGGCGCGGCACGCCGAGCGGACCCCGCATGCCCTGGCCGTGATGGACGGCGACACCACGCTGACGTACGCGCAGCTGGTCACGTCCGCCCGCACTCTGGCCGCACACCTGTACGACCATGGCGTCCGTCCCGGCGACCGGGTGGCGCTGCTGGTGCCGCGCTCGGCCCGCACCCTCGTCGCGCAGATGGCGCTGTGGTGGGTCGGCGCGGCATGCGTGCCGCTCGACCCGGCGCACCCACGTCCGCGTATCGAAGCGATGCTCGCCACCGCCGGGGCGACACTGACCGTCGGCGACAGCAAGCTGCTCGAATCCGCGGCCCTCACGGGCGCCACCGTGGCGCTGCACGACGACCCACTGCTGATCGGCCCGGAGCTGCCCGCGGTGGAGCCCGGCCCGGACGCGACGGCGCTCGTCCTGTTCACCTCGGGGTCCACCGGCCTCCCCAAGGGCGTGACGCTCACCCACGGCGGCATCGCCCAACTGGTCACCGCTCCGCGGTACGCCACCGTCACCGCCCGCGACCGGGTGCTGTTCCACTCGCCGACCACCTTCGACGCCTCGACCTTCGAGGTGTGGTCGGCCCTCGCCAACGGAGCCGCCGTGGTGGTGTGCACCGCCGAGCGGCCCTCCTTCGAGGATCTGGCCCAGCAGGTGGAGCGGCACGGCGTCACCGTGGCGTTCTTCACCACGGCGCTGTTCCACCAGCTGGCTGCCCGCCGCTCCCGGGTGTTCTCGGTGCTCCGCACGGTGGTGGTGGGAGGCGAGGCGATGGCCGCCCAGCACGCCCGGGCGGTGCTGCGCGCGTTCCCCTGGCTGGAGTTGGTCAATGGCTACGGGCCGACGGAGACGACGACCTTCGCCACGGCCCACCGGGTCACCGACGCGGACTGTGACGGCCCGGTGCCGATCGGTCGCCCGATCGCCGGTGCCGTCACACACGTCCTGGACGGGACCGGGCAGCCGGTCTCGCGGGGCGAGCACGGTGAACTGTGGATCGGAGGCAGCCGTCTGGCAGGCGGATACGCGGGACGGCCGGAGCTGACCGCCGAACGCTTCGTGGACCATGCGTCGCTGGGCCGCCTGTACCGCTCCGGCGACCTGGTCTCGCTGCGCCCGGACGGAGTGCTGGACTTTCACGGCCGCGTCGACGATCAGGTCAAGGTCCGCGGATTCCGCATCGAGCCGGGCGAGGTCGAGCACATCCTGCGCGAGCAGGCGGAGGTGGACGACGCCGCCGTGACCGTGCGCCGGCCCGCGGCGGACGACGCCCGCCTGGCCGCCTTCGTCGTAGCCGCACCCGGACCGGTACCCCGTGCCGAGACGCTGAGGGCGCGGCTCGCCGAACAGCTGCCCGCCCATCTGGTCCCCGACGAGCTGACCCTTGTGGAGCGGCTGCCCCTGACGGTCTCCGGCAAGGTGGACCGGCGCGCGCTCACCGCTCTTCACGGCACCGCCACCGCCGAGGACGCCACCCAGGCGCTGACCCCGATCCAGCAGGCCGTCGCCGAGGTGTGGAGCCGCAGCCTGGGCTGCGAAGTGAACCGGCCGGACGCCGACTTCCTCGCCTACGGCGGCCACTCCCTGCTGGCCCTGGTCGTCACGGACGACCTGCGGGAGGAGCTCGGAGTGGAGCTGTCCCTGCCCGACTTCTTCGCCGCCCCCACGGTGGCCGGACAGGCCGCGCTCGTCGAGCGCGCCCTGCTGGTCGACCACAGCGATCTCCATCCCGACGCGCCGGAGGACACCGATGGTCACTGACAGCACCCCCAGCTCCGCCGCGCTGCAGGAGGAACTGCTGCGCAGGGCCCGGGCCCGCGCCGGCACCCGTCCAGCCGCGACGGTCCCCACCGCCGTCCACGACCAGGGGCCCGCCCCGCTCTCCCACGCCCAGCGCCGGATGTGGCTGATGGACCGCCTCGGCCAGGGCGGCTCCCTCTACAGCGTGCCCTTCGCCACCCGGCTGCGCGGGCCGTTCGACGTGGACGCCTTCACCGTCGCACTCACCACGCTCGTACGACGCCACGCCATCCTGCGTACCCGTTACGGTCAGCGCGGCGACGAGCCGTACCAGGAGACGCTCCCCGCGCCCGACACCATCGCTGTGCCGGTGGTGGAGGTCGACGGCGACGGCGTGCAGAGGCTCGCCGAGGAGGCGCGCCGTCCGTTCGACCTGGCTGCGGGTCCCGTGCCGCGCGCCCTGGTGCTGCGGCACGGCCCCCAGGACCACACCGTGCTGCTGACCTTCCACCACATCACCGTCGACGGCGGATCGCTGGAGACCGTCGCAGACGAACTGACGCAGCTGTACGCAGCTGCCGTGGACGGACGCCCTCACGAACAGCCGGAGCCGCCGCAGTACACGGACCACGCGCGCCGCGAGCACGAGGCGGCCGGCCGCCTCGATGAAGGTCTGGATCACTGGGCGCGCCGGCTCGCCGGAGCCGTACCGCTGCGGCTGCCCCGGCCCGCGCCCCCTTCCGCCGGCCTGGGCACGCGCCCGGCCGTCACCCGCACCGCGAAGCTGGGCGCCTCGGTGGTACCCGCACTGCGCGAGCTGGGCAGGCGGCACCGGGCCACCCTCTTCACGGTGTCCCTCGCCGCTGCCTTCGCCGCGCTGCATCGGCTCACCGGCGAGGACGATGTGGTCATCGGTTGCGCCGGCACCCACCGCGAAGGGGCGGCCATGCGCGGTCTCGTCGGGCTGTGCGTCAATACCCTTCCGGTACGTGTGGACCTGGCCGGCGACCCGGAGTTCGGGACGGTTGTGGACCGGGTGCGGGACGCGCTGCTGGAGGCCCAGGAACACCGGGACGTTCCCTTCGACCTGATCCTGGAGCGGCTCGGCGCCGCCGCGCGGGACGCCGACGGCACGCCGCTGGTACGGGTCACTGCGGACGTCCTGCGGGAGCCCACCGCGCTCCAGCTGCCCGGCACGGTCGCCGAGCAGATCGACGTCGGCCTCGGCGAGGCCAAGTTCGACCTGTCGTTCGGCCTCATGGACACCCAGGAGCCCGCCGGCCTGGTCCAGTACGGGCAGGCAGCGCTGGCGACGGAGGCGGGAGACCAGCTGGCGGACGCCTTCGCCGACCTGCTGGCCGCGGTCGCCGTCGACCCGGAGCTGACACTGTCACAGCTGCCCGGCCTGCCGTGGGCGGTCCCGGCCGACGACGACTGCCATCCGGCCGAGATCCGGCTGCGGATGCATCCGCAGGTGAGCGATGCGTCAGTGCGCAAGCCGGCGACCGGACCGCTGATCGCCTATGCCGTCCTGCGGGAGACCGGGGGCCCTTCGCCCGCCGAGTTGCGCACCCATCTCCGGTCCGCGCTCGCCCGGGAGCTCGTCCCGGCCGCTGTGACGCTGCTGGACGCGATGCCGCGGACCGCCGACGGCGCACTGGACGCCGGCCGGCTGCCCGGCGCGCCATCAGCCTCCGCACTGCACGGGGACCGTGCGCACGCGGTGACGGCGGCCTTCGCCGCTTTGCTGGGCCGGACCCCCGCACCGGACGACGACTTCTTCGCCCTCGGTGGCCACTCCCTGATCGCCGTGCAACTCGCCGAGCGCTTGCGCACCGGGCTCAAGCTGCCGCTGACCGGTCTCGATGTGATGCAGAACCGGACACCGCGCGCACTCGCCGCGCTGCTCGACGCGCGTGAGAGGGAACGGGCGGCAGCGGCCGCCTCGACGGCCCCGCCGGCGTCGCGTACCCGGCGGGCACGCGAGGGCACCGTGCTGGTGACCGGCGGCACGGGCGGCGTCGGAGCGTTCGTCCTGCGCGAACTCGCCGCTCAGGGAAGGCCGGTACTCGCACTGGTCCGTCCCGAGTCGGCACACCTGGTGGCCGGGGACGGTGTGGACGTCGTCGAGGGTGATCTGACCGATCTGGACGGCCTGCGCTCCGCCGTGGAGAGTGCGGACGCGGTGATCCACGCCGCCTGCACCTTCACCCGTCCCGAGGTGGACGTAGCGGCGATGGAAGCCATGGTCGGTGCCTGGCACAGCGGCCCGTTCGTCTTCGTCAGCAGTGTGGACGCCTACGGCCGCCCCACGGAGCAGTGGGTGGCCGAGGAGTCGGCCTCCCAGCAGCCGTTGAGCGCGTACGGACAGGCGAAGTTCGACTGCGAACAGTTGCTGCTGCGGGCGGCCGGAACCAGGGGCAGGGGCGGGGCCAGCGTCGTACGCTCGCCCATCGTGTGGGGTCCGCACGACCGGCTGCGCGACCAGTTGCGCTGGGGCGCGACCGGCATGCTCTATCAGGCTGCTCTCGCCGGAGAGCCGATCATCGTCCCACGGCCGGGCACCGCCGGGCGCGACTGGTACGGCGCCCCGTGGGTCCACGCGGCTGCCCTGGCCCGCGCTGTGACCGCCTGTCTGGACACGGCCGTCCACGGCGTGGCCAACGCCCTGAGCGGTCACGTCGCGTGGCAGGACCTCGCCGCCGAGCTGCGCACGCTTCTCGCCGGCGACAGCGAGATCCAGCTCGCCGAGCGGGTGCATCCGGACCTCGACCACCCCTGGCACTACCGCGCGGACCGGCTGGCCACCGCGCTGCGCGAACAGCCCGGGGAGGACTGGCACTCCGTACTCGCCGCGATGGTCGGCGCCTCCCGCGCCTGAGCGCCCAGGACAGCGGGCCACGCGATCGGCCTTCGGCACGGGCCGCAACCATGGCGGTGCGGGACAGCTGTGGACAGCGGCGCGGGTCGACGACCTGTCGTCCGGGTCCGGGCGGACGTTCCCGCCCCGGCCCGCCGACCGGGCCCCTCCGACCGGGCTGCCGACGGACGTACCGGCTCACCGGGGTCGGCTGTGCGCCGACCCCGTCCTTGCGCCCGACGGACCGCGTGCCTGCTCGCCGGGGAGCTGAACGCCGCCCACGGGCAACGATTGCGCCGGCAGGAGCCCGGGATCACCGGCGATGGCGGTGAATCGTCGTGGGGCCAGGTGGCGGGGCGGCACCGGACGACCGCGGAGGACCCGCGAAGACCGGACGCGGTGCCCCGCACCCTGAGCCGCCCTTCGAATCCGGCCACGCGGTGGAAGCCCTCGGACCGGAGGGAAAGCCGACGTCGCCCGGTGGAGGCCGGTCCCGCCACTCGGACGAACGGCAACCTACAGCTGGCCGAAAGCCGAGCCATCGCTCTCTTCGAGCCGGGTAGGCGTGGGCCTGGCGCGGCGCACGTTCCGGTACTTCCTGTCGAAGTGAGGCGAACATGATCCGGGTGTTACTGGTGCACGACACATGGCTTATGCGTTCGGCCCTGACCGCGTTGCTGGAATCTGCTGAGGGCATCGAGGCGTCGTCCGCCTGCTGGGAGAGCGCCCCTGACCAGGCTCACTCGCTGCAGCCCGACCTCTGCGTGGTGGACGCGGACTGTCCCGGGTCCTCCCGGTTACCGGACCATCCAACGGGACAGAGATGCGAACTGCTCGTCCTGGCCACCTCGTGCCGGCCCGGCGTGCTGCGCCGTGCCGCCCAGGCCCGGGCGCTGGGTTTCGTGAACAAGGACGCGTCGCCGACCCTGTTGCTGAACGCGATCAGGCTTGTGGCGGCCGGGAAGCGGTACGTCGACGCCTCGCTCGCTCCGGACCTCGTCCAGGCGGCCGATATGAAGCTGACTCCACGTGAGCTGAGCGTGCTGGCGCTCGCTGCGGAGGGCGCGTCCGTCCCTGAGACCGCCGGTACCCTGCGACTGAGCAAGGGAACCGTGCGGAACTACATGTCCGCAATCATCCGCAAGACCAACGCCCGTAACTGGGCGGACGCCGTACGCATTTCGAACGGGGCGGGTTGGGTGTAGGCGGGCAGTCTCAGTTCTTCTCGGCGTGCCAGCGTCCCACCAGGTCACGGTACAGCGGGGACCGGTCGATCAGTTCCTGATGGCTCCCGCACGCGGCCGTGAGGCCGTCGAGCACCAGTATCCGGTCGGCACGCCGAGCCGAACTGATCCGGTGGGCAACCACGATCAGCGTCCCGGGCCGCTCGGCGAAGGCCTGTTCTGCCCGGGCCTCGGCCGCCGGATCGAGGTGGCAGGTGGCCTCGTCAAGGATGACGAGCGGCGCGGGCGAGACATGCGCCCGCGCGAGCGCGATGAGCTGCCTTTCGCCGTGCGACAGGGCCGCGGGTTCGACCTGCGCGTCGAACCCGCCGAGCCGGTGCACGAGGGTGCCGAGGCCGACCGCCTCCGACGACGCTTCCACCGCCGACCGCGGAGCTCCGTCCGGGCACAGGTAGAGCAGGTTCTCGTACAGGCTGCCGGTGAAGACGTAAGCCTGCTGCGGGATGAGCACGCGCAGCCGGGAGGGGGCGGCTCCACGACCGGCTTGCACATGCGCCGGCAGGCCGTGGAGCCGCACCTCGCCCTCGTCCGGTTCGAGCAGGCCGGCGAGCAGGCAGGTCAGCGTGGACTTGCCGATGCCGCTGGGGCCCACCACGGCGAGGTGCTCGCCGGGCTCGATCGTCACGTCCAGGCCGCGTAGCACGGGCTGCGCCGCCGCGCCGTAGGCGAAGGTCACCGCACGCAGTTCGACCCGCGGTACGTCCGGGTGTGCCGGTGCCTGCGCCCGCCGCTCGGGGGTGCCCGCGGGCAGCGGTACGGCCAAGCAAGGACCCGGCACGCGGGACAGCCGGCCGAGGACCACGAGCAGCCTGGTGCCGGCCGCGCCAAGTGTGCTCATCAGGTGGTGCAGGGCGGGCAGCAGAGCCTGCGTCAGATACGTCAGCGCCCCGAGCAGAGCGCCCGCCGTGACGCCCTGACGCCGCAGCCAGGGGGCGGCGACCAGCAGCAGGACCACCGGAAGGTGTCCGGCCACGCCGAGTGAAAGGGAACGGGCACTCGCCCACCGGGCCAGGGACCGTGCCGCCTTGGCCTCCTGTTCGATCAGCACGTGGGTCCGTGCCGCCATCGGTGCCCCGGCGCCGCAGGCGACCACATCGCGCAGCCCCTGAGCCACCGATCCGAACTGTGCCGCCAGAGCCTCGTCGGCACAGAGGAAGTCGCGTTGTCGGGCGGCCATCGGCGCCAGCGTGGCCAGAAAGAGAAGCAGCCCTGTCACCAGTGGTGGCACCACAACGACCAGCAGGGCGGGAGCGAGCGCAGCAAGACCGAAGAGCGCCCCGACCGAGGTGAAGACGAAGGACCGGGCCACGAGCACCAGCCCTGCGAAGCTGTCCCGTGCGATCTCCGTCTGGTTGGTCAGCCGGGAGACCACCGCGCTGTCAGCGGCGAGCGCCGGTTCGGCCAATGCCTCGTCCAGCGAGCGTGTCACCACCCGGCGCACCAGGCCGTCCCGCAGTGGTTCGACGAGGTCCGCCAGCCCTCGGAAGACACCGCCGGTGGCCAGGCCGCCGATGACGACGGCCAGCGCGGCCATCGCCAGCCACGCCAGCCCGGTGCCGGTACGGCCGGCGAGAAAGCCCCGGTCCAGTGCCATCGCCACGCCGTAACCGCCGAGGAAGGTATGGGCCGATTCCAGCAGGGACCAGCCAGTGAGCTTCAGCAGCACGCGTTTGCGGCGGCCGAGGAAGCGCAAGGCCTGCGGAAGGAGCCGTGAGCCCGTCATCGTCATCAACTCCCGCCCGAGTCCCGGACGGTGTCCGCGAACACGGCGCGGTAGTCGGGCTCTTCCCACAGGCTTGTGTGCGGGCCCACCGCGCGGACGCGGCCGTCTTCGACCCATGCGACCAGGTCGGCACGCGCCGCCGAGGAGACACGGTGAGCGATCAGCAGCCGGGTACCGGTCCGGACGTCGTGTACGAGTGCCCGGCCGACGTGGAGTTCGGTGATGCTGTCGAGGCTGGAGGTGGCATCGTCGAGGATCAGCAATCGGCCGGCGTGGGCGAAGGCCCTGGCCAGCCCGAGTCGTTGCAGTTCTCCGCCCGACAGGGGTGCGTCGGTCAGCGGCGCCGCGTACCCGCCGGGCAGAAGCCGGACGAACGTGTCGGCCCCTGCCGCCCGGGCGGAGGCCCCGATCTCGCCCGCTGTGGGCTCGTACGGTCCGAACCCGATGGCTGCGCCGACCGTTTCGCCGAACAGGACCGGCCGTTCGAAGGCATAGCCGATCTCCCGGCGCAGCTCCGACGGATCGGCCTCGGTCAGCGGTACGCCGTCCAGCAGCACCACCCCGTCGTCCGGGTCGGCCAGCCGTCCGGCGATGGCGGCGAGAGTGGACTTGCCCGCGCCGGAGCGCCCGACGACGGCCATCGTCGTGCCACCGGGCACGACCAGATCCACCCCGCGAAGCACGGGAGCACCGCCCCGGCTGACGGTGACCGATCGCAGCTCGACGCGCCCGGGACCGTCGGCGGGCAGTGGACGCCCTCCGTGGCGTACGGCGGGAAGGGCGAGCATGTCGGCGATGCGGCGGGCCGCGGCGCGGCTGCGCAGGAGGGAGTTGAGCTGTCCGACCACCGCGCCCAGGCCGGCGGCGAGGGCGGCGTAGCGGGAGGCCGCAAGCAGGTCGCCCACGGACAGGCTTCCGCCGGCCAGCCGCACCCCGCCGACGGCCAGGACCATCGTGGTCAGCAGGGGCACCAGAATCCCGCTGCCGACCGATGCGCGTCCGTAGACCTGCCACATGCGCCGCCCCTGCGCGGACAGCTCGGACAGCGGCGCCAGCACGCGGGCGAGTTCACGCTCGGCGGTCCCGGCCGCGGCGACGGTACGCGCACCGCCGAGGGCCTCGAGGAGGCGGCCGGCAATGTCCGCCTGCACGCGCTGGTACTGGGAGACGCTGTGGGAGGACCCGCGGGCGAAGCCCCGCAACAACAGCGCCAGCAGGGGGGTTCCGGCGAGGAAGACAACGACCAGCCAGAGGTCGATGAGCGCCAGACAGATCAGACCGCCGACCGGGACGAGGACCGAGGCCAGACCGATGGCCACCGTGGTGGGCGCCGTGCCCGCCTCGGCGGCGTTGCCGGTCAGCCGGGTCACCAGGTCGCCCGGCGTGAAGCGGTCGGCGGCACGGTGCGGCGCGAGGGAGAGGAGGTGGTCGGCTCCGCAGCGGCGCAGCCAGGCGGTGGTGCGGGCGCTGGTCGCGCCACCGACCAGCGCCTCCAGGGCGTCGAAGAGGACCTCGGCGGCGACCAGGACGGCGCACAGTACGAGGGCCCGCTCCACCCCCGCGGCGTCTTCGAGCAGCAGGTCGAGTGTGCGCCCGAGCGCGGCGGGCAGCGCGACGGCCGCGGCGGCAGATGCCGCGCTGAACAGGAAGAGGGCGAATATACGGCTCGCGCTGTGCCGTGCCGCACCGGCCAGCACGCCGGAGGCGTCGGCGAGCGGTGGGAGTTGCGCTGCGTTCCGGGGCGGGGCGGGCCGGGGCGTCGGGGCCATGGGGTGCAGTCCTCGCCTCCGTCGAAGAGATGCGGGCCGGTCACGCCTCGGTCCCGGGCGAAGCTGCTCGCCCGGGACCGCTGCGCCGGTGTCACCACAGAGCCGAAGTCCTGTGGTGAACACGCGTCAGTTACAGGTGGTGACGCTCAGGCTGCTGTCACCGCAGAGCAGCAGGCTCGCGCGGCTGCCGCCGGTCGCGAGCTCGCCGGTGGCCTCGGACTTGGGGGTTTCCATCGTCTGCAGGTCGAGAAGTGCCATGGTGGTGTTCCTCTCCTTCATGGGGACGGATCTTGCTCAGGTCCCCCCGAGTCGGGGGGACCGGTATCAGGGCCGCTCTGGCGGCGGGAGGAAGGGCAGGTGCACGGGCTGGTCGTGCAGCGCGCTGCCCAGCGCGAGCAGGCAGCCGGCTGTGCCGGTGCTGAGGTCCATGGACAGGCGCATCATCTGCTCGCCGGCGAAGGCGAGATGCCCCTGGTAGGGGACCGCGCCCCACGAGAGTGAGTCGATCTGACGGCGCAGATCGGCGGCGTGGGTGCCCGGGCCTCCGGTCGTGGTGCGGCTCAGGTGCAGGACCATGCCGGCGGCGCCGCGGAACAGGCCGGGCTGGGCGTAGAACTTGGCCTGCGCCGCTTGCACGATCTCGCCCCTGGCCTGCTCGAACTCTTCGTCGGCGCGGTGGACGAGGTAGTCGTCGAGCACCATGCCGATGCCGACGCTGCCGGCGCCCAGGTAGGGCATGGTCCGCCAGCCCTCGTCGACCTGGAGGGCTCCTCCCACGCCTCGTACACAACGGGCCAGGTCCCGGCGCAGTGCGTCGGCGGCCAGGTCCAGCAGGGCGTGGTCGCCGGTCGCCTCGTACAGGCGCAGGTGGAGCAGCGCCGTTCCGGTGGCTCCGTGGAGGAGTCCGGCCTGCGGGGCCCCGGCGCCGACCGGCCCGGATGAGGGATCGCCGGCCTTGTCGGCCACGAGCCGGGCGCACCGGAGCGCGTGGTCACGAAGGGCACTCTGGCCCGTGGAAGTGGCCAGGGAATCGAGGGCCAGGCCGAGTCCGGCCAGTCCGCTGTGCAGGTCGGGGGCCATGTCCTCCCAGCTCTGGGAGGTGATCGTGTCGACCAGGTCCAGGGCGCGTTCGCGGTGCCCGAGCCGGTCCAGGACCCAGGCGATGCCGGACAGGCCGTCGTAGAAACCGAGTGGGCTGCCGGAAGCAGGCGTCTTCGCGGCTCTCAGCAGCCACTCCTGCGCCTCCGGAGCCGGTTCGGCGCCGGTCTCGGCCAGGGCATAGAGGACGCCGGCCGCCCCGTAGGCGAAGCAGGCGCCGCCCACGGGCGCGAACTGGGCTATGTCTCCGGGGAAGAAACGATCTTCCCGTTCCGGAGAGGCGGAGGCCAGGATCGCCCGGACCATGGAGTCCCGGCTGCGTGGCCAGTCGTCGAGCTCCACGGGTAAGTAGGGGCCCACCGCGCCAAGGGGCCGACCTTCCGGTGTCTCCGTGCCACGATGGCCGCGCAGAATCTCGTCGACCGCTTCCCGGAGGAAGGCGCGGGGCACCGGGAACTGCTCGGCGGCGATCTCCGCCACATGCGCGGCTTTCGCCCGGTCCACGGCGAACAGACTGGTGAGGGGCAGGAACAGGGCCAGGCGCAGGCAGGCCAGGGCGTACCGGTCGACGTCGAAGCCCCTGCGGTCGGCAGGTGCGACGAACCCGGGGTTGGCGATCACCTGACGCCGGTTCACGTCATCGACAGCGGCGGCCTCGAAGTCCAGCAGCACCACCGAGCGTTCGTCCTCGGACAGCATGATGTTGAAAAGGTGCAGATCGTTGAAGGCCACTCCCCGCGCGTGGATCGCCGATACGGCCTCCTCCACCAGGCGGTGCACCCGCATGGCCCACTCGGTGTACTCGGCGAGCCTCTCCGGGCTGGGATCCGCTTCGATCAGCGGGTGCCGGTGTGCGAAGAAGCTGTTGAGCGGCCGGCCCTCGATGAACTCCATGACGAGGAAGGAGTGGTCGCCCAGGGTGAACCAGTCACGCACCTCGGGGGTGCAGCCGAGCCCGGACAGCCGCCGCAGCGCATCCCTCTCGCGCTCCAGCCGGGTCACCGCGTCGGCCTCGTCCGCGGCCAGGCCCGCGTGCGGCCGGGCCTCCTTCAGGACCACTTGCTCATCGGTGCGCAGGTCCCGGCCGACGAACACGCCGCCGCCGTTGGAGAAATGCAGGGCTCGCTCGAACCGGTACGGGATGTCGTTGAGCGTGGTGGCGGAGCGGGCAGCCAGATGCGGTTCGAGAAACGCGGGGAGGGTCACCCAGTCCGGGACGTGGAACGTCGGGTCCCTCCGGTCGGGAACGAGTCGTCCATGGTCGTCCTCGACCGCGGGGCACAGCTCACCCCGGTCGTCGTAACAGTGCCGCTCCGTGAAGCTGCCGTAGCGCACATGGACCGGCCCCGCGCCCCAGCGCAAGTCGCTGAGTATGTACGGCCCGGGCTCGCCTCCGAGCAGACGGTCCAGGTCTTCCGCAACAGTGCGGCACTGGTCGTCGTCGGCGGGGTAGACGGTGAGGAACTTCCCACTGGCGGCGCGGTCGGCGTATTTGGCGTTGCGGGTGTGCAGCAGGTAGCGGCTCGGCATGCACTTGAAGGCGATGGATCGAGGGACGCAGTAGTCCCAGACCCGGGCGAGCACCTTCTCCGCGTTGTCCAGGCAGGCGGACACGTGGATCTTCCATCCCTGGCTGGGCAGTGCACTGTCGAGCGGTCGGAACGCCAGCCAGTCGCCCGACCGGTGGCGCTGCCAGCCCTGCGGAAGCTCGCGCCTCACGGTCCGGTAGAAAGCGGCGGAACCGCTTCCTTCCTCGTGCGACCGGTGCGGAGCATCGTAGAACTGCCGGTTCGCGTCGCAGAAGACGGCGTACCCCTTGTTCATCGCACTCCTTCGGCCGGTGACGCTCAGACGTTTTCACGGCGCGAGTGCTCGCAACAGTCGCGATTGTCATGAACCACCCATGAAGAAATCCACGGGTGGCGCACAGGTGCGGCGCGGCCGGAGCCACCCCGGTGCCGCGGCACGCGCGAGTGCCCGAGGGATAGGGTTGCCGGGGGTGTCGCACGACCAGCCGGTGTTGCTCGCTCCGCTGCCCGACACGAGTAAGTCCGCCCCGGAGTATGCCTGCCATGGACACGAAACCCGCCTCACCCCCGCGCTGCCCCTACGAAGCCGCCCGGGCGGCGTGTGACGTCGTCGAAGTGCTGGAGGTTGTGTGGGAGCGCTGCAGGGACACGGCGTCATTGCCGGTCTCGACCTCTCAACTGCGGGTGCTGTACGCCCTCGAGCGTGAGGAGGGCATCAACCTCCGTACCCTCGGCGAGATGCTGGGTTCCACCCCTTCGTCGGTGAGCCGGCTGTGCGACCGGCTCACTGCCGTGGGGCTGGTGGAACGGTGTCCGAGCCCGGTGAGCCGCAGGGAACTGGAACTGCACCTGACCAGCAGCGGGAAGTCCTACCTGAGGGAACTGCGCGAGCGGCGTGAGCTGGACCTGACGCCGGCGCTCGACGCCATGCAGCCCCAGCGGCGCGAGGATCTGCTGAAAGGCCTCCAGGGCCTGTGGAAGGCGTTCGACGAGGCGGAGCCGGCCCGGGTTTGAACCCGCCCGCCACGGCCTTGCCACGCGCCTGACATCAGTCGGCCGGCACGGTAAGGCGCCCTCCCGCCACTCCTGGACCACCCGGCGAGCGGGACGGGAAGTCGACAGCTACGCGCGCGGCGGCGTATCCGTGCACACCGGCCGACCGGACCCGGCGGGCGGGGGCACCTCTGTCAGGCGGCTACGGGCAGGACCAACTGGCGCGCACCGTCTTACCCCCCGAGCTCTGCAGCACCTCGACGCTGCCGGCCAGATGCTGCACGATGTGCCAGCCCCGTCCGCCGACCGCCCCGAAGTCGGGCGTCCGGGACACGGGTGGAGTCCCGCTGGCGTCCTCGACGTCCACGACCAGTCGCTCCCGTTGCACCTGGACCTTCAGCCGCCACCAACCGACTGTGTGCTTGGCGGCATTGGTGACCAGCTCGGACACCACCAGGACCACGTCGTCGACGGCCGCGTACGAACATGCCTGACCGACGAATTCCGACGTGGCGCGACGAGCATCGCCGATACCCGCTTCCGCCGAGGTAATGATCATCACGCACCCTCCTCCATTTCCCCCATGGATTTCGCACGTCCTCGGAAACCGGGCTCATGTGCGGCATCGCCTCCGAGTACTCTGCGTACTGCCTGCCTGCTTGCTCTGGTTCCCCTGTTCTCCCGGGTGACACCAAAGCCGGGTACGGCCGACAGCAGCATGAAGCACCTGTTCCTCGGGGGCGCAATCACCGTGGGGAACTACGCGCCGAATTCCGAGCCGATCACTGCCCAGGGCAGACCCACAGCGGGACCGCGGCGCGGTGTCTCCCGGCATCGGCACCAGCCCGGGCGGACCACCGGTCCGCCGCTCCAGGACCCGGCGCCGTGCGCGGCGATCTCCCCGGGGACGGCCCGGGGAGCGAGGGCGGCATCAAACCTTCACAGGGGACGTACGCCGTGACCGTGGAGCCATCACCGGTGGAAAGATATGGTTGCTGTGCGGAGAAGACCGTGACAACCAGGCTCGACGTCACAGTCACCGGCCCGCTCACGGCCGGAGAGCGAACCATGAGGCGGAGATTCCGTGGTTCGTAGTCGATCGGGCACGTCCACATCAGGTGCAGCAACGTGGTGCACGAGGTTGACGCGGAGGGAGTCCGGCAGGCCACGGGCCGGAGCTCCGCGCACAGCGCGTTCCACCGAACCGGTACCGCTCTCCGGAGAGATACGGAGGGGGAGCGCGGCACAGGGCCGGCGCCACCGGCCGTGGACGTCCGATTCGGAGTGTCGCCAGATATGGACGCGAACCCCGCTTCCACTCATCGCCGGCCGCAGGAGGCTGCTCGGGCGGCGGGGGAGCTCATCGAGCTCCTGGAGGTGCTGTGGGAGCGCGGGAAGGACATGGTGCCCTCAAGCCCTGTGTCGGCGTCCCAGCTCCGCGTGCTGTACAGCCTGGACCGGGAGGAGGGAATCAACCTCCGCACCCTGGGCGAACTGCTGGGCTCCGCAGCGCCGTCGGTGAGCCGGCTGTGCGATCGGCTGGAGGCCCTCGGGTTCGTGCAGCGGCTGCCGAGTCCGGTCAGCCGACGGGAGCTGGAACTGCATCTGACCAGTCGTGGCAAGGCATATCTGCACGACTTGAGGTCCCAGCGCCAGGAGGCACTGGAGGCAGTGATCGCCGCAATGACACCCTCGGACCGCAAAGCACTGCTGAAGGGCCTCACCAGCTTCCAGGGTGCACTGGAGGAAGCAGGCCCTGTCCCATGGCGGCGGACTTCCACCAAGGACGTGCGGTCCGCCTGACGTCGGCGGTCGACAGGAACTGCCGCACCGGGGGCTGAGCCGCTTCATCGCTCCGGTCGGCCCGAGTCACGAAAGAGGCGGGGGCGGAGCGGAACCGTCTTCCGCTCCGCCCCCGCCCTGGATTGATGCCTCAGCCCATGAAGCCGCCGTAATAGCCGCCGAGCCTCGCGTGGTAGTCCGGGTCGTCGGTGTGCTGCCCCCTGTCGAACTCGGGAGCCTTCTTGATCTCGTCCTTCGTACGTGAGACATGAATGGTCTCGGCCGCGGCATCGATGCTGGAAATGATGCCGGCAGGCAGCAGGACATGCTTGCCGAAGATCCACGGGCCGGTGTCGACCACGACGTGCGCGGAGCCCACTTCGTCGGAGTGCTTGTCGACCCTCCCGATGCTGCCGTCGGTCGCCTCGACCTTGTAGCCGACCAGATCGGCAGCCGTCGTGCGGCCGGAGGCGGGGGTGTAGGCCCAGAGATTCGGGTCCATGAGAATTCCTTTCCCTTGACGAAGGGCAGATATCGGGTACTCGGCTCATGCTCTCGGGCAGGGCCGGATTTCTACCAGCGGTACCAGCGGCCCCGTCGGCCGCCGGAAGCCGCGGGTCGAATCACGAATCCCAGCAGCCACATCACGAGCACGATGACGGCGATCCACCACAGAGCCTTGAGTGCGAATCCGGCCCCGAAAAGGATGAGGGCAAGCAATAGGACGAGAAGCAGGGGAACCATTTCTCATCACCTCCGAAACGCCGTATGCCCCGCACCGGAAGCGACACTCATGCAATGTGACTGTTTCTCCGAACAGTCCCCGGGCATACATGCCGCCGCAAACGCCGGTGCCGCCGACCACGCGGAAATGGTCGGCGGCACACGTGGCGCATTACCGCCTGAAACGTCCTTCAGGACGGTGCCCATATCGGCACATGACCGCGGCCGGTTCGATTCAGAGCTCCTTGCCTGCCAGGCAGGCCGTCCGTCCGTTCCAGTCGAGGCAGACAACCAGTGCATCGTCGTCGAGCGGGGTCTCCCCGTGGTATTCGGCGAGCTCACGCAACACGGCACCGGGGACCTGGGTCGGCGGGAGAAGTCTCGTACCGGTCAGCGATCGGGCCAACGCCCGCTGGCCGTAGCGCTCTCCGGCGGGAGAAGAGGCGTCGTACACCCCGTCACTGCCGAAGAGCAGCCGGTCGCCGGGACGCACGGTGAAGTGCTGGGGTGTGTAGACGGTGTCCTCGAACATGCCCAGGGGCAGCTGCTGGTCGAAGGAGACCGGGTCGACGGTGCCGTCACGCAGTCGCCACAAGCGGGGTGAGCCGGCGTCGACCGCTTCCACGTCACCGGTGTCGAGGTCAAAGCGCAGCAGCAGTACGGAGACGTGGGCCCTGCCCTGGTACTGGGCGTAGAGCGCCTGGTCGGCGAGGGCGGCCTGGCCCGCGAGGTCGAGACCGGCGCGTCTGGCGTTGCGCAGGGCGTTCACGGCGAGGTTGGTCAGCAGGGCGGCCTCGATGCCCTGCCCCATGCCGTTGGTGACGGCGAGCGTCAGGTGGTCGGCGGAGACGGACCAGTCGAAGTTGTCGCCGAAGATCGCATAGGCCGGTTCCAGGTGCGCGCCCAGGGAGAACTCGGGGCGGGAGCAGGACCGGCCCGGCAGCAGCTGCCACTGCATCTCCGCGGCGAGGGTGAGCCGGGCGGCACGCCGGGCGAGGACATAGAGGTCGGTGTCCCGTTCGGCGACCAGGATCTCGTGGCCCAGGACCTCGCAGATGTGCTGCATCTCCGGCAGGACTGCCTGGGTATAGCCGTTCTCCGGCATTCTCACGGACAGCACGCCCATGCGATCGCCGCGAATCGTGACCGGAAGGTGCACCTCGACCGACCGGCCGGAGGGATCGTTCGTGACCACCGGTTCCTGCGCCCCGAAGGCGCGGCCTTGCGGGCTGTTGTGGATGAGGACCGGTTCGGCACCGAAGGGAGGGGATTCCACTGCTTGGAGGCTGCGCATGCCGTAGTCGGCGAGCCTCAGCTCCACCTTTTCCGCACCGTAGTGCTCGGCGAGGGCGACCGCCACGATGCCCGGCAGGGTGTGGGGCGCGGCCGTACGCAGCGCCCTTTCCACAGCAGCGAATTTGTCCACGTCTTCCCGCTTCTCGTGTAGACAGGCAACCGGCGGGGCAGCGGCTACGGACCGCCGGTCCACGCCGGCAGTCGGCCTGCTTCCGCTCGCCAAGGCCCGTGGTTTCCCGGCACCGAGTGCCGCGACCCGCCGCTTGACCATACTCACCTGTAACAACATTCGTCGTGCTCCCGGCCCTGCGGCCGGCCCCGAGCACCCCAGGCTACGCCGCACCACCCCGGGCCGCCGAGCGCTCGGTCTTCCACGGCCGACCGCTCGTCCCGTCGACCGGTCGACCGGTCGACGAGAGCCTGGCACTCCTGGACCGTACCTTCGGACCGCCTAGTGCCAGGGCGCGGGGCCCGTGCCGTCGGTCCAGGCGAGGAGCCGCTCATGGTCCACGCAGCGGATCCCGCACTGCTCGGCGTAGTCGGCGGCGGGCTGCGTGAACTCACTGGTGGTCACTACGGCCGCGACATGGGCCTCGTGAACGGCGAAGCACGTCCCACCGAAGCGCTGTACCTCCTGTGATCCGACCTTGTTCACGGGGCCGTAGCGCTTGCACTGGATGACGACGCGGCGGCCGTCGGGCGTGGTCGCCAGGACGTCCGCGCCGAGGTCCCCGGCGCCACCGACGACCTCCACGTCCGCACAGCCGTCCCGCTCACACAGAGCGGCGATCGCCTGCTCGAAGATCACCGGGTCCATGGCCGCGTAGTCGGTGGACACGAAGCTCTCGCGGCCGGTGCCCTCCGAGGTCAGGTCGTCCATGTCCGCAAGGGCCGCAGCAGCCGTTTCGTGCGCTGGGAGTTCAGCGGGCACTGCGGGAGCCTGCGTCGGCGTGAGGGATTGCGAGCGTCCGGCCTCCGCCGCGTGCGTCTCGACGATCTGGTGGGTCGCCTCGACCAACGCGTCGCTGAAGCTCCGCCCGGCGCGGCGGCGGCGGGCCTTGAGCAGCCCCGCCACGGCGGCGAGGACGAAGACGGCCACCGTGGCACTCGTGCCCGGATGTTCACGGACCGCTCCCGTGATCATCTTCAGCGTCAGCCCGGCACCGCACAGAACGAGGGCGAGGAGTGAGAAGAGCACGGCCGTCTGCCGGAGGCTGAAGGGTCTGCGCCCGGTCGGCCCCTGCCGTCGGATGGGTACGGTCATGCGCGGCGGTCACCCCCGCCCACGGCTGCTTCAAGATCGTTCATGGCTGCCGTCTGCCCCGCTTCATGGAATCCAACTACCTGTGAGGCAGGTTTGTTCGAGCGCTCTCACCAGGCCCAGGGGCGAAGAAGTCAGCCCGTCCTGCGGACCCACGCCGGCAGGAGGACCCAGCACGCCACGAACCAGGCCAACACGCCGACCACGATCCATCCCGCGAGGGCGTCGTTCAGGACGAACCTCAGGATCAGCAGCATGGCGCACACGATGGTGCACAGAAGGAGCATGAGCCCGGTCACGGTGAGACGCGAAGTCCATGTCACTGCCCTTGGCTTCATCCGCTGGCCGGTGACCGCCCGATGCAGCGGCACCGGCGCTATCAGAGCGGCTGTCGCGGCGGCGCCGAGCACGATCGTCGCGACGTAGATGTTCCGGTCCGCACTGCTCAACTCGACGAAGCGCGGGGTGAAGGCGACAGTCAGCAGGAACGCCAACATGATCTGCACCCCCGTCTGCGCCACGCGCACTTCCTGGAGAAGTTCGACCCAACGTCTGTCCGCGCGCTCGGACTTGGACTCACCACGCGTGCCGTCCCCTGTGTTGTCCACCGTCACTGCGGCTCCTTTGCGTGTTATCCGGCCCACCGGCGCACGGCGTCAGCGACGGATCGATCCGGCGCGAGTGCGGAGAGCGTGAACGAGTTGGCGGACGACAGCCACTGTCGAGACGCCGTGCGGGCCTCTCCCGATGCGGGAGGGCGGAGCGGAGCGACGTCGAGGCACAATCCCGTGCCGCCGCAGTTCACGGACGATCGTGGTCAGCCTGGACGGCATCTTCGCCATCCCCCTTCGTTTCGGTGCTCGAGGGCGGATCACCCCGCACACCGCTTGCCCCGTGGAGCCCGTGGCATGCCCCCCGCCGCCTCGCACGCGCCCAGGAGGTACACGTACGACCGGGGTGTACGCACTCAGCGGGACGGGCTCAGCGGGTCGCGGCCTTGGCGAGCTCCGCGTTGAACTGCGCGCCGATCAGGAGGGCGAGGTTGGACACCCACAGCCAGATCAGGAAGACGATGACCCCGGCGAGAGAGCCGTACAGCCGGTCGTACGTGCCGACGTGAGCCGTGTACAGGGCGAATCCCGCGGAGGAGACGAGCCAGAGAACGACGGCGAGGGCACCGCCGAGCGCTCTGCGCCGTACACCGCGCGTCTGGGCCGGGCCCGAGCGGAACAGCACCAGCACCATCGTCGCCACCAGACAGAGCAGGAGAGGCCACTTCATGACGTCCCACGTGGCCGCTGCGGCGCCCCCCACCCCCAGGACACGTCCCAGCGTCTGGGCCAGCCGGCCACTGAGCATCAGCGCCAGCGCACTGGAGATCAGAAGACCCAGCAGTACGCACGCGGTGATGACGACGCGTGGCGCCGTTCGCCACACGGAACCCTGGTCCCGTACCCCGTGCATCGAGTGCAGCGCCCGGCGGAACACGCTGAGGTAGCTCGACGCGGACCACACCGCGCCGACCGTTCCGCCGACGGCGAGAAACCATGCGGCCGAGTGACGGCCTGCCATGTCCTGCAGCGCGCTCTCCAGCACCGGGCGCGAGGTGGCCGGAACGACTGCGGCCACGCCCTCGATGAGTGCCTCGGTCTGTGAGGCATCGGCGATCCCGATGAAGGACACCGTGACGAGCAGGGTCGGGAAGAGGGCGAGAACCGTGTAGTAGGTCAGGGCAGCGGCCCAGTCGGTGATGTCGTCGGTCCATACGGACACAGGTGTGCGGCGCAGGGCGCGGAGCACGTCGCGCCCGGGCGGCAGTCGGCGCGAAACGGGGGCCGGGGCGCATCGCGGGCCCACGGGTGCTGTCTGTTCACCTTGCATGCTGTCTCCTGCGGCACAGGGAGTCATCCGAACGTGTCGACGGTCGACAGGCGGCCGTTGAAGATCGCGCAATCGGTACGCCAGTGGCGAACCCGTCATGGGGCGCGCTGTCTCCGCGCCCCGCCTGCAGCTCTTTCCCCCCACTGTTTCGCCGACGCAGTCCCTCGCCAATCCGGCACGAGGACCGCACATGGAACGGCCGGCGGCCTCCTCGTGCCATGCGGGCAGCGCAGGCTAACATTTGCCGTGCAGCAACAAATGCAGGCCGGCACGACAGCCGCCGATCGCCGGCGATCGCAGCACAGGCGCACCAGTCGATGAACCCACGGAGACGAGGCCGCAGAATGTCCCGCACGGAGACCAACCTCAACATAGAGGTCGTCGTCCACGACACCGACACCGCCATCCTGACCATTGGCGGCGAACTGGACATCGATACCGCCACGTCACTTCACCACCACATGGCCAATCAGTTCGTCCATGGACGCCGCCACCTCGTTCTGGACCTTTCGGACCTGCAGTTCATGGACTCATCGGGTCTGAACGTCCTGATAAAGGCCGGTCGCGAAGCACGCGACACAGCAGGGGATCTCCACCTCGCCTCGCCCACTCCTGCCGTCCGCCGCCTCTTCGAGATCACCGGCCTCAGCCTTGCCACCCCTGTTCACACCAATGTCGAGGAAGCGCTCGCAGCGGCCCGCTCGCAGTCCGTTCCAACCACGGATCACACCGGCGCTTCCGCGCTTCCGACCGACGGGACGGCATGACCGGCCCCGAGTGGCAGGCGCCCCCGAGCGGGACGGTCGCACCTGCCGAGCCCCTGCTGGACATCCAACTCCAGTTGCTGATCCGCCTGCTGGAAGCCGAGCCGCGGTCGAGCCTGCCCATCACCCTCCATGTGCCAGGGGCTGTCGTGCACGGAGACCTCATCACCCAGCAGGCATGGAAAGCCGAATGGGCGCAGAGCGTGCGCCGACTGGGCGGAAGGGGAGCTCAGCTTCTCGCGGAGTTCCCCGAGACGGTCGACCAGAGCCTGGACGAGGTGATCGGCGAGCAGGCACCAGAGCATCTGCCACGCTGGATCCACCTGCGGGACGCTACGTTGGCGGGAGCGGAAGGTCCCTTCACCGTACCGGCGTGGCGTGGCCGGCTCGCCGACGTGTCGGGGTGGTCGCTGAGCAGGCCCGAGTGACCGGACTCCTGACCGCGGCACCACGTACGTCCTGAGCGGACGGCCCTCAGGCGAAGCGAAGGCTCTGGCGCGCAGACCCCTCAGGCCGGTCAGTCCGAGGGAAGTGCCTGTTCTGTCCAGATCGTCTTGCCCCACTGGCTGTAACGCGTCCCCCATCTCAGGACGAGCTGGGCAACGATGAACAGTCCGCGCCCGCCTTCGTCGTCCTCTCCGCTGTGGCGCAGGTGGGGGGCGGTGTGCCCTGCGTCCGCCACTTCGCACACAAGTGTGCGGTCGTGGATGAGCCGCAGGTGCAAGGGACCCTCGGCATGCCTGACCGCATTGGTGACCAGCTCACTGGCGATCAGCTCGGTGGAGAACACAAGCTCTTCCAGCCCCCAGTCCCTCAGCCGGCCGGCAACCAGCTCCCGCGCGCGGCCGGCGGCGACGGGGTCCACCGGCAGGTTCCAGGCGGCGACTCTGCTGCTGTCGAGCACCCGGGTACGGACCAGCAGAAGAGCCGTGTCGTCGGTGGTCGTACCGCCCGGAAGCAGTTCGGAGACGACACGATCACACAGAGCCTCCAGGGAACCCGAGCCCTCGCTGAGGACCCTCCCCAGCGTTTCCAGCCCTTTGTCGATGTCCCGGTCTCGCGCCTCGACCAGACCGTCCGTGAAGAGGGCCACCAGACTTCCCACCGGCAGTTCGACCTCGAGGGCCTCGAAAGGCAGCCCGCCCAGGCCCAGAGGCGGGCCGGCCGGCAGATCCGGGAAGCTGACACGCCCGTCGGGCTCCACGATCGCTGGCGGCAGGTGGCCTGCGCGGGCCATGGCGCAGCGTCGTGAGACCGGGTCGTAGACCACATAGAGGCAGGTGGCACCCGTGGCCACATCGTCGCTGCCGGCCAACGCTCCGAGGGTGTCCGCGCCGTCCTGCGCCGACTGACCCACGAGATCGTCGAGCCGCGAGAGGAGTTCATCAGGAGGCAGGTCCAACGGGGCCAGCGCGCGTACCGTTGTACGCAGCCTTCCCATGGTGGCCGCCGCGTGGAGCCCATGGCCCACCACGTCTCCGACGACAAGCCCGACGCGCGTGCCTGAGAGCGGGATGACGTCGAACCAGTCGCCGCCGACGCCGCTCAGATCGTCCGTGGGCAGGTAGCGATGAGCCAGTTCGGCCGCCGAGACCGGCGGCACGTGCCGTGGCAGGAGCTGCCGCTGGAGAGTCAGGGCCGCAGCGTGTTCACGGGTGAAGCGGCGGGCGTTGTCGATGGAGACCGCGGCCCGTGTGACCAGCTCGTCCGCCACCGCGACAGCACCGTTGTCGAAGATGCCGCGCCCGCTGCCGCGGACGAAGGTGACGAGGCCCAGGGTGCTGCCCCCGGCGCGCAGCGGCACGACCAGCGTGTCGTCATCGAGCACGAGTCCGCCCGAGGCGAGGCTGCGGTACTGGGGCGAGCCCTCGGGATACTCCACCGGAAGGGGTGGAAGGCTTCGCTCCCCCGCGGCGTCCGCTGTGCCGCCGAATGCTGCCGAGTGTGAGGATGTGCGGATCAGTTCGATGCCCGTCGGGCCTGCCACGCCCGGTACCTCGCCCTCCAGCACCGCCGGAGCGAGATCGACCTCGACGAGGTCGGCGAAATCAGGCACCGCCACCTCGGCCAGTTCGTCGGTCGTGACGATCACATCCAGCGTGGTTCCCACCCGCCGGCCGGCCTCGACCAGCAGATTCAGCTGCTGCTGCGCCTCGTAACGGTCGGTGATGTCGAACGCGTCCTCGCACAGGCCGATCACCTGTCCGTCCGCGTCCTGCAGCCGGTAGTAGGAACAGGACCAGTGTCGAACCCTCCCCGGGTCGCTGGGCTGCTGCCCGCTGAAGTGCAGGTCGAGGAACGACTCCCCGGTCTCCAGCACCCGGCGCATGACGGCATCGATCTTCTCCGGATAGCCCGGTGTCACGAACCTGCCACCGGGATACAGGTCCTCGGCCGACCTGCCCCGGACCTCCGCAAGCGGCAGCCCGAGCTCTTCCTCGGAGACGGCGTTGCACCAGACGAGACGGAGATCGGTGTCGTAGACGGCGAGACCTACAGGCGACTGCGTAGCCAGTCCGTGCAGCATCGCCAGCCGGGACTCCCATTCCCTGAGCCGCTCCCGGTCGGCCGCCAGGACGATCCGTTCGGCCGACCCTGCCGCGGACAGGCGACAGACCGCGGTGACGACTCGCAGACGGTGACCATCCCGGTGGACGGCCGACACGTCGCGCTCCGGAAGGGGCGTGCCCGGCTCCCCGGACGTCTGTTCGTCGGACATCGCTTCGGCCGCGGACATCAGGAATGTGCCGACGGGACGTCCGATGATCTCGGTCGCCCCGTAACCGAGGAGATCCTGCGCCGCCGGACTCCAGCCGATGACGATGTCCTGGCAGTCGAGTACGAATGTGGCGGCCTTCGTGACGTCCAGCGGGCCACGGAAGTCGGCGTCCCCGGTCGCCTTCCTCGCGTAGCTCATGACGCCCTCACCGGCCTGCTCATCAGATTCAGAATCCGCCTGATGCTGACCCTGCGCAACCGATCGGTCCTGCCGTGCGCACAAGCTCGCGCGGCCGCCCGAACACTGTGCACGCACGGGCGCGTGGGCCCACAGGCCGGTGCCCGCCATACGTTGATGCTGCCATCGACGCGGCTACTCGAAGCGCAGGGTGTCGCCTGCCCCCCGGCGTACGATCTCGAGTCCGCCCCCGGAGAAGTCGATGACCGTGGTCGGCTCGGTGCCGCAGTCGCCCGAGTCCACCACGGCGTCCACCACGTGGTCGAGCCGTTCCTTGATCTCCCAGCCCTGTGTCATCGGCTCTTCCTCGTCGGGCAGGAGCAGGGTGCTGGACAGGAGCGGCTCACCGAGCTCGGCGACCAGAGCCTGGGCGACAGCGTGGTCGGGAATCCGGACTCCGACGGTCTTCTTCTTCGGGTGCAGCAGCTGCCGCGGCACCTCCTTCGTCGCGGGGAGGATGAAGGTGTAGCTGCCGGGCGTGGCTGCCTTGATCGCGCGGAACACGTCGTTGTCGACGTGCACGAACTGGCCGAGCTGCGCGAAGTTCTGGCACACAAGCGTGAAGTGGTGACGATCGTCGAGGTTGCGAATCGACCGGATCCGGCTGATGCCGTCACGACTGCCCAGCTGGCATCCCAGTGCGTAACAGGAGTCCGTCGGGTACGCGACGAGCGCGCCGGACCGGATACTGTCGGCCACACTGCTGATGGTGCGCCGCTGAGGATTATCGGGGTGCACGTCGAAGTACTTCGCCATCCGCCGAGTCTAGGTGATCAGGCATTCGCGCTCAGGTGACCTGGGGGTGCCGGGGCGCGAGGCTCCCGAGCCGCCGGCAGTGTCCGCAGCGCCTTCCTGGTGCAGGGCGTTCGCGCGGTCGATCTCGGCCATGTGCTCCGCGGCCCAGGCCCGGACCGCGGCCGGCGGCCCCTCCAGGACAGGCCCAGCGGCGTGAGCCGGTAGTGGACCCCGCCTGACGTGTTTCCGCACGCTCACCCGGGGTCCGGCACACCCGCGTGGTATGCGCAAGGCGCGCTGGTCGTCGGCTGCCTGCGGAACACGGTGCGTACCCGGGGGGCCGCCACAGCCGCGCCCGACCGTTTGGATAAAGTACGTCCTTATGTCGAAGCCTGACGAACTGCTCGTTGCTGTCGCCACCAAAGTGGAGTTTGAGCAGTCAAATCAGATGTCCCTGACCGTAGTTGCGGGTGGCGCCGTCATCACTGGACGGCTGGCTCCCGAGGCCGTATGGCGACAGCGAGTGGCCGAGGTCCTGACGGACTCGGACCTTCTCGGCCCGTTCTCCGGCCTTTTCATGGCTGCCGAGACAGCGCACCGGCCCGATGAGCACCGGCCGCCCACGCATCTGCACTTCCACGTCGCCAGGATCCTGCAGGGCAGCACCGGGATTCCCGAAACGGGCGGTATGTACCGCGTCGCGATCAAGGACGTGAGCGCCTGGACCGTAGGCGACTTCAGCTACTCCGATCACTGAGCAGCTCATCGGCCCCGGCTGTCCTGCTCCGGCCGACCGGACAACTCTCGTCTTGCCGGCCGGGCAGCGGAAAGCGTTGAGGGCCCCGGCCGTCTCGCCGGCGGGGCCCTCAACGCTGTCTGCTCCCAGGATCCGCCTGCGCCCCGGTTACGCGGCCGCCGGGGTGCCCAGCAGGGCTGACGCGGTCTGCAACGGAGTGAGGTCCGGGGCGGGCGGTGTGTCCTTGGGGGCCACGCGACAGGTGAATCCCAGCGCGCTCAGCGCCCTGGTCACCTCGCCGACGGAGAAGTCACGCCGATCCTGCCGGGTGATGACGGCGCCCACTTGTTTGACGGGGTAGTGGCGACGGCCGATGATCACGAACTCGTCCGTGACGGGTTCGGGCCTGATGCCCTTCATAGAGGCCGTCACCCCGCTCTTGGACAGCTCGAAGGGGAAGCGGGCGATGATACAGCGCATGGTGCCTCACAAGTAGGGGAGAACGATCCGCGCTCCGAAAGAGCTGGATCAATACGAGAGGGCGAGGATGCCCAGGGCGTAGCCGTCGGCGTCCACGCCCGGCGGGACTCCGACCCGCCGGTCGGTCACAGGTGACTCGTGGACGGAGGAACTGCCACCTCGGACCTGAGCGTTGGCGGCGTGGACCTAGGCAGCCGCGGCTTGGGCGACCGGTCGCTGAGAGCTGCCCGGCACCGTGCCCGTCCTGTTGGTGTTGCGGCGCCCCTGGGCGGAGCGGCTGCGCCGGCCGCGAGTGCTGGAGGCGCTGCGCTTGGGGCGCTCGACCACCGGCGCGGTGATGACGACCGGCACGCCGGAGGGGGTTTGTGCTCCGGTGATGCGGCTCAGTTCGGCCTGGCCGGAGCGGACCTGGGCGATCTGCGGGGTGATGCCGGCGTCTGCCAT
>NZ_JBIAPT010000036.1:0-62117 GCF_042888425.1 Streptomyces sp. NPDC002889
AGCTACCTCGCCGGCCTCCACCTCCGCGCCTCAATGATCTGGATCGACGACCTCCTGAAGGCCGCCGACTGATCACAACCCCACACAGGCCCTAGTCCTCGATGTCATGGTGAAGGACACTGGCGCGATTCGACTCTACGAACGGCTTGGTTGGATCAAGCTGGGCGTCACAGCTCACGGCTACGGCGACGGGCAGGAGACTGACGCGGTTTGCTACGCCTCACCAACTACTACGTGACGCCAGCTGCTGGGCCTGCTGAGCCCTCAGAACCCGTTTCTGACGTCGGGTTATGAATCTCTTGGCGGGCTAGGTTCTGGGGGTGGCCGGTTCCGGCGGACGGCGTTGTTGGGAGTGCGGTCGCTGGCTGAGGCCGGGAGTTCGTACGGAGTGAGCAGCCAAGTTTCCCTACAGCTTCGGGTTCTCATCATGCGTGGCTATGAGCAGAGCGTCGGAGACGTCCGAGCAGATGCCCCACGAGCGGCGGAACGATGTCGAGGCGGAACGATCCGAAGTCCAAGTCAAAGAAAAGCTCCTGGCGGGTGACGCGGAGGCGGACCGATGGCTGGACCATCAGCACCTTGACGAGCTCGGGGCGCCCGTCGCCGCGCGGCGCGGTGTCGGTGGGCGGTGTCTCCGGGAGTTGGTCGGGAAGGGCGATCACGTTGATGCCTCCTCGTTGCGCTGGACCGGATCTATTCTCGCTTGTCATGAAAGCGTCAGGCAGGGGGAGCACGGGCAGGAGTGTGACCGTGTTCGGCCAGCAGCTCCTGATGGAGATCGCCGAGCACTGCCGCTGAAATCCTCCACCCTCTGCGTTGCGTCGCAGGGACCAGATCCGCGGCCGCCCCGGCTCACTGGGCCGAAGACGAACAAGCCGCTTGAACAACCCCCAACATCAGAAACGGGTTGTCAGACGGGTTGCCAGCAGTGCGCGGACAGACTTTCCCTACGTTCATCAAGAGCTCGCTCCGCTCGCCGATGCTCCCGGCCTCCTGGAACTGCAAGCAGTCTGATGCAGAGATCAGAGGTGCCGCGCACACCGCGGCGGCGCCGGCCGGACGCCGACGCGCCGCCCTCGCCATGTCTCCGCCAGCGGGGCCGCGCGTCGTCGCCCGCCCGCGCCCACAAGGGGCGAAGACCAGGCCGGGGCTGGGGATGGTGCGACACCACCAGTGAGAACGGGTCGTGGCTGAGGCGGTCGGCTCCGCGGCTTTAGGCCAAGACCGGGAAGTTAGGGTCTGGCGCTGGTCAGGAGCGTGACGTGGCTGGTGACTTTGCTTTTTCGGCCGACGCTGCCTTTGCTCTTGTTGTAGGCGTAGGGCGACAGGGTGCGCTTCACGCAGCGTGGGCTGGCGCGACAACGCCGCTTTGGGGCAGCGAGGTTGCGGACGTGAGTGAGGGCGCCGGTCAGGCGGGTCCAGTCGACGGCGTCAGCGTTGATGACGGTGTGGCGGGCGGTTCTCAGAGCGATGGTGAAGGACAGCCGATCGGGGTCGATGCCTGCGCCGGTGGCCGCGTGGGTGATGGCCATGCGCGTGATCTGGAAGACGGCCAGCATCGCGTAGAGCTCCTGCTCGACGCCGTCGACGGTGTGGGACCGCAGGACACGGTCGGGGCCACGCAGGGTAACTTTCAACCCGTAGTAGGCAGTCTCGATCTCCCAGCGCTGGTGGTAGAGGGCGGCCAGCTCGGCCGCGGGGTGCCTGTTCGGGTCCAGCAGGGTGGTGACCAGACGGACAGTGCTGACGCGGCTGGTGCCGTCCGCGGCGGTGACGGTGATCTGGTAACTGATCACGCGCATGGTGATCGCGGTCAGGTTCGAGGGCTGTTCGGTGACGCGACCGCGATGATGCCACTGGGCGAGCCGGTCGCCGGAGCGGCGGTCGCAGATCAAGGTCAGATGGGTGCCGTCCGGCAGCGGGGTGATGACCGGCAGCAGCCGCCCGGCGGTCACGCGCCAGAGCAGGTCGGCACCGGTGTTCGCAGCGTCCCGGATCGCCTGGTAACCGTCGTAGCCGCGGTCGGCCAGCAGCAGCATGCCCGCTTCCAGGGCGGGCAGCAGGTCGTGGGCCTGCGGGAGTTCCTTGTGCCGCAGCGGCCCGAAGACCGCGTCGATCACGGCCCGGGTCCCGCATTCGACCAGTGCCGTCAACCGCACCTGGGGATAGCCGGCCGGACGCGTGGTGCGCACGCCGTGCCTGGTGAAGTGAGCGACGTTCGCGGGGCTGTCGGCGACCTCCAGGCAGGTTCCGTCCCAGGCCACCAGCCGCAGCCCCCGCCAGAACACGCCCAAAGTGTCAGTGGTGCCGAGCGGTCCGCGCAGCCGGTCGAACAGCAACGCCAACGGCTGCACACCGAGACGGCGTCTGGCCTGCCGCAACGCTGCCGTCGACGGATCGGGCAGCGAAGGTCCGGGCAGCCCGGCGGTCAGCGCCGCCCACACCCCGCGATACCCGCAGTCCGTGAACAGCGCCATAGCCAGAACGAAGTAGACCGTTACCCGGGCCGGCAACAGCCGCACCCGTCGCTCCTTCCGGCCCGCCGCCCGGACCACTTCATCCACCAGCGACGGCGGAACCCACCGCGTCAGCACCCCTAAATGACCCGGCAGCCACACCCGCGACCGATCCCGAACCACGCCGGCGGTGGCACACTGAACAGACAACGGAGCCCCCTCGAACCGTGACCTCGACACTCACAGTTCGCGCCGGGCTCCGTTGCCACGTCAACCAGCCCGACCGCCCTAACTTCCCGGTCTTGGGCTTTACGCAGCCACCATGGGGCGAGCCTCCAAGATCATGGCCCCGATCGGGCAATTGCGGGCAGGCAAGGAGCCAGCCCGATTCGCGGCCAGCGTAAGGGCCCCGATCTCTCGCCCCATGGCAGCTCCCGCCCAAAGCCGCTACGCCGACCTTGTGTCAGGCGTCGGCGCATCGCCGTAGCTTTCGAGGTCCGCTGGCAGATTTGAAACTCTCCCATGCGCTGGCTGGGATACGTGCGCGGGGCGCTCTGAGCCCGCCCAATTTTGCCGGGCGCGCTCCCGGGTGCGAATCAGCGGATGGAAGGCCCTCATCCAGATATGCCGGTTACTCCGATTTGCTGATACTCGCCGTGTGTCGAACAGGCATGACGATCGATCGGCTTCCCACGGAGCAGGCTCGCCCTGCGGTTCGGACAAGGAGTCCCCAACCGATCGAACGAGGAGCGTGTACATGAGTCCTGACAACAGGACAGGTTCCCCGCTGGGGCCTCTGCCCCGTCGAGCCAAGTGGAGGGCCGGCGGCGCGATCGCCTCACTGGCGCTGGTCCTGGCGGCCGGGGTGGTCAGTCCGGTCGCGGCCGTGGCTCCCAGCATGAACGAACGCGTGAGCGCGACGAGCGGCCCGGGCGACAAGTGCAAGGATGGGCCGCGCCGCGGCGACAAGGACAACTGCAAGAAGGGCCCGAAGGGCGCAACCGGAGCAACGGGGCCCACGGGTCCGACGGGCGCGCAGGGTGACCCGGGTCCGACCGGTCCGACCGGTCCGACCGGTCCGACCGGACCGACAGGCCCCACCGGCGCGCAGGGTGACCCGGGTCCGACCGGTCCGACCGGACCGACAGGCCCCACCGGCGCGCAGGGTGACCCGGGTCCGACCGGTCCGACCGGACCGACAGGCCCCACCGGCCCGACGGGTGCGACCGGCGCTGACGCACCCGTCGTTGATGTCGGCGCGAGTGTCTTCGCCTCAAGTAACCAGGACATCCCGACCAACGCCATTACTAAGATCAACTTCGATGGCGTCGCCCACAACTCGGGCATGACGTTCGATGACGCGAACGACAGCCTGGTGGTCAACACTCCCGGGCGCTACCTCCTCAAGGCAAGGCTGGCCTGGCTCTACACCACGTTTACCGGGGGGACTCGCAACCTACGCATCCGGGTCAACGGGGTCGTCCTCGCCTTTGACGCTCAGGACACCACGGTTAATGGCGGGGCCGCTGCAATGTCGCAGGAGGTGTCCACGATTGTTGAACTGAACACCAATGACGTGATCGACCTCGCCGCTGCCCAGAACACCGGAAGCAACGCTGTCTCGGTTCCCGTGTCTGACGGGCCCGGGTTCCCTATCGTATCGCCGCAGCTCCAGGCGGAGTTGCTCGAGCCGTAGACAGCTCCCTCCGGGAGCCGGGCGCGGGTGAGCATGGCCGCGAGGGCCTGGGCGTCGCTTACGCCCAGGCCCTCAAAATTGACATCTACAGCTGACATCAACGGCGGTGGACCACAGCGGTCATGCGCCGCTCCTCGCAGCACGGCCGGCCATGGGAGTACCAGCAATACAGGACATCCGAGCGAACTTACAAGGCAGGTGTCGGCGACGCCGCCGTGCCAGATCCGTGCCAGATTGAGCGGTCAGTCACGGTCAATTGGGGTGTGAGGCGGTGCAGGCATGCGCCGACATGCTCAGCGCTGTTGTACGCCTGTTGACCAGCCAAGACCGGCCTGTGGTCGGCGCCAGGCTTACAAAGCAGATGTCGGCGGTTCGAAACCGTCCGCGCCCACCGGTGAAAAGGCCCCCAGCCGATCAAGGCTGGGGGCCTTTGACATCCATATCTGACATCAACCGGGGCGGTCACTCATGGCCGGGCCGCCTCTTGAGCAGTCGGTACATGTGACTGACAGCTTCGCTCTGCGTGTCCTGGACGACGTGCGTGTAGACGTTCATCGTGGCGGCGATCTGCCTGTGCCCGAGGATCTCCATCACGACGCGGGGAGCGACCCCGGCCGCGGTAGGAGCGGAGATTCATGCGGCTCGCTGGGTTCGCAAAGCTCACGCCACCAGCCCCAGCCCCACGGCGTTCGCGTCCTACCCCGGACCAATCGGCTACGTAGCCGAGGACCGAGTTCGCGTGTGGACGTATCCGGGCGACCAGCCGAAGATCCCGCTCCAGAAGACCAAGTCCGATGTCCGGACTGCTGTGGCGCTCATCGGACTGGGTGATGACGGGGCTGTGCTCCAGGCGATCGGCACACAGGTCGATGGTCTCGTGGTCGCCGCCTTCGGCGCTGGGCACGTCCCCATGGCTTGCGTGGACACGCTTACAGACCCTGCCAAGCGAATGCCGGTGATCCTCGCGGCGCGTACGGGGGCAGGGCCAGTGCTCCGAGACACTTGCCGGACAGCGTTCGCGGACGAGGGGCGACCTGTAGAGGTCAATGAGATGACCTTGGACGCCGCCTCCTATGTGCTGGAGTACGACTTCGACGCCTAGGAAGTCATCTCATTTTGCGAGTCGGCGGTAGCAGATGAGGGTGCAGGCGATGGCTGTGAAAGCGAGCGCAAACCCATGTGAATCCGGGCCCGGGGACATTGCTTCTCGCCAGCAGGGAGCGACTTCGTCGCCCGCCCCTGAGGGTGCCGGTTGCGGGCGTTAGTAGCCGGTGCCGCGCTTGATCTGGGCCCGCTCGACCTCGGTGGTCGCACCCTTGTGGTCCAAGGTGTCGCACGCGTCGGCGATGTCCTGGGTCAGACGCTCGATCTGCTCGCGGCTCAGGGTCTCCTTGACCAGGGCACGCAGGATCTTCACCCGCTCCGCGTTGGGCGGGAGCGTGTACGCCGGCACCATCCAGCCGCGCTCGGCCGAGAGCTGCCAGGCGATGTCGGACTCGTCGTAGGCGTGCTTGCCGGCGAGGCGGAAAGCGACCAGCGGCAGCTGCTCGAGGTCGCTGCCCATTACTTCGAAGCGGCCGCTGCTACGCAGGTTGTCCGCCAACGCGTGGGCGTTCTTCTGCATCGTCTCCATGACGTAGGTGTAGCCCTGACGACCCAACCGCACGAAGTTGTAGTACTGGGCGAGCACCATCGACGCGCCGGTCGAGAAGTTCAGCGTGAACGTCGCGTCGGTCTTGCCCAGGTAGTTCTCGTAGAACACGAGGTCCTTGGCCAGGTCGGACTCCTCGCGGAAGACCAGCCAGCCGATGCCGGGGTAGACCAGGCCGTACTTGTGTCCCGATACGTTGATCGAGCGGACCTGCTCGAGCCGGAAGTCCCATTTCGAGTCCGGATAGAGGAAGGGCCACACGAAGCCGCCGCTGGCGCCGTCGACGTGGATGGGGATGTCGAGGTCCCGCTCCTTGCGGATGCCCCGCAGGAGCTTGTCGATCCCGACGACGTCGTCCTTGTGGCCGGTGAACGTGGTGCCGACGACGGCGACGACACCGATCGTGTTCTCGTCGATGTGGGGCTCCACGTCCTCCGGGCCGATCGTGTACTTGTCCTCGGCAAGCGGCACGATCCGCGGCTCGACGTCGAAGTAGCGGCAGAACTTCTCCCACACGACGTGGACATCGCCGCCGAAGACCAGGTTGGGCCGGTCGACCGACAGGTTGGCCGCCTGGCGACGCTCCCGCCACTTCCACTTCAGTGACAGAGCGCCGAGCATGATCGCCTCGGACGAGCCCTGAGTCCGACATCCGGTGGTCTTGCCCGGTGCGTGGAAGAGGTCGGCGAGCATGCGCACGCAGCGCTGCTCGATCTCGGCGGAGATGGGGTACTCCGCGTGGTCGATGAAGTTGCGGTGGAGGTTCTCGGCGATGATCCGTTGCGCCTCCGGCTCCATCCAGGTGGTGACGAACGTGGCGAGGTTGCGCTGCGGGTCGCCCTCCATGACGAGGTCCTCATCCAGCAGCCTCATGGTGTCCGTCGCGGTCATGCCCTCCTCGGGGAAGGTCTCCGAGGGAGCGGGCTCGGTCAGGAAACGGTTTCCGAACAGGGCCGCGACGTCTCTTTTGATCATGCCGACGATTCAACCGTTTCCCGAGCGGGAGCCATGCTCAGGACCTCGGGTCGGGCTTGGGATTCACGAGAACGGCGCACCTTGATGACTTCTAAATGCGATCACTCCCGTGCCCACGTCCGGGAGCTGCGAGCCACTGCGTAAATGCGCTCGATCTGGTCTCTAGAGAGAGTGGGCGACAGCCCGGATAGCGTCCGGTCCACTTGGTCAGCCGACAGGACTATGACCGGGGGCGTGGCGTTCTTCACGGTGAGCTAGGCAGCGTGGACCACAACAATCACCGGGCGAACAGATACATCGATGCCGCTGTGCCTCCACTGACCTGCCCGCAGTCAAGCTGCGTCGGCGCCTTGCTCATATCAAAGATGGCCGCAAGGTCCACACTCCAGTAGAGGCCCACGGGCACCTCGGCAAGGTCCGCCTGATCGCCGAACCGGCGTTCCGCCTCGTCCAGGAGTACGGAACAGGCCCGGCGAAGGTCGGCCATCCTCAAGACGTGATCGCTCTGCATCATGCGCGCGACGACCCCGGATCGCCTTGACTCATGTCAGGCGAGCGATCTTGGGTCGGTGGGCGCCGAAGCGTCAGCGCTGGGCCGTCCCTGGGCCGTGAAGGGGTGCCAATGGTTCTCGGGGAACGTTGTGAGCGTTGGCGAGTCCACCGCCGCCCGCCGCGATGCCACCGATCGGCTTGGCGGGGGTGAAGGGCGGGGTGTCCTGGCGGCAGGAGGCCCCGACAGGCGGCAGGGCACCAGTGGTGAAGTAGCGCACGGCGTACAGGTTCACGCATGCGCTGGGATTGACCAAGGCGGTGTGGCCGTAGCCGTGGAGGGTCAGCAGGCGCGCGTCGGCCAGTTCGCGGGCCATGGCCTCGGCCGCCTGATAGGAAGTGGCCGGGTCGTAGGTGGGGTTGACGACCAGGACCGGGTGGGCAGTGGGCCGGTTCCACGGACCGGTGTAGCGGTGGGCTGCTGTGGCCGGCCACTGTGCGCACCACTCGTAGTCCCACACCCAGCGACGGCCGAGGTCCCCCGCGCGTGCTGCGCTGAATGCCTCGAGTTCGGCGTAGCGGCTGCGGACACGGGGGTTGGGGCTCTCGGAACAGACGACCGCGGCCTCTTGCTCAAATCCGGGATAGGTCCGGCTTGAAGGGGGTGCGGGCATGCGCGGGACGCGCCCTTGCCACAGCTCCTGCAACATCTCAGCAGCGTCGGTCCACCCCGGGTCGACGAAGTACAGCGCGGTCCGCAAGGCGTCCACGGTCTTGGCGTAGGTCCACTCCTCCACCGGTTGACGTTGGAGCCGTTGCATCAGGACGGCCAGTTTGGCGCGGGTGGCCTGGGGGCTGCCCGCGGAGAACGCGCAGCGGGATGCTGCGGCCTGACCGCACAACTCGAGGAACTGCCCCAGAGTGGCGGCCGACCCCAGATCCGAGCCCATGCGCAGAGAGGTGGTCAGCCGCGGTTCGCTGTTCATGGCACCGCCCGCGTAACCACGAGGGTCGACGTTCCCGTCCAGGAGCAGGCCGCGCACCTTGTCGGGGAAGAGATTGGCGTAGACGGCACCGAGAAACGTGCCGTACGAAATACCCCAGTAGTTCAGCTGCCGATCCCCCACAGCGTTGCGCAACCGGTCCAGATCGCGGGCGCTGTCGGGGGTGGAAACATGCGGCAACAGCGTCGAGGCCCGCTGCCGGCAACCGCTGGCCAGGTCCGCCCTTCCGGCGAACCAGGCTTGCCGTTCCTTCTCCCCCACGGGGAAACCCGCCGGCTGACGTGCCCACCAGGCCGTCGCCTCCTCGGCGTTACGGAAACAGTGCACCGCAGTGCTGCGGCCCACACCCCGAGGATCCCAACTGACGATGTCGAAACGCTGGCGCAGCCCGGCTGGGAACCGTTCGTACCAAGCCGGCAGAGCAGCCGTGCCGGCGCCGCCCGGGCCACCAGGGTTGAAGAACAGCGAACCGATCCTTTCGGACGGGCTGGTGGCTTTGCGCCGGATCACGGCGAGATGGATGGCATCACCCGCCGGATGGCCGTAATCGAGCGGAACGTCGAACGTCGCGCACTCGAATCCCCGCTGCGCCGGTTCGCCGCACGGCCGCCACTCCAGCGCCGATGTCCCGGCGGACCCCCCACGAACGGTCTGCGGTGCGGCGGCGGAGAGGAGTACGTACGGCAGCAGCATCGCCGTGCACCACGCCAGACCGCCTCGTCGTCTCGGTATCAGCCCTGACATCAGGTGTCTCCTCGCGGCAACGTGTCGACCCCGCATGGCCGGAGGCCCGACAGTCTCCCCTCACCCAATATCCCAACGGTCCGGACCGCACCCGCTGGGCACCCGAAAGCGGTACAGAAAGAACGTCGGTCGGCGGGATTGGCCGAGGGCGCCTGAGCCTTCTCGTCAGGGCTCCGACCAGCCGGAGCGCCCACCGTCCTGGGCCGTCTGTGGGCCGTCTGAGGGCGCCCGGCAGCGATCAGCTGTTCGGTGCCTCTGCCGCGTCCCACTCGGGCGATCTCCGGACGGCGATCGTCGGGTTGCGCGACAGGGCGTAGGCCAGTGGGACCATGCGGATCAGCGGCGTCAGGCCTTGCGCGCCACGCACGAGCGGTACGCCATCGCACCTGCCGCGGCCAGGCCCACAACCGTGATCGCGCCGCGCCGGCCGAGACCAGAAGCGTCGCGCTCGCGCCGAACGCCGCGACCAGCGGCCCGCCTCTTGGCACATGTTGATCCTGTTGACGTGGCGGCAGTCTGTCGGTGACTGCCGGGTCGTGGAGAGACTGCTCGACGATGAGCTCATTGACGTGAGGTTCTCCGGCGGTACGGTCGACTTCCGCGGCGCGGAGTTCTCCCGGGGCAGCGTCGGCTTCTCTGATACGGGACGGGCCGCGCCGTCTGGCCGTGTGCCTTCGGGCGGACAACTGCTGTCGGCTGGGCTGAGCGTGTCTCAGGCGTCGTACCCGCCGGTGCCCTGACGGCACACGGACCCTGCGGGCAGGCGCCGACGGAGGCGCGCGTGCCAGATCCGTGCCAGATGAGCGGTCAGTCACGGTCAATCGGAGCATCTGGGAGCGCAGCCCCTCGTCAGCAGACCCGGCGTCGTTCTACCTCTGTTGACCAGTAGGAACCGGTTCGCGGTCGGTCGGTGCCAGGCTTGCAAAGCAGATACCGGGGTTCGAAACCGGCCGCGCCCACCAGTCAGAACGCCCCGCAGCAACTCCCTGCGGGGTCGTTGACGGTAGTAGGAGACGGCATTGGTCAGGTCTGACTGTGGCGCGGTAGATGTGACCAACTGCGCCGTGCCCTCGAGCGGTGCCCGTATCGACCGTGGTAGTCGACAAGCATGCCGATGAAGCCGTCCACCGCCGCGAACCGTTCATCTCTGCTCGGGCGGCTACGCCGAGCGGTCAGCCGTTCGCCAGTCGGGCGCGGATGGCGGCGGAGCAGCGATCTCGAACTGGGGCAGCGCGCGTTGGGTTTCGCGGCGCTCGGGTTCCTCACCCTGGTGCCTCTGCTGCTCATTGTCTCGTCGGTCGACCCGGAGCACGGGCGGGGGTTCGCACAGTGGCTGGGGGACGGGCTCGGCGTGTCGACGGCCTCCAAGAAAGAAGTCGAGGAGCTGTTCGCCCGGCCCGGACAGGCCCTGCGGACCACGACTGCCTTCGGTGTTGCCACCCTGGCCGCATTCGGCCTGACGTTCGGGACAGTGGTACAGACCGGTTACGAAAGGGTCTGGGACCTGCCGGCTGCCCGCTGGCACGCCAGGTGGCGGCATGTGGTGTGGCTCGGCGTACTCACCGGGTACCTCTTCGTCTCCGCCACCACCGGGCTGTGGCGAGGATCCGTGGTCGGTGCGTGGGCCGCATTCCTGAGCGCCATCCTCTTCCTCTGGTGGTCGCAGCGGCTGTTGCTCGGCGGGCGGATCGGCTGGCGTGCCCTGTTGCCCGGCGCGGTGGCGACCGGGATCGGGCTGCTCGGCCTCAGGGTCTTCTCCCAGGTCGTCTTCTCGCCATTGATCGCTTCCAACGCTGTCACCTACGGTCCCTTCGGAACCGTCCTGGTCCTCCAGTCCTGGCTGGTCGGCGTCGGCGTCGTCGTATTCGGCGGCGCACTGGCCGGGCGGCTGCTGCACGAGGAGCTCCCACATCTGGCACATGCGCTGAAACGGCGAAGGTGAGCTCCGCATCTCCCGGGCGCCTGCCGTGCTCGGTCAGGAAGAACATGATGGCCCAGGCCCGTCGGCCCGCGGCGGCGACCGCCGGCCGGATCAGCAACCGCACTCCGCTATGAGGCGACCGTGCTGGTCGCAGTCCTCAATGAGTGGCTGTGACCAGCACGTTCACCCCACGCTCCAGCCCGTCCTCTTCTCCAGCCGTCGAGCGGCCGGCCGCTCGCGCCCCCAAGCGGCCAGCGGCTGGAGTGCGTCGTTGAGGCGTGTGCCGTCCTCGGTCAGTGAGTACTCGACGCGGGGCGGCACCTCGTCGTAGGAGACGCGGTGCACGACGCCGTCCGCTTCCATCTCGCGCAGGTGGGAGGCGAGCACCTTCTCGGTGATCCCCGGAAGCAATCGGCGCAGCTCGCCGAAGCGGCGGTAGGGGTGCTCGTGGAGCGCCCAGAGGATGAGCACCTTCCACTTGCCGCCGATCACCTCCATCGCGGTGTCGATCCCGCAGGCGTGTCCGTCTGGTGCGCCCGGCCGGTTCAGCGTCGTCATGCCCCACCCTTCTGACCTGCTCGCTCACCCCGGGGTAACCACCCACTCCGAAGTGCGTACTTGATCACCTCCGGGCCTGTGGCCAGCCTAATCGGCATGACACAGAACACTGTTAAGAAGACCTCCGTCACGCTGCTGGGCCTCGGCGCGATGGGCACCGCGCTGGCCCGTACCTGGCTTGCCGCCGGCCACCCGCTCACCGTCTGGAACCGCACCCCGGCCCGCACCCCGGCCCGCGCCGCGGCGCTCGCCGCCGAGGGTGCGAGGGTCGCGGACAGCGCCGCTGAGGCGGTCGCAGCGAACACCCTGGTCGTCGTCTGTCTGTTGGACGACGCCTCGGTCGACGAGGCGCTGGCCGGCGCCGACCTTGTCGACAGGGACCTGGTCAACCTGACGACCAGCACCCCTGCCCAGGCCCGCGCCCGCGCCGAGTGGGCCCGCGAGCGCGGCGCCCGCCACCTGGACGGCGGGATCATGGCTGTCCCGCCGATGATCGGCGTCCCGGAGGCCGGCGGCTACGTCTTCTACAGCGGCTCGCGGGAGCTCTTCGAGCGGTACCAGGAGACGCTGGGCGTCCCGGCCGGCACCACCTACGTCGGCAAGGACGCGGGTTTCGCGGCCCTGCACGACGTGGCCCTGCTCAGCGCCATGTACGGGATGTTCGCCGGGGCCGCGCACGCCTTCGCCCTGATCCGCAAGGAGGACATCGACCCCGCGTCGCTCGCCCCGCTGCTCGCCGACTGGCTCGTCGCGATGGCCCCGGCAGTTCACCGGACCGCCGACCAGCTGCGGAGCGGCGACTACACCAAGGGTGTCGTCTCCGATCTCGCCATGCAGGTGGCCGGCACGCCGACCATCCTGAGCACCGCCGAGCAGCAGGGCGTCAGCCCGGAACTGCTCAGCCCTTACTTCGAGCTGATGCGCCGCCGCCTGGCCGAGGGCAGCGGCGAGGAGGACCTGACGGGCGTGATCGACCTGCTGGTGCACTGACCGGCCGCTTGCCCCAGAGACGACCGTGCTGGTCGCAGTCCTCAATGAGTGGCTGTGACCAGTACTTTCACCGCGCGCTCGAGGCGGGGGCAGCGTGCCGAATCGGCGCTCCGGCCTGGTGGAGGCTGGCGAGGGCCTGTCGGTAGGAAGTGACCAGGCTGGTCTCCAGGTAGTTCACTCCCAGCTCCTGGCAGTGGCGGCGGACGATTGCCTGCGCCTTGCGCAGATGCGGACTGGGCATGCTCGGGAACAGATGATGTTCGATCTGGTAGTTCAGTCCGCCGAGTGCGACGTCGGTGAACCATCCACCGCGGACATTGCGTGAGGTGAGCACTTGGCGCCGCAGAAAGTCGGGGCGGTCGTCGCCGGTCAGGATCGGCATGCCCTTGTGGTTCGGGGCGAAGATCGATCCCAGGTAGACACCGAACAGGCACTGGTGAACCAGAAGGAACGCAATGGCCATGCCGGGCGGCAGCACCAGGAACAGGGCACCCAGGTAGAGGGCGAAGTGCGCGAACAGCAGACTTCCTTCCGCCACGCGGTTCTTGAGCGAGCGGTCGGCCAGCGACTTCACACCTGACAGGTGCAGGTTGAAGCCTTCGAGAGTGAGGAGAGGGAAGAACAGGAACGCCTGAAAGCGGCCGAGCAGACGGGGAAGCCCTTTTGCGGCGTGGGCCTGATTCTGCGACCAGACCAGGATGTCGGGAATGAGGTCAGGGTCCAGTTCCTCATGATTGGGGTTGGCGTGGTGGCGCGTGTGCTTGTCCTGCCACCACCCGTAGCCCATCCCTATGCCGGCGTTTCCGGCAATACGGCCGGTTCGTTCGCTCGCCTTGCGGAGCCGGAACACCTGCCGGTGCGCCACGTCGTGCGCGAGGAGCGCAACCTGGCCGAAGACGACGGCGAGGAACGCCGCCACCGCGAGCGTCCACCAGCTGTCGCCGACCAGGACGAACGCGATCCACCCGCAAACGTAGAGGGCAGTGACCGCAGCGATCCGGGCAGCGTAGTAGCCCGGGCGTCGGCCCATCAGGCCGGCGTCGGCAATCTTCTTCGACAGCCGGGCGAAGTCACTCCCCGCCGCTTGTCGGATTTCAGGCAGGGGAGGGCTGACGGTCTGCGAATCCATGGAACGAGCTCCCTCAAGGGGTGTCGGATGCGGTCGGCACTGACGGCCGCAGTGGTCAGGAACGGACCTTGATCCATCGCCCCGTACGAATCGGCCGTCGCTGCCAGGAGAAAAGGCCCTCGGAGGGCACCCATCCATGCAGCAAGGCGGACCGACATTCAGAGGGTCTCGGCGCGCGGCACACCGCGCGCTTTTCAGCCACCGCAGGCTCCCCGGACATGACGGGCCGTTCCAGGGCCCACGGGTCACAGCGACTGACTCACTCCCTTCAACGAGTATCAGCCACCGGATGTTCCCGGGACACGAGCCGGCACCCCAGCCGCGGGCTCACTGTCGTCGGGACCGGCTCGCTCATTGCGGTGAGCCGGAGGCTCTCACCTGCTGTCTGCCCCGAGTCGCCACAGGCGCAGCGGACGCGTACGCCCTCCCTCGTCGGCATGGACCACGGGGCATGACGTGGTCCACGAGCGGTGTGCCGGAATCGACATCGGCAAGGCCGACGTGGCCCGCTGCCCCGCGGCCGCCCCACAAACGTCAGCGGGTGGTGAGCACCATCCGGAACCGGGCGGCGCCGGACATCATCTTTTGGTACGCCCCATCGGCCTGGTCCAGCGGCACGGTCTCGACCATGGGGCGGATCCCGTGCAGGGCGCTGAACGCCATGGTGTCCTGCACGTCCTGCGCGGTGCCGGACGGGTGGCCACGGATGATCCTGCCGCTCATGAGCAGCTGGTTCGGGCTGATCCCCAGCGGCTCGACGTCCGCGCCGATGACCACCAGCTCACCGCGGGGGCGAAGCCCTTCCAGGGTCGCCGTGGTGGCGTCGGAATTGGCGGCGGTGGCCAGAACCACCCTGGCGCCGCCGAGGGACTGCAGCGCGTCCGCGACGGCAGTCGCCGCCGTGCTGTCGATGTAGTGGTGCGCACCGAGCTGCTTGGCGAAGTCGGCCTTGTCGGATCCGCGGGCGATGGCCACGGTCTCGAGGCCCATGGCGACCGCATACTTCACCCCCAGGTGGCCCAAGCCCCCGATGCCGAGTACGGCGACCAGATCGCCCGGCCGTGCGGAGCTGCGTCGCAGCCCGTTGTACGTGGTCACCCCCGCGCAGGCCAAGGGTGCCGCATCGCTCGCCGCCAGTGCGTCGGGGATCCGGGCCAGTGCGTCGGCCGGTGCGATCACCGTCTCGGCAAAACCGCCGTCGTATGCCCATCCGGGAACCTTCAGGTTCTCGCACACGATGAAGTCGCCCTGTCTGCAGGGCGTGCAGTGGCCGCAGCTGCCGCCGAACCAGCCCACCGCCACCCGGTCGCCCACCTGCCAGCCGCTGTATGTTCCCTCGCCGACCTCCTCGATGCGACCTGCGATCTCATGCCCGGGGACCAGCGGAAACCGTACGCCCGGCACCAGGGCGTTCACGAAAATGACGTCGCTGTGGCAGACCCCGCAGGCCTCCACGGCAATCCGTACGTGGCCTGGTCCCGGCTGCGGTACCTCCCGCTCGACGATCTCCAGCGGACCGCCCGAGGCGGCGACCTGCGCAACTCGATAGGTACTCATCTGGATCTCTCCGGGGTAGGGGTACAAAGGCGCCCCCAGAACCAGCAGACCAGCTCCAGCCCGATCACGCGCGCCGAAATCCAGGCGAGCACTCGGCATCAGCCGCCGGGTACCGGCGCACATGCACCGGCGCCAAGAACGAGGCCACCAACATGTCGCGTGGGCGGGCACCGATCGAGGCCAACCCGCGAGCCAGGGTCGACCCGGGTCTGCCGGCCCCCTCACCGGGCACGATGTGACGACGGACAGACAAGCAACGGGCTCGCACCCCGGCGTCGGCGCATGGCTGCCCGAGAACATCGACGGAGGCTGCGGTGGTCTTCCTCCACCCCGAACTGGCGTGAGGACTTCCCCCCCCCGCAGGGCACAGGAGCGGAGTCGGGCACTCGCCGGACACAGCGGACGAGGCGAGGAGGAAGATGGAGGCATGACAAACTCCGCAGGAGTAGAGGCAGTTGTCATCGGAGTCGTCGGGCTCGGCGCGGTCGCAGCGCTCGCCGTGCTGTGGGCCTTCGGCATCTCCGTGTACATCTTGGTCGGCTGACCGCCCACCAGTGCCGGAAGCGATTTGTGCGGAACTTGGGGGAAATTTCTTCATGGGCCAGGACATACAGTTCGTCCGGGTAACGTCAGAGGAGCTGGAGCGGGCGGAGCAGGACCCGGACTGGGCGGAAGAGCTGGTCATCGAACGCAGCGAGGAAGGCGAGGAAACGACGACCTCGTGGGGTTCCTCGGTAGGGACTGGGCCGGCCTCCAGTACCTCTTCGACGCCGCAGAGGTCCCGGTCATGATCCTGGACGACGGATCCATCATCGACGAGCAGGGCATCTACGCCGGCTGGGACGCCGAAGCCGTCAAGAGCGTGGCGGAAGACCTGCGGAAGACGGCCTGGGAAGACCTGGCCGGCCACTACGACCCGGACCAGATGAGGGACGAGGGCATCTACCCCGGTCACGGCTACTGGGACCGTGACGGGAACGGTCTCGACTACCTGGAGGGTGCCCACGTGACCCTGCTGCACTTCTTCACCACTGCCGCGGCCTCAGGCTCCGCAGCGATCCGGGAATTCAGTTTCTGACCGAACGGGACAGCAGTGCGCCCCCCTGCCTGAGACGGCCCCGTCCGTCAGCGTCCCTATGGGGCCCGAAGCGGCCTGTGTGACGGTCGCTGACCGATCCGGCCGGAGCTACGGATCAGATGCTGTCGGCTGCGTCCGGCTCAGCGCCTTACGTCGGCGGACAAAGCCATCCAGGTCGTGCTTGACGGTCATGACTTCCTCGGCCGGAATGCGGAGGGGTCCGCAGTACTGACCATCACACGACCGGGGAAAGCTGCCGTCGATGAGCGGGATACCGCTCAGCACCACACCACCGTCATCGTTGATCTCCGTGTCAGCAGCGACGGGTCTGGTACGGCACGGGGGCGGGCCCTGGTTCGGACGGCGTCGGGCATCGGCTCAGGGCGACGAGGAAGGTCAGCATGATTCCGCCTGCCACGACGAAGAGCGTGGTGCGGATCCCGTCGGCGGTGGCGATTCGAAGCTGTTCACCGGAGAGGCCATCGAGGCCGGCAGTCGCTACCAGGACGAGGATGGCCAGGCCGACAGCGGCGCCCACGCCTGAGCCGGTGGAGGCAATGCCGGAGGCGATGCCTTGTTGTCGGTCGGAGATTCCGGTGGCGGCGGCGATGAACATGGTGGTGAAGACCACCCCGTCGCCGATGCTGAGCGCCACGAGGCCGGGGATGAGTTCGATGTATGTGCCGTTCGGCGAGATCGCGAGGCCGAGTGCGACCGCACCGAGCGCACCGACGGCGAGGGCTGCGGCCAATGTGCGCCTGAGGCCGAACCGCGTCACGAGCTGGCCTGCGGTTGTCGAACCGGCCACCACCACTGCCGTGGGGATGAGGAAGCCTGCGCCGGTCTGCAAAGCGTCGTAGCCCAGAACCTCCTGGAAGTAAAGGGACAGGAAGTAGAGCACGGAGCCGAAGGTCGCCATGAACATGAACGCGATGACGACGCCGGTGATCAGGTTGGGGTTGGAGAGCAGCCGGGGTGGCATGAGCGGGTCGTAGCTGCGGCGCTCGATGACGACGAAAGCTCCGATCAGCAGGAGGCCCGCCGCTGCGCTGACCAGGATGCTCGGCGAAAGCCAGCCCGATCCGGGGCCTTGCACGAGGGCGAACACGATGAGTGTGACACCGAGAGTGACGCTCAGCGCACCGGGTAGGTCGAACGTGCGGCCTTTTTCGTGTTCACCGTCCCGGGGGATCAATACGAAGGCAAGCAGCAGCGCAGGGCCGGCCAGGGCGACGTTGACGAGGAAGACCGCTTCCCAGCCGAACGCCTGCGTCAGAAGACCGCCGAGCAGCACACCGATGACGAGTCCTGCCGCGCCCGACCCTCCCCAGATTCCCAATGCGCGGTTGCGGGCGCGGCCTTCGGCGAAGGTGGTGTTGATGAGTGCCAGGGTGGTGGGGAAGACGAGGGCTCCGCCGAGACCTTGGAATGCGCGGGCGGCGAGGAGTATTCCGGGGCTGGTCGCGAGTCCTCCCACGAGCGCTGACCCGGCATAGAGTGCGAGGCCGGTGACCAGGATGCGGCGTCGGCCGAGCAGGTCGGCGGCACGCCCGCCGAACAGTAGGAAGCCGGCCGAGGCTACTGCATAGGCGCTGATGACCGACTGGAGCGTCTGCGGGGAATAGCCAAGGTCGCGTGCGATGTCGGGGAGTGCCACGACCACGATGTACTGGTCGAGCGAAACGATCAGCATGGCGAAGGACAGGAGCGCCAGCGTCGCTGTCTCGCGGTTCCAACCGAGGCTGCCGGGCGCGGATGATGTCCCTATGGGTCGCACGGCAGCACTCCTGATGATCGGTCAAGTCTGTGCTTACGGCCTGCCGGGAATGTCCGTCTGGTTCGGGGCGGGCGGGCCTCACCGAGAATGACGGTTGCCAAGACCCTATACAGCTCGCCCTCACCAATCCCGTCAACGACCCACGCTCGTCGGACGGCGCGCTCACGCGCCCCGGTCCGCCCGTAGATCCGGGCGAGCGATTCGGCGGAGCGGGGGAGGGACGTCGTGCCACCCACCTGCCGGGCGCTTCGTCGTGCCGTGCCGTGCCGTGGTGTGCGTGTGCGGATGCGGCCGGGCCGGGTCGGCGGGACGCTGGGGGTATGTCGGTGCTGCCTGTGGTCGTGTATCCGACGTCGCCGACGGGTGGCCGACGGGTGCGCGTGGACGGAGAGATCCTCGGCTTGGCGCACAGCCTCGCGGATGTGGCCGAGTTCCTGCGCCGGGCCGGGATGGAGGGCATGGAAGCCGATAACGTGGCACGGTCGGAGCTGATCGAGTGGCGGGGCGGCGGCCCGCAGGTGTGGGCCGAGTCGCCGCCGTGACACCTACGTGCCCGCGCCCGATGTTCGAGCGGCACGGAGGGGGTGGTCTGAGTCATCGTGATCTCGTGCAGGCGCCGCATCAACGGAAGTTGACGAGGCGATAGCGTGCACCGATGGGGACTGAGCAGCGTCAGGCGGACCGGGCGGACCGGGCGGACCGGGCGGACCGGGCGGACCGGGCGGACCGGGCGGACCGGGCGGACCGGGCGGACCGGGTGGCCCGGCCGTCCCCGCGCATACTCTTGGCCACGGGCTGTGTGCTGCTCGCGGTCGTAGCGGGCTGGAGCGGACTGTTGCTCGTTGTCGTGGGGCACGTGGTCCCCGGCTGGGCGGTGAGCTCTGCGCTGCTCATGGCCTCTCTGTTGCTCATGCCGGCCGGCGCCGTACGGCGCCGCTCAGTGGCCGATGAGACCACGAAGGGGCGCCGTGTTCTGCTCCGATCGACGCTTGTCCTGCCGGCCGGCGCGGCAGGGCTGGGCAGTGTGCTCGGCGCGGTGGGTGACCTGGGTGCGGACTACCACGTGCTTGAACCACGAGGCCCGGGCGGCTGCAGGGCTGTTGCGCGGGAGGTGTCGTACTTGTTCGCGGGCAGTGGCGAGGTGTACGCGGTGGGGGCCGGCGGCATGGGTTTGCGAGTGAGCTCCTGGACGGCCGACGACGGCTACCGCCCCGTCGCCTCCGGCTCGTACAAGCTGCACTGGGGACCCGATGGCGGTGTCCTGACGGTCAGCGGCAGCGGCGTCAATCCGGTCTGGCCCGCCCTTCACGAGGTCGAATGCGGTTGATTCCTGTCGTCGTGGTCCGGCGACATCGTCCGGCGGCGCTGGGGCCTCTCAAGGCAGGGCGGAAGGGCCTTACTCCCGGGCCCTGTATCCGGGGGGTCTCGCGCCTATGGATCAGACAGGGCGGACATCACCCGGCCTGGCTGCTGTCCTTCAAGGTGCCCCAGCCGTGCCAGCGGTCGATCGCGATCCATGCGCTGACCCGGCGGCGGTCCCGCTGCGGGTACGGCTTGCCGAGGTACTGCCGGGACAGCCGGTCGATGTCGGCAAGGTCCTTGTCCTCGCGGATTTCGGTGACGCGGCCGATGATGCTGATGTGCGTGTACCAGTTGCCCTCGTCGAGCACGGAGAGTGCCACCCGCGGGTCGTTGCGCATATGCTCCAGCCGCTTACGCCCCTCGTCCATATTGACCATTACGCGGCCGTCGTCCCAGAGGTACCAGGTGGCCGTGGACACCGGCTGGCCATCCGAGCGCAGGGTCGTGATGGAGGACGGATTGGCCTTCGTCAACATCGCGACTGCCTCTTCGGGAAGCGGTGGTTTCGACATGGATCACCCTCCGTGACGCGTTGCTGCCTCATGCAGACGATCACCAACATGATCGTCTGCACCCGAGCTGTTCCACGCTTTCAGCGGCTTTCGAATTCCTGTACGCCACCGCACCGGGCGGGCAGCAGCCCGATAAAGCCGTCCGGGGTGCGCGCCGTCCCGCGGGTCGTCGACGATTCGGCACGGCAGATCCCCGAGGCCCGTGGCCTTGACGATCACCGTGTTGTGCCGCTCCGGTGGTAACTGGCCAAGCCGGTGATGGAGTTGAGCGGTTCCCCGGCTCCGGGTCCCACTGATGAGCCCGTACGGGCCGGTTCATGACGACGTCGCGGGAGCCGACCTCCCTCTGCCGCGTAGTTGGGGCCGCCGCAGGTGGGGGCGATCAGGCGGCGCCGAGGCTGCGTGTGCAGTCCGTACGGGTGGCGTCTACCGTCGAGAGAGGGGCTTCGCCGCAGCGGCATTGCCCTCACGGGGCTCTCACGGGGTTCATCGCGGTCGACAGGACCCCGCAGGGGAGGGCGGAGTGGGCCGCGCGGAGGGTCTGTCGAGTCGGCGACGTCAGGTGTGGATTCAGCCGGAGGAAGGGCAGCCAGCGCCATGGGAACCGTCACCGCTGAGGATGGCACCAAGATCTTCTACAAGGATTGGGGCACCGGACAACCGGTCGTGTTCAGCCATGGCTGGCCACTCAACGCCGACGCCTGGGACAACCAGCTGCGCCTGGTGGCCGAGAACGGGTACCGCGCGATCGCCCACGACCGTCGGGGACACGGCCGCTCGGACCAGCCGTGGAACGGCAATCACATGGACACGTACGCCGACGACCTGTCCCGGTTGATCGAGAGCCTGGACCTGCGGGACGCGGTCCTCGTCGGCCACTCCACCGGCGGGGGCGAAGTGGCCCGCTACATCGGCCGGCACGGCACCGGACGCGTCGCGAAGGCCGTACTGCTGGGGGCTGTGCCTCCGCTGATGCTCAAGACGGAGGCGAATCCTGAAGGCTTGCCGATCGAGGCCTTCGACGCCATCCGGGCGGGTGTCACCGGGGACCGTTCCCAGTTCTACTGGGACCTGGCGGACCCGTTCTACGGCTTCAACCGCCCCGGCTCCAAAGGCAGCGACGGCGTACGCCGGGCGTTTTGGCTGTGGAGCATGCAGGTTGGCCTCAAGGGAGCCTACGACTGCATCGCACAGTTCTCGGAGCAGGACTACACCGAGGACCTCAAGCGCATCGACGTCCCCACGTTGATTGCACACGGTGACGATGACCAGATCGTGCCCTACGTGGCCTCGGCTCAGAAGTCCGCTCAGCTCGTGAAGGACTCGACGCTGAAGACCTATTCGGGATGCCCGCACGGCCTCGTCGGTGACTACGAGCAGCAGTTCAACTCGGACCTGCTGGCCTTCCTCCGAGGCTGACCGGGAACGCACAGGATGCGGGGTGCCTCGGGCGGTTTCTCGTCCGTCGGCTCCATGCCCTGCCGATTCGAGCGCGGCCGGCGTGGACAGGGGCGCGCCCACCTACCGCTGCACCCTTCACCCCGAGTGCGGCCCTGCCGCGTAGTGCGCGGCACGGACCCGGTGCAGCCACGCCTCGACAGGGGCCTCGTCCGGTTGGGCCGGCAGGACGCTCTTGGTCCCGTCGAACCGCTCCTCGAACCGCTGCAGGAGAGGCAGCGCTGCCATCGCGTCCGCCGCGACCTCCTCGCCGAACTCGTGGAAGGCGTCGGGGTTCTCCACACGGACGTTGAGCCGGCCGGTGGCGTACAGCTCGAATCCCTGGTGGCACAGCCGCATGAGGTGCCGGGCGTGTTTCTCGGTCCGCTTGCGGGTGTCCGCCGAGAACGATCCGTCACCGCGGTCGTACAGCCGCTTGAACTGCTGGGTGGCGTAGCCGAGGTAGGCGTCGCGGATGCGCTTGGCGGACAGCAGCGAGCTCCGTATCCCGATCAGTTCGTCACCCAGGGGAGTGCGTATTTCGTAGAGGTCCTCGGGGAGCCAGACCAGTTCCGTGGCGGTGGGGTTGCCGTTGAGGGCGAGCCGGCACCACTTTGCTGCCTCGTGCAGGGTGCGGTCCGGTGCGGTGGTGACGTGTGATTCGGTTGGGCGGTGAAGGCCGTGGAAGGCGGTGGTGTCCGCGGCGAACAGGCCGAGGCGGTCGATGTCGGATCCCGGCCTGGCCAGGCCATAGGCGGTGGAGCCGACGATCCCTGACAGCAGCACGTTCATGGTTCGGCGTCTCCGGGAAGGACGGGTGCGGGGTGGCTGAACGTTACGGCAGCCGGTCCGCGCGGCGTCGGGAATTTCGGCACGCGCATGCACGAACGGCCGCTCCGGTGAGGGCGGGCCCCAAGGCCACTCACGGCAGGGTCCTTATGCGGACAGTTCCGAACGTTCGGCCGCGCCGACCTCGAATCCCACAGTTGCGCCCACTGGCCGTGGCCGCCGCCCGGACCGGCTCGGGCGGCGACACGTGCCTGCCCCGTCAGTCCAGGGTGGAGGTGAGCGTGATCGTGGTGCCCGTGAGGGCCTGGCTCACCGGGCAATTGACCTTCGCGTCCTCGGCCGCCGTCTTGAAGGCGGCCTCGTCGATACCCGGTACCTGGCCCTGCACCGTGAGGTGGATTCCGGTGATGCCGGTGCCCGGCTCGAAGGTGACCGCGGCCTTCGTCGTGAGCAGCGTCGGCGGATTTCCGGCCTTGGTGAGGGTGTTCGCCAGGGCCATCGAGAAGCAACTGGAGTGGGCGGCGGCGATCAGCTCCTCGGGGCTGGTCTTTCCTCGAGGCTCCTCAGCGCGAGAAGCCCAGGTCACGGGGAAGTGGCCGACTCCTGAGGAGTCGAGCGTGACCTCTCCGAGGCCCTTGAGCAGATCGCCTTCCCACTCGGTGTGAGCGTTGCGCGTGGTGGCCACGATGAATTCCTCCTGTGTACGGACGACATCTCCCCGATCGTCCGCCTACGACGGCCCGAGCGGGCCTCCGACGCGCCGTACCGCACGACTCGCCGGTCCGTCCGGGAGAGGCGTCGCCCGATCACGGTCGATCCATTCGCGGTTGTCGGTCCGGTACGCCCTCCGGCGGCCCGGCAGCCGAGCGTGGGGACGCGAGCCCAGGTGCCCGGATCCGTGATCGGTTCCGGCAGCAGGCCGGCAGGGCTGCCGTCCGGGTGACGCTGCCGGCCAGGGGGAGCCGCAGGGGTGGAGCCGCTGTCCGGGACGGAGGACCGGTCACGCCCACCACCGATTCCCCGGCGAGAACATGGCACAGAACGCCGGGCGGCATAGCCTTGGTGGTATCGAACGCTTGCCCCGGCCCCGTGCCGCTGGGCGGCATCCGGCGGCGACTGCGGCAAGCCGAGCCCACCCGTGTCGAGCGGGGGGCTGGTGAGCAACGCCGACGAGAGGACAAGCCATGAGCACCTCGACCCCCGACGAAAACGCTCCCCCCACCGAGGGAGCGCCGTCCGCAGCGGACGCGGCACAGACCCAGGCCGTCCTGATCGATATCGCGAACAGTGTGGCCCTGCTGCCGCAGGCGCCACCGGCCGAGGGTGAGGAGGAGCGTCCCGAGGGCGCCATCGCCCTGCCGGTGATCGAACAGGACGGCACCCGGTACATCCCCGTCTTCACGACCGAGGACGCACTGAAGGCGGCCGGGGGAGACCCCGAGACCGCGCTCCGCATCCCCGTCCTCGAGCTGGCCGCGAACTGGCCGGAGGACGACCTGTGGCTGGCGGTCAACCCGTCCACCGACGAGGGGCTCGCCCTTCCTGCCGACCTGGTGCGGGCGCTGCCCATCGTCAGCAGGCGCGGCGGCCAGGCCGGCGGGGAGGAGGGTGGCCCCGGAGAGCCCGGCGGGCCAACGATCGTATGATCCGCTTCCGTTCGCCGTGCGACGCGGTCCGCGCCGCGGCAGCACGGCGGCGGTGAGTGCCGGCTCCTCGACCCGGCTGCGGATCTTTGATGCGATCGGTACCCCGTCGGCCGACCTTGTACAGGGAGCAGGCCGTGGTCGGCCCGGGACGGGGCGGGTGCGCGTCGTCGTCGGCGAGAGATCGGGCCATGGCTCGGTCGGCCGCGCATGCGTCGCCGCGTGTCTCCGGCCGGCAACTGGCCCCTGTTCGGGGGCCGGCAGCAGCGTGCCCCGTCGGGCGCTGTACCGACGGGGCCAGAAGCAACCACCGCACTTTCTCGGTGGATTGATGGGCCGATCCTATGGGCGGCCACTGACAACAGGGGCCGTTCGCGACAGCCGCATGGTCTGCCGCTGATGCGTTGCTGTCCTTTGCGGTCCGCGCGCCACCCCGCATCTGCACGGTGAAGCCGGGGTTCTCCTGTTCCGGATGCTCAGGAGCGGGCTTGAGCGGTTCGCAGCCCGAGATGCTGACGACACCGTCCGCCCTCGACAGAGTGATGATGATCCGCTCGTCGGCGTTCGCTGACTTGAGCTGGGGGAACTTGCTGTCGTCACTGCCGCCGCAGGTGGCGATGGCGATGGCGATGGCGAGGGTGACGGGGGCGGGGGCGGCGTGGCGGTGGCGGCCGGGGGTGGTTCTTCGCCGCCCGGTCCGGTCCGGGTGAGGGTGGTTTTCCCTTTGGTCACCTTCCGGGCCGCCCGTCTGTGCGCCCATAAGCGGCGAAGTAGGGCAGAGCGGCCACGTGGGAATGTCGACGCATCCATGGTTCCGTGACATCGGCCACACAGCTTTTGGCACTTAGGTCGCTGAGTAGTAGATGGCGCCTTGGCGACATAGCGATATTTGTCCGTCTTGATGCCGACATATCTTTTGCAGGGTTTGGTCCTATTCGCTCCGCTCGGCACTTTCGCCCGTTCGGTGAGCGAACAAGGGTTTCTGATGGCGTGTCAGCGCTTTCCGGAACTTCCGGAGCCGGACCAGCACGCCTGTGTGTCCGATTCAAGGGTCGTCCGTGCCTACGAGACGAGGTAGTACGGACGCTCGTTGCCCTGTCCTGACCCCGGTTCTAACAATGGCGACCGCAAAGCATCTCAGCAGCTCAGGCGCAGGATCTGCGCCGAGCCGGTAGGGCTGGGGCGCTCCGCGAATATCGAGCGAGGTCACGCATGGGTAAGCACCGTAGGAAGACGTACTACCGGCAGATAGCCATCGCTGTCGTTGCCGTGGGAGCCGTGGGCGTGCCCTCCGCCGCCATGGCCTGCATGAATCCTGAGGAGGATGCGGGCAGGCAGTCCCACCGTCACTGGAAGGGTGAGGACGCCGAGCAGCGCTGGGCGGGTGCCTCATGGGGTCACGAGCGGGGGGCGGGAGAGTGGCGGAAGCACACGGCGGCGCCGAGTGCGCCGAAGGCCACCGCGTCCCCGGAGAAGCCGAAGGCGACCGCGTCGCCCAGTACGCCGAAGGCCACGGCGACGCCCAGCGCACCCAAGGCCACCGCGACGCCGGCCAAGCCGAAGGCGACCGCGACGCCGAGCGCGCCCAAGGCGACCGCGACGCCCAGCGCGCCGAAGACCACCGCCCCGGCGTCCGGGGCCACGGCCCGCGTTCTGCAGCTCGTCAACAGTGAGCGCAGCAAGGCCGGGTGCTCGCCGGTGACTTTGAACGCAAAGCTGTCAAAGGCCGCACTTGACCACAGTAAGGACATGTCTTCCCATACGAACATGTCCCACACGGGCTCCGACGGGTCGAATCCGGGCGACCGGATCACGCGTGCCGGGTACAGCTGGAGCACCTACGGCGAGAACGTCGCCTACGGTTACACCACCCCCGAGAGCGTGATGGCGGGCTGGATGGACAGCCCCGGCCACAAGGCCAACATCCTCAACTGTGAGTTCAAGGAGATCGGCATCGGTCTCGCGCAGCCCGGCAATTACTGGACACAGGACTTCGGAACGGCCCGATAGAGCCACCAGGAATCCGACCATGCTTCCCCGGGTCCGACTGCGGGGACGGCGCGCATCCTTCATCGGATGAAAGGTCTCGACCGGTTCGCCGGTCGGGGCCTTCGGTGTTCGGTGCTCCCCGGCGACGCCCGTCAGCAGGGCGTCCTGAAACAGGTCCGCCGAGACCCTCCCCTCCGTACAGTGACGAAAAGTGCGCGAAGAGTAATCGATATGGCGCAAACGGCCCTTGAGTCGGCCGGGGGGTGGCCAAAGACTGCTCCTGTGCCGGAAAGCGGACGCGCCCGGAGCGGGTTCGCGGCACACCCGTCACGTACATGAGTCATGAGTGAGGAGGGCGCATGCCCGACGCCGGCCATTTAGGCACACACCCGATCACGCTGACCGACGGCACACCCACCCGGACACGGGAGGTGACCCCAGCTGACCTCGGACCGGTCCAGGCGTTGCACCGCCGATGCTCCCCGATCAGCCGAGCTCTGCGCTACCACGCGGGTAAAGCCGAGCTGTCCTCGGCCGGCTGGCGCGTGCTGTCCGACCCGAAGCGCGGCACCACCCTGGTCACCACCACCGCCGAGTGCACGGACCGCATCATCGCCATGACCAACGTCATGCGCACCGATCAGCAGGGGGTGGGGGAACTGGCCGTGCTGATCGAGGACGAATGGCAGTCCAAGGGGCTGGGTACCGCGCTGGCCGCACACGCGGCCCATGTGGCCCGCAGGGCCGGGCACCACACCCTGACGGCCGCGGTCGCCACGGTCAACGCACCGATGCTCCACGTCCTCGAGGCCCTGGACGCGCCGCCCGTCCTTGCCACGGGTCCCGTCGTCGACATCCACATACCGCTCTGACAGCGCCCCGCGTGGTGGTGCGGGCACGGCTTCCCTGCACAGGCAGTGACCCCGGTCCTCGCCCGACGCTGGAAGCCGGGAGTCCGGGTGTGCCATCATCGGCCGCGTTCGGCCCCACCTGGGGCCAGGTAGTCAGGGTGGAGCGCATGAACTGGTACGTGGGAGTCCCGGTCGCCGGATTGGCGGTGCTCGTGGCGGTCGCGGGAGCCGCTGCGGTCAGGACCGGGTGGGTGCTGCCCGCGCAGCGCGGGCACGTCCTCAGGCCCCGCCTGTTCGGTTACGCCCTGCTGGTGCTCGCGGCGTGTCTCGGCCTTCAGCTGGTCGGGGCCGCCTTCCTCGCCGACTCCGCTGTGAGGTCCGTCGTCACCTACTCGGGAGCGGCGCTGATGCTGGCTGTCGCGGGGCTGATCCTGGCCGCACAGCGCCCGCCCCGCGTCCGCTGACCCACGGCCTGCAGTCGGCCGGCGACGCCAGGAGCTCGCCGTCGACAGGGGACACCGCGTGGTGTTCATCGCGCAACGTGGACGCGGAGTCCGGTCGGACCGGACTCCGCGTCCACGCGTGCACCACCAGGCCCGCGCCTATGCCTCGTCGTCCTCCAGGTCGCCCTCGGTCTCGAGGAACACCTGCCGCAGCGCCTCCAGCACCGACGGGTCCGGCTTCCCCCACATACCGCGGGACTCCGCCTCGAGCAGGCGTTCCGCGATGCCGTGCAGGGCCCAGGGGTTGGCCTCCTGGAGGAAGGCGCGGTTCGTCGGGTCGAGGACGTACGTCTCGGTGAGCTTGTCGTACATCCAGTCCGCGACCACGCCCGTCGTCGCGTCGTAGCCGAACAAGTAGTCCACCGTCGCGGCCAGTTCGAACGCGCCCTTGTAGCCGTGGCGGCGCATCGCCTCGATCCAGCGCGGGTTGACCACGCGGGCGCGGAAGACGCGGGACGTCTCCTCCACCAGGGTGCGGGTACGGACCGTCTCCGGGCGGGTCGAGTCGCCGATGTACGCCTCGGGGGCCGTGCCGCGCAGGGCACGGACCGTGGCCACCATGCCGCCGTGGTACTGGAAGTAGTCGTCCGAGTCCGCGATGTCGTGCTCGCGCGTGTCCGTGTTCTTGGCCGCGACCGCGATGCGCTTGTACGCCGTCTCCATCTCCGTACGGGCCGGACGGCCTTCGAGGCCGCGGCCGTAGGCGTAGCCGCCCCAGACCGTGTAGACCTCCGCCAGGTCCGCGTCGGTGCGCCAGTCGCGGCTGTCGATCAGCTGCAGGATGCCCGCGCCGTATGTCCCCGGGCGCGATCCGAAGATACGGGTGGTCGCCCGGCGTTCGTCGCCGTGCGCGGCCAGGTCGGCCTGGGTGTGGGCGCGCACGAAGTTCGCGTCCGACGGCTCCTCGAGGGAGGCGGCGAGGCGCACCGCGTCGTCCAGCAGACCGATCGTGTGCGGGAACGCGTCCCGGAAGAAGCCCGAGATACGCAGCGTCACATCGACCCGCGGCCGGCCCAGCTCCTCGAGCGCGATCGGCTCCAGGCCCGTCACCCGGCGGGACGCGTCGTCCCAGACCGGGCGGATGCCCAGCAGCGCCAGCGCCTCCGCGACGTCGTCGCCCGCGGTACGCATTGCGCTCGTGCCCCACAGGGACAGGCCCACCGAGGTCGGCCATTCGCCGTTGTCGGCGCGGTAGCGCTCGAGCAGCGAGTCGGCCAGCGCCTGGCCGGTCTCCCAGGCCAGGCGCGACGGTACGGCCTTGGGGTCCACGGAGTAGAAGTTCCGGCCGGTCGGCAGCACGTTGACCAGGCCGCGCAACGGCGATCCGGACGGGCCGGCCGGGACGAAGCCGCCGTTCAGGGCGTGAACGGCGTGGTCGATCTCGTCGGTGGTGCGGGACAGGCGGGGGACCACCTCAAGGGCTGCGAAGCGCAGGATCGCCGCGACCTGGTCGCCGTGGTCCGTCGGGACCGCCTCCGGGTCCCAGCCCGCGGCCTCCATCGCCTCGACCAGCTCCCGGGCCGTGGCCTCCGCCTCGTCCGCCGTCGTACGGGTCGCGGCCGACTCGTCCAGGCCCAGCGCCTCGCGCAGGCCCGCCAATGCGGTCGTACCGCCCCAGATCTGGCGGGCGCGCAGGATCGACAGGACCAGATTGACCCGCTCCGGGCCCGTCGGGGCGCCGCCCAGCACATGCAGACCGTCGCGGATCTGCGCGTCCTTGACCTCGCACAGCCAGCCGTCGACATGCAGCAGGAAGTCGTCGAAGCCGTCGTCGTCCGGGCGGTCGTCCAAGCCCAGGTCGTGGTCGAGCTTCGCGGCCTGGATCAGGGTCCAGATCTGCGCCCGGATCGCGGGCAGCTTCGCCGGGTCCATGGAGGAGATCTGGGCGTATTCGTCCAGGAGCTGCTCCAGGCGCGCGATGTCACCGTAGGACTCGGCACGCGCCATCGGTGGTACGAGATGGTCGATGAGCGTGGCGTGCACCCGGCGCTTGGCCTGGGTGCCCTCGCCCGGGTCGTTGACCAGGAAGGGGTAGACCAGAGGCAGGTCGCCCAGTGCGGCGTCGGGGGCGCAGGCCGCGGACAGGCCCGCGTTCTTGCCGGGCAGCCACTCCAGGTTGCCGTGCTTGCCGAGGTGGATCATCGCGTCCGCGCCGAAACCGCCGTCCGACGCCGCGGCGGAGATCCAGCGGTAGGCCGCCAAGTAGTGGTGCGAGGGCGGCAGATCGGGGTCGTGGTAGATCGCGATCGGGTTCTCGCCGAAGCCCCGCGGCGGCTGGATGAGGATCAGCAGATTGCCGCGCCGCAGGGCCGCGAGGACGATGTCGCCCTCCGGGTTGCGGCTGCGGTCCAGGAACATCTCGCCGGGCGCGGGACCCCAGTGCTCCTCGACGGCCTCCCGCAGCTCGGCGGGCAACTGGGCGTACCAGCGCTTGTAGTCGGCCGCCGGGATACGTACCGGATTACGCGCCAGCTGCTCCTCGGTGAGCCAGTCCTGGTCGTGGCCGCCCGCCTCGATCAGCGCGTAGATCAGCTCGTCGCCGACGCCCGACGAGAGACCGGGCACCTCCTGCGTACCGAAGTCGTAGCCCTCCGCCCGGAGCCGGCGCAGCAGGGCGACGGCGGAGGCGGGGGTGTCCAGACCGACCGCGTTGCCGATACGTGAGTGCTTGGTCGGGTACGCCGACAGCACCAGCGCGAGACGCTTCTCGGCGTTCGGGATGTGGCGAAGGCGGGCGTGGCGTACGGCGGTTCCGGCGACCCGGGCGGCCCGCTCGGGGTCGGCCACGTACGCCGGGAGGCCGTCCTCGTCGATCTCCTTGAACGAGAACGGGACACTGATCAGCCGGCCGTCGAACTCGGGCACCGCCACCTGGCTCGCCGAGTCCAGGGGGGACAGGCCCTCGTCGCTCTCCTGCCACGCCGAGCGCGAGCCGGTCAGACAAAGGGCCTGCAGGATCGGTACGTCGAGGGCGGCCAGCGCGCCCGCGTCCCACGACTCGTCGTCGCCGCCTGCCGAGGCCTCGGCGGGGCGGGTGCCGCCCGCCGCGAGCACCGTGGTCACCAGGGCGTCGGCGGAGCGCAGTTGCTCCAGCAGCTCGGGCTCCGGGGCGCGCAGCGAGGCCACGTACAGGGGAAGCGCACGGCCGCCCGCGTCCTCGATGGCGCCGCACAGGGTGTCCACGAAGGCGGTGTTGCCGCTCATGTGGTGGGCCCGGTAGTAGAGCACCGCGATCAGCGGGCCCGTGGTGGTGTCGCCCCTGCGGGCGGTGCGCCGCAGCACGCCCCAGGTGGGCGCGGCGGCCGGCGGCTCGAAACCGTGGCCGGTGAGCAGCACGGTGTCGGACAGGAACCGGGCCAGCTGCTCCAGGTTCGCGGGGCCGCCGTGCGCGAGATAGGCGTGGGCCTCGGCCGCGATGCCGATGGGGACCGTGGAGGCTTCCATCAGCTGGGCGTCGGGAGCCTGTTCACCCGTGAGGACGATGACGGGGCGGTCCTGGGCGAGGAGTACGTCGATGACCTCCTGCCAGGCACGCAGGCCGCCGAGGAGGCGTACGACGACGAGCTCGGTGCCCTCGAGCAGCCCGGGCAGTTCTTCGGTCGTCAGACGCGCCGGGTTCGCGAACCGGTACGGGACCGGGCCGTCCGCGGCACGTGCGCTGAGCAGGTCGGTGTCGGACGTCGACAGGAGCAGAATCATGCGGCGTCTGGCCTTCCTCGGGGTTTCCGCGCCCCGGGCGGTGAAGGACGGCGGGAGTTCCTGACTCGCCCGGCTGCTGCCGGGCTCACAGTGGCGGGACCGCGCCGGAATCTCACCGGGCTTCCTCCCCTGACGCCGTCTTCGGCGGTGACGGGCCGAATGGCCCGCCGAGGAGCATAGTAAGGGCCGTCACGCCGCGGGGAGCAGGGCGCCATGTGTGATGGTCGGTATGCTCGCCGCCATGCCACCGGCCCCCTCGAACCACCCGAACGCGGGTGAACCTCCCATACGGGACCGCGGTGATGCCTGCCCGGGCGCGCTGCGTCTGCACGCCGCGGACGACGGTGCGCTGGCGCGCGTACGCATTCCCGCGGGCGTACTGAGCGCGGCGCAGGCGTACGCCCTGGCGGACGCGGCCGAGCGGCTCGGTGACTCGGCGCTGGACATCACCTCGCGGGGCAACCTCCAACTCCGGGGCCTGGACGGCTCCTGCGGCGGGGAGTTGGCGGCTGTGCTGGGCGCCGCGGGGCTGCTGCCCGCCCCCCGCCATGAACGCATCCGCAACGTCGTCGCATCCCCCCTGTCCGGACTGGACGAAGCGGGACATCTCGATGTGCAGCCGCTGGTAAGGCAACTGGACGCCCTGCTGTGCTCGAGCGAGCGGGCCGCATCGCTGTCGGGCCGCTTTCTGTTCGCGCTCGACGACGGCCGCGGGGACCTCGCGGGGCTCGGTGCGGATGTGATGTTGCTCGCAGAGCCGGACGGCCAGGTGCGGATCCGCCTCGCGGGCGGGGAGCAGGGACTGCGGGTACCGGCACACGAAGGGGCCCGTACGCTTCTGCTCGCCGCAGAGGCCTTCCTCGACGCCGTGGACGCGAGCGGCACACGGGCGTGGCGGGTACGCGAACTGCCCCCGGAGCACGCGGTGTCGGCGGGTGAGCTTGCCCGCCGGGCGGCGCGGGCGGGCATCGCGGCGCGCATCGTGACACTCGGGGCCGGTGCGCATCCTGGCGGCCGGGCGGGCGCCGCGAGCGCGGAAGGTGACAACCCGCGCGAAGCGGACGCCGTTCCGGCTTTCGTCGGTACTGCGCTCTCGGCCACGGGCGACGCGGGCGAGGTCGCCGCGATGCAGGCCACAGGCGGTGAAGGCATCGCCGGGCAGACAGAGCCCGCCGCCGCGGACGACGGCGGGGCGGTCCCCGCCGCCGGTCCCGTACCCGGCGTCGTGCTCGGCGCCGACACCGCCACGCTGTGCGTACTCGCCCCCCTCGGGCGGCTCACGGTCATCCAGTGGCGGCTCCTCGCCGACCTCGCCGGCAGGCACGGCTCCGGCGAACTGCGCGTCACACCCTGGCGCGGAGTCGTCGTGCCCCACCTCCCCGTACGGACCGCCGCACGCGAACTGCACGCCCTCGCCGGCGCCGGGCTGATCACCGATCCCGCGTCCCCCTGGCTCGGCGTCGGCGCCTGTACCGGCAGGCCCGGGTGCGCCAAGGCCCTGTCCGACGTACGCGCCGACGCCACCGCCATGGTGAGAGCGACCGGACCCGGCGGGCTGCCCGTGTACTGGTCCGGCTGCGAACGCCGCTGCGGGCACCCCCAGGGCGCCTGGGTGGACGCGGTCGCGACCGGCGACGGCTACGACCTCTCCGTACGCGGAGCACGGGGATCCCGTCCGCCCGCGCGGCACGGGGTGCCCACCGCCCGACTCGCCGACGCCCTCCTGGCGGCGCGAGGCACCTCTTCCACCGACTCCCATCGACCCACCAAGTGAGCGAGAGCACAGTGTTCGAGTACGAGAAGGACGGCGCGGAGATCTACCGCCAGTCCTTTGCCACCATCCGCGCCGAGGCGGACCTCGTCGGTCTGCCCGCGGAGGTCTCCCAGGTCGCGGTCCGCATGATCCACGCCTGCGGGATGGTCGATCTCGTACGCGACCTCGCCTACTCCCCGGACGTGGTCACCCGCGCCCGCGCGGCCCTGCGCGCCGGTGCGCCGATCCTGTGCGACGCCCGCATGGTCGCCAGCGGCGTCACCCGTAAGCGGCTGCCCGCCGACAACGAGGTGATCTGCACCCTCTTCGACCCGTCCGTCCCCGAACTGGCCGCCAAGATGGCCACCACCCGCAGTGCCGCCGCCCTCGAGCTGTGGCGCGACCGGCTGGAGGGCTCCGTCGTCGCCGTCGGCAACGCTCCCACCGCCCTCTTCCGCCTCCTGGAGATGATCGAGGAGGGTGCACCCCGGCCCGCCGCCGTCATAGGTGTGCCGGTCGGCTTCATCGGCGCGGCCGAGTCCAAGGACGCACTCGCCGCCCACCCCCTGGGACTCGACCACCTGGTGGTGCGCGGCCGCCGGGGCGGCAGTGCCATGGCCGCCGCCGCCATCAACGCGATCGCGAGCGAGGAAGAGTGAGCGACAACCTGACGACCGGCCGGCTGTACGGAGTCGGGCTCGGCCCCGGCGACCCGCAGCTGATGACCCTGCGCGCCGCGCAGATCATCGCCGAGGCCGATGTGATCGCGTACCACTGCGCCCGGCACGGCCGCAGCATCGCCCGTTCCATCGCCGCCCCGCATCTGCGCCCCGACCACATCGAAGAGCGCCTGATGTACCCGATCACGGTCGAGACGACCGACCATCCCGGCGGGTACCGGGGCGCACTCGACGACTTCTACGAGGAGGCCGCGGCCCGCCTGGCCGAGCACCTCGACGCCGGGCGCACGGTCGCCGTCCTCGCCGAGGGCGACCCGTTCTTCTACGGCTCGTACCAGCACATGCACAAGCGGCTCGCGCACCGCTACCCGACCGAGGTCATCCCCGGCGTCACCTCCATCAGCGCCGCCGCCGCCCGGCTCGGCACGCCGCTGTGCGAGGCCGAGGAAGTGCTGACGATCATCCCCGGCACCCTGCCGGAGGAGGAGCTGACCGCACGGCTCGCCGCGACCGACTCGGCGGTGGTGATGAAGCTCGGCCGTACCTTCCCCGCCATTCGCCGGGCGATGGAGACCTCCGGCAGGCTGGCCGAGGCCCGGTACGTCGAACGCGCCACGATGAGCGGCGAGCGGACCGGCGAACTCGCCGACATCGACCCGGAGTCGGTGCCGTACTTCTCTGTCGCCGTCGTCCCCAGCCGTATCGCCAACCCGCGCCCGGCCACCGGCGCCGGCGATGTCGTGGTGGTCGGCACCGGGCCCGCCGGGCCCTTGTGGCTCACGCCCGAGACGCGCCGCGCCCTCGCCGACGCCGACGAACTCGTCGGCTACACCACGTATCTGGACCGCGTCCCGGTCCGCCCCGGCCAGATCCGGCACGGCTCCGACAACAAGGTCGAGTCCGAACGCGCGGAGTTCGCCCTCGACCTGGCCCGCCGGGGCCGGCGCGTGGCCGTCGTCTCCGGCGGTGACCCGGGCGTCTTCGCCATGGCCACCGCCGTCCTGGAGGTCGCCTCCCAGGAGGAGTACCAGGACGTGCCCGTCCGCGTCCTGCCGGGCGTCACCGCCGCCAACGCCGCGGCAGCCAAGGCCGGCGCGCCGCTCGGCCACGACTACGCGGTGCTCTCGCTCTCCGACCGGCTCAAGCCCTGGGAGGTCATCGCCGAACGCCTGCACGCCGCGGCGTCGGCCGACCTCGTCCTCGCCCTGTACAACCCCGGCTCGCGCAGCCGCACCTGGCAGGTCGGCAAGGCCCGTGAACTCCTCCTCGAACACCGCGCCCCGGACACCCCGGTCGTGCTCGGCCGGGACATCGGCGGGCCGCAGGAGAGCGTACGGATCGTACGGCTCGGCGACCTCGACCCGGCGCAGGTCGACATGCGCACGATCCTGCTCGTCGGGTCGTCGCAGACCCAGGTGGTGCGGCGGGGCGGCGGCGAGGAGATCGTCTGGACCCCCCGCCGCTACCCCGAGTAGGTCCTCAGCCAGGTGGCCGCCTCCTCGAAGGTGGCCACCTCCGGGACCCCGGCCGGCACCGGCGGGCGGCGCACCACGATCACCGGGATACGGGCCTCGCGTGCCGCCGTCAGCTTGGGCGCGGTCGCAGCCCCGCCGCTGTCCTTCGTCACGAGCACGTCGATACGGTGGCGGCGCAGCAGTTCACGCTCCCCGTCGAGCGTGAACGGACCGCGGTCCAGCAGTACCTCCGTCCGCGGCGGGCACGCGCCCTCGGGCGCGTCCACGGACCGTACGAGGAACCAGGGCTCCTCGAGGTGGGCGAACGCGGCGAGGCCCATCCGGCCTGTCGTCAGGAACACCCGGCCGCCCAGCGCCGGGATGGCGTCCGCGGCCAGGGGCAGGGAGCCGACCGGGTGCCAGTCGTCGCCCTCGACCGGGACCCAGGACGGCCTCCGCAACGCGAGCAGGGGAACATGGGCCTCGGCGGCGGCCCCGGCCGCGTTGAAGCTGATCGTTCCGGCGAAAGGATGGGTGGCGTCGATGACCGCGTCCACCTGGTGCTCCCGCAGCCAGCGGGCCAGGCCATCGGCACCACCGAAGCCGCCGACGCGGACCTCGCCCGGAGGCATCCTGGGAGTGGCCACCCGGCCGGCGAGCGAGCTCGTGACGCGCGTACCGGCGGCACACAAAGTCTCGGCGAGGCGCCGACCCTCGGTCGTCCCGCCAAGAATCAGTACGTGCATCGAGGTCCATCCATGAGTTCGGAAACGGGCGGCGGGCGCAGCGCCCAACTCAAGCACACCGGTCTGCGGCCCGGGTGGACGACCGGGGCGTGCGCGACCGCGGCCACCACGGCCGCGTACACCGCGCTGCTCACCGGGGAGTTCCCGGACCCGGTGACCATCACCCTGCCCAAGGGGCAGATGCCCGCCTTCGCGCTTGCCGCCGAGTCCCTGTCCGGGGACGAGGCCATGGCGGGCATCGTCAAGGACGCGGGCGACGACCCCGACGTCACGCACGGCGCGCTGATCCGGGCCACCGTCCGGGTGCTGCCGCCCGGCTCCGGTGTCGTCTTCCGGGCCGGGCCCGGCGTCGGTACGGTCACCCGGCCCGGGCTGCCCCTCGACGTCGGCGAGCCCGCCGTCAACCCCGTCCCGCGCCAGATGATGCGCGACCACATCGCCCTCGTGGCGGGCCGCCACGGCGGCACCGGCGACGTCGAGATCACCGTCTCCGTCGACCACGGCGAGGAGATCGCCCGCTCCACATGGAACCCGCGCCTCGGCATCCTGGGCGGCCTTTCCATCCTCGGTACGACCGGGATCGTCGTCCCCTACTCCTGCTCGGCGTGGATCGACTCGATCCGGCGCGGCGTGGACGTGGCCCGCGCGGCCGGCCGCACCCACGTCGCCGGGTGCACGGGCTCGACCTCGGAGAAGACCGTCGTGTCCGTGTACGGGCTGCCCGAGGACGCGCTGCTCGACATGGGCGACTTCGCGGGCGCGGTGCTGAAGTACGTGCGCCGGCACCCCGTCGACCGGCTCACCATCTGCGGCGGGTTCGCCAAACTCTCCAAGCTGGCGGCAGGTCACCTCGACCTGCACTCGGCACGCTCCCAGGTCGACAAGCCGTTCCTGGCGGACCTGGCCCGCCGCGGCGGCGCGGACGAGTCCCTGGCGTCCGAGATCGCGGTGGCCAACACGGGCCTCGCGGCACTCCAGTTGTGCCGGTCGGCGGACGTCCCCCTGGGCGACCTGGTGGCTGCGGCTGCCCGCGACCAGGCGATGGGAGTACTCCGGGGCGCGCCGGTGACGGTGGACGTGATCTGTATCGACCGCGCGGGCACGGTGGTGGGCCGATCGGCCCCGGCGGGGCCCTTGGCCGAACTGGGCTGAGGTCCCGGTCCGCCGCCGGAGGGCGCGGCGCCCCGAGGGCACGCACCGTGGCGGTACCGCCCCCGGGCGCGGTACGCCGCGGCCGACGACGTACGGGCCCTCGAGCAGCTCGGCCCATTCGGCCGCGGTTGGCTGGCGCGCCCCGTCGGGCCGCGGTGGTGTTTATGCCGAAGCGTACCGACGTCCAGCGCATGGGTGGCTCGGGCGCTCGGCCAAGAAGGAGGAAGGACGGAGTATGCACATACCCGGATCCATAGCGGGCCGCCGGCATCACGCGGCGGCTCTCGCCGCGGTGGTGGTCTGCTCGACGATGTTCACCGGGCCGGATCTCGCTCCGGCCGGTGGCGCGCCTTCACCTTCGGTGCCCGCCCCGAAGCTGGACTGGAAACCCTGCGTCCAGGGCAGTCCCTTCGACTGCGCGACCGCGAAGGTACCGCTGGACTACCGCAACCCCGGTCGTCGCACCATCGAGCTGGCAGTCATCAAGCGGAAGGCGACCGGCCCCGGACGGCGTATCGGCACCCTGTTCCACAACCCCGGCGGCCCCGGCGGGCCCGGAACAGTGCAGATGCCACAGAACTACGAGTTCTTCCCGCAAAAGGTGCGGGAGCGGTTCGACATCGTCAGCTGGGACCCCCGCGGGATCGGCAGCAGCACCGCCATGAACTGCTTCGAGAATCGCCAAGAAGCCGACGCCTGGGCTGCGAGCAAACCGGCAGGCTTCCCGGTGGGCGAAAAGGAGCGGACGGCCTATGTCGCTGCGTACAAGGATCTGGCCCGGCGCTGTCAGCAGCGTGACCCCGAACTGCTGCGCCATGTGTCGACCGCCGACACCGCGCGCGACCTCGAGCAGCTCCGCCAGGCGGTGGGCGACGAACAACTCTCGTACTTCGGGATCTCCTACGGCACTTTCCTGGGCGCCACCTATGCCAACCTCTTCCCCGACAAGGTCCGCGCCATGGTTTTCGACAGTAACGTCGACCCGCAGGTCTGGACCCACGCCTCCGACGACGACCCCCGGCTCCCGACCTTCCTGCGCATGGGCGCGGACCGCGGCGCGGCAGCGGTCCTGGACAAGTTCCTCGCCCTCTGCGGGTCCACCACCACCGCCCGATGCGCCTTCTCCGCGGGCAGCCCCAAAGCAAGCCGGGAGAAGTTCGACCAGCTGATGCAGCGGCTCCGGAAGCATCCCGCGGGCGCGTGGACCTATGGCCGTACGGTCGGTGACGTCGTGAACAGCCTCTACCAGGTCCAGGGATGGACGGGGCTCGCCGGCAGGCTGCAGACCCTGTGGCAGGGCCGCGTTCCGGAGCCGGTCGCTTTTCCGCCCGGACCACCGGTCCCGAACCCGAATCCGTACCTGGGCGATGAACAGGCCGGTGCGGTGTTCTGCAGCGACAGCCCCAATCCGCGTGACCCCGCTGCCTACCACGCCGCGGAGGAGGCAAGCGCGCCCCGTGCGGGCGACGCCGGACGCTTCTGGGCCTGGGCCGCCGAGGGGTGTGCCGCCTGGCCGGCCACAGTGGCCAACAGCTATCGCGGCCCGTGGAACAAGCCGACCGCGCACCCCATTCTGCTGGTCGGCACCACCTACGATCCCGCCACCCCCTACTCGGGCGCCCAGGCCATGGCCAGAGAACTGGCCAACGCCCGCCTGCTCACCAACAGCGGGTACGGGCACACCGCGCTGGTCAACCCCAGCAGCTGCGTCAACGAGCACGAGAGCCGTTATCTCATCGACGGCACCCTCCCGCCGGCCGGAACAACGTGCCGACAGGACACGCCCCCGTTCTCCGCAACCAAGCCGCGCGGCGGGGTGGGCACCGGCGGCGGCGGAACGGCCGACATCGTCTCCTGAGTCCGGCTTTCCGAGGAAGGCCATGCGTCCCGGGCTCGCCACGCCCGAGAGATGTCGGCCTGCCCCCCGGGGCGTTGCCGACACGGTCCGGGCCGCGGAGGCGCCGGTCCGCCCCGGGGCATCGCCGGCCCCGGCAGGGCCGCGCCCGGGGGCGCGCACCCGCCCCGGAGAGGTTTCAGCACACGTGGCGGTCGCGCTCCGCGGAGTACAGGTGGCTGTCCCTGAACTGGGACGCCGACAGCGTGCGGCCCACCAGGATCACCGCGGTGCGGACCACGCCCGCCGACTTCACCTGGGAGGCGATGTCCTCCAGCGTGCCCCGCAGGATCAGCTCGTCGGGCCGGCTGGCCATCGCCACCACCGCGGCCGGGCAGTCGGCCCCGTAGTGCGGAAGCAGCTCGTCGACCACCCGGTCCACGTACCGTGCGGCCAGATGCAGCACCAACAGTGCCCCGCTGCGGCCCAGAGTCGCCAGGTCCTCGCCCTCCGGCATGGGCGTGGCCTGCTGGGCGATACGCGTCAGGATGACGGTCTGGCCCACGGTCGGGACCGTGAGCTCCCGCTTCAGCGCCGCCGCCGCGGCGGCGAACGCCGGTACGCCGGGGACGACTTCGTACGGCACCCCCGCCGCGTCCAGCCGCCGCATCTGCTCGGCGACCGCGCTGAACACCGACGGGTCCCCCGAGTGCAGCCGGGCCACGTCGCGGCCTTCCTCGTGCGCGCGGACCAACTCCGCGATGATCGCGTCGAGATCGAGCTGAGCGGTGTCGATCAGGCGTGCGTCCGGCGGGCATTCGGCCAGCAGCTCGGTCGGCACCAGCGACCCCGCGTACAGGCACACCTGGCAGAAGGCCAGCGTTCGCGCGCCGCGCACGGTGATCAGGTCGGCGGCTCCGGGACCCGCACCGATGAAGTACACGGTCATGGCAGTTCTCCAGTCTTGGTGACGGACCATTGGGTGACGGGCATGGCCTGGCGCCAGCCGGTGAATCCGCCGACGGGGACGGCGTGCGCGACCGCCAGCCGCACGAGCTCGCCGCCCAGCGCCCGGTAGCGTTCGGCCAGCAGCGCCTCGGACTCGAGCGTCACCGTGTTGGCGACGAGGCGACCGCCCTCGGGGAGCGCGTCCCAGCAGGCGTCCAGCAGCCCGGGTACGGTCAGCCCGCCGCCGATGAACACCGCGTCGGGTGCGGGCAGTCCGGCCACCGCGCCGGGTGCGGCGCCGCTCACGACGCGCAGGGCGGGGACGCCGAGGGCGTCGGCGTTGCGGGCGATGCGCTCGGCGCGCACAGGGTCGCGTTCGACGGTGATCGCGCGGCAGGAGCGGTGGGTGCGCATCCACTCGATCGCGATGGAGCCGGAGCCGCCGCCGATGTCCCACAGCAGTTCGCCGGGGGCGGGCGCGAGGGAGGCGAGTGTCGCGGCGCGTACATGGCGTTTGGTGAGCTGACCGTCGTGCTCGTACGCCTCGTCGGGCAGCCCGGCCGCGGCGGACAGCCGCAGCGCCCCGTCGGCTCGGCGGCACTCCAGGGCGATGACGTTCAGCGGGTCGCCTGCGGGCTTGGTCCAGGTGTCGGCGAGGCCGTCGACGTGGCGTTCGATGTCCGCGCCGAGCTGTTCGAGAACCCGCATCCGGCTGGGCCCGTACCCGCGGTCCCGCAGCAGTTCCGCGACCTCCGCGGGGGTGTCGGCTCCGGCGCTGAGCACCAGCAGCCGACGGCCGTGGTGGAGCGCGGCCGTGAGCTGTGCGGCGGGGCGGCCGACGAGGGTGACGACCTCGGTGTCTTCGACGGGCCAGCCGAGGCGGGCGCAGGCGTACGAGACGGACGAGGGGTGCGGCAGTACGCGCACGGACTCGGGGCCGGCTTCCTCGCAGAGCGCACGGCCGATGCCGTAGAACATCGGGTCCCCGCTGGCCAGTACCGCCAGTCGCCGTCCCGCGTGGGCCGCGAGCAGGCCGGGTACGGCGGGCCGCAGCGGGCTCGGCCAGGCCACGCGCTCGGCACCGCACTCGGCAGGCAGCAGGTCCAACTGCCGTGCACCGCCCAGGATCACCTCGGCGTCGCGCAGGGCCTCCCGCGCGCTCCCGCCGAGTCCGGGCCAGCCGTCGGCGCCGATCCCGACGACGATGACGGCTGGTGAGGGCGGTGCGGGCATCACTGACGAAGTACCTCGGGCATCGGGAGAAGATCGAGCCGCACTCTACTGGCCCCATGGCCCGCCGGAGCCCGCGGCCGGGGTGGGGACGCTCACACCGCTCCCGCAGGCCGCGGCCCGTACGCGGGTCCGCGCGTCGCCGCCGCTGGGGCACGGCCGTCCACGACTCTCGCCGACCTTGCACGCCGGAAGGGCACGACATGAGATCTTCGACCGCGGGAGCATCACCAACAGGGGTGTGAAGGGGGAGAGTTGTGACGACGGGCAGGGACCGGTCCCGGATGATCGCCACCGATGACAGTCATCGGGTGACTCCGGCCGAGCTGTTCTTCGACCTGGTCTTCGTGTACGCGATCACCCAGGTCACCGCGTTGATGGCGGCCGGCCCGTCGATCCTGAGGCTGGTCGGCGGAATGGTGGTGCTGGCTCTGCTGTGGTGGTGCTGGTGCTGCTTCGCCTGGCTGGGCAATGTCGTCAGGGCCGACACGGGCTCACTGTTCGGTGTCCTGGTCGCCGTCATGGCCGTGGTGCTGATCGTCTCGCTGACGGTGCCGGGGGTGTTCGCGGATGCCGAAGGCGGCCTTCCCGCACCTTTGCTGTTCGTCCTCTGTTACGGCGCGGTCCGGATGCTGCACCTGGTCACCTACTGGCTGGCGAGCCCGGGCGACCGGGCGCTGCACGCGACGCTGCGGCGCACCGCGCTGCTGTCCGTGGCCCCGCCGTTCGTGCTGTTGCTGGTCGGCAGCGCCTTCACGGGCCTCACCCAGGTGCTCATCTGGCTCGGCGCGGTCGCCATCGACTACGGCGGGATCTACATCACCGGCTCCTCGGGCTGGCGGGTCGTCTCGCCGGGGCACTTCGCCGAGCGGCACGGACTCATCGTGATCATTGCCCTGGGCGAGTCGATCGTCGCCATCGGGGTGGGCGTCTCGGGCCTGCCCGTCGACGTACCCGTGATCGTCGCTGCCGCCGCCGGCCTGCTGGTCGTCGCCGGACTGTGGCGGCTGTACTTCCGTCAGGTCAGCGAAGCGGCCGAGCACCGGCTGTTCGCTCTTACCGGCGACGACCGCACCCGGCTGGCCCGCGACGTGTACACGTTCCTGCACCTGCCGCTCGTCGCCGGCGTCGTGCTCTGCGCACTGGGCATGAAGAAGGTCCTGACACAGGTCGCCGACTCCGGGCACTACAGCCTGTCCGAGCCGCTCCACGGAGTCGTGGCCTGGGCGCTCACCGCAGGCGTGGGCATCTTCCTCCTCGGCTCCGCAGCCATCATGCTGCGCACCACCGGGCGCGTCCCCACTGTCCTGATCGCGGGCGGGCTGGTCTGCCTGGCCGCGGGCGCGGTCGTGGTCCTGATGCCCGCCCTGGTCGCCCTGGTGCTCCTGGGCGCAGCGGTGGCGACCATGCTGATCGTGCACGGCCGGACCACCCGGGCCGTGGAGGCCGGCCCCGCCTGAGGGCCGTTCTTCCGATCGTGCCGGGCTCGCGTGCCCCTGGCGCATCCGCCACGCCTTGCTCCTCCGCCTTGCGATCTCCCCCCGTGGCCCGTCCGGGCCCCGAGCGACCCGCGCCTTGAAGGCGTCATGCTCACCGGCCGGGCCACGCCCGGGAGGGGTCCGCGGCCCGCCCGGGGGCATCGACCGGGAGCGGCCCGACGTCACGCACGCGGACCGAGCGCAGACCGAGAACCCGGGCCTGCCCCGGGGGCGTCGGACCGAGGGACCGGGCGCAGCCCGAGGACGCCGACCGGCCCGCCGCCCGCCCGAGGGCAAGGCACACTGAAGTCATGTGCCGCAGCATCAAGACGCTCCGTCCGCCCGTGCTCCCCGAAGAGGCCACCGAGGAGGACATCCGGGCCGCCGCCCTGCAGTTCGTGCGCAAGGTGTCCGGTTTCCGGGCGCCCGCCGCACACAACCGTGAGGTGTTCGACCAGGCCGTCGACGAGATCACCGAGGCGACCCGCAAGCTGCTCGAAGGTCTCGAGGTGCGTGGATCGGGTGCGGCTAAGCGCCCGGCTCCTCGGCCGCAGGACCAGCCGGACGCCGCATGGCCGCAGGACCAGCCGGACGCCGCATGACGTACGCGGCCAGGGAGCCCGCCGCGAACAGCGCGAGCACCGATACGGCCGCGCCGATCCATGTCGCGCCCAGCCACTGGCCGCCGAAGTAGCCGAGCCCCACGCTGTAGCCGGCCCAGGCCACCCCGGCCAGGGCCGACCACGGCAGGAATTCCTTGACCTTGCGGTGTGCGGCGCCCGCGCCCAGGGAGACGACCGAGCGGCCGGCAGGTGCGAAGCGCGCGATCACCACCAGCGCGCCGCCACTGCGGCTGAGCGCCACGCCGAGACGTTCCTGCGCCCGGGTCAGCCGGCGCGAGCGGGCGATCGCCCGGTCCAGGCGGTCACCGCCGCGCCAGGCGAGCCGGTAGGCGACAAGATCGCCCAGGACGGAGGCGGTCGCGGCGCACAGGACCAGGGCCAGCAGCGAGGGGACCTCGCGTGGCACCTGGCTCGCCGTGCCCGCCACGGAGGCGGCGGCGGTCGCGGTGTCGGCCGTCGACCCGGCGGCGGCCGCGGTGGCCGCGGTGATCACCAGCACTCCGCTGGGCAGTACGGGCAGGAAGACGTCGAGAAGGACGGACAACGCCACTACGGCGTAGATCCATGGGCTGCCGAGCAGCGACCCCAGACTCTCGAGATTTTCCAGCACCTGAACTCCCCGTTGCCGTGACATTGCCGCGACGTCGCAGGGGAGCGGCAGGGGCGGCATGACAGCTGTACAGCGTACGCCCGGCGTATGGGCCGAGATCGGCAGGGTGCCGATGATGTCGTACGTATCGGCCATGTCCGAACGGACAAGCGGCGAACGCCCGGACGTTGCACGACCGCGGCACCGGGTCGCACCTGCGCCGGGCCCGGCCCTCGTCAGGAGGACCGGGCGCCCGGCGCAGGTGGGAGTGGGTCAGGCAGTGGCCGCGGCGGCCTGGTCGTTGCCCTCCTGCCGCGCACCCGAGCGCTCACCGCGCGGGGCGAACAGCTTGTCCAGCGCCAGGGCGCCCGGACCGGTGAACACCAGCAGCAGGAACGCCCAGCAGAACATCACGGACAGTTCGCCGCCGTTCTGCAAGGGGAAGAGCGACTTCGGCTGGTGCTCCGTGAAGTACGCGAACGCCATGGCGCCCGAGGCTATGAACGCGGCGCTGCGGGTGCCGATTCCGGCGAACACCAGCACGCCGGCGACCACCTCGATGGCAGCCGCGTACCAGAAGGGCCAGGTGCCGGTCGGCACGGAGTCGCGGCCGAGGACGCCGAAGAGCGAGGCGGCACCCTGGCAGGTGAAGAGCAGCCCGACGACGATCCGGAACAGACCGATGGCATAGGGCTGGGCCTGGTTGAGACGCGAGGGCAGCGAGGGCGCGGCCATGGGGGACTCCTTCGGTTGGGGACATGCACCGAGGGCGCCAGGTTAGGCGGCCCTAATCAATGCTTGCAAGTTCAACATTTGTGTCCTCGTGGACTCCTGTGTGGCCTTCACCGTTCATGGCGGCGGCCAGTGTGGCCCGCGCCACCGCATCCGCATCCGCCAGCGTTACGGAGTCGACCCCCGGCCGGGCGCCCGCCGCGGTGACCCAGTGCACGCCCTCGGTCGGCACCCCGAACGCGTAACGCCGTGCGTGTGCCCTCCCCTGACGGTTGATGAGCCTGTACGGGCGCGGAGTGACATCGACGCCCCCGGTCTCGTAGCCGTCGATCGAGTGAGGCCGGCAATGGCCGGTCTTCAGCAGCCGTCCGAGCAGTTCGTCGGTGGTCCTGCGCAGGTCCGGCTCCGGCAGCCGGGCCTCTATGAGCGTCGTCGCGGTCACCGCCGAGCCGGGCACGTCGGGCGACTCGGCGGTGAACAGCCCGTCCGCCATTCCGATCGCCGTACGCGGCCCGACCACCTCCAGCACGCCCGCCTCGATCAACGCTGTCATCTCCTCGATGCGGCGGCGCGGCGGGCCGATGGAGAGGAAGGCGTTGAGCGGCGTGTACCAGCGCTCGAGATGGTCGCGCCGGGAGGTGCCGCAGAGCCCGGCATGGTCCACGATCAGGCGCAGTTCGTTGCGCACATCGCGCAGCACGTCCAGCGCGGCCTTGAGCGGGCCGGCGACATTGCCGAGTGCGGCCTGCGCGGCGTCCCGGCGCAGCCGGCGCACCAGCCACGCCCGGTGCGCCTCGGGACAGGTGAACACCTCGCCCGCGGCCGGCCGGGAGAGCCCGTCCCACGACCAGCGGTCCGCCGCCGCGATCCCGAACGAGGCCAGTACGGCTGACTCCTCGGCGCTGCCATGGGGCGCGTCGAGGAACCGGGCCCGAAAGCGCCCGACCCTTGCCTGCTCGTTCCTTGTCCCTGCCTGCGTGTCCCCGATACCTGCCCGCTCGTCCCCGGTCGTGGCCAGCAGCGCCGTGTAGTAGACCGTCTCCACCTCCTTGGCGACCAGGGGCCATATCTCCGCCAGGAAGTCGGGCGGATCACCCGCGTCCGCGCGCTTGCGGAAGGCCGCGATCACATCGGCGGTGAGCATCAGCGGCTCGTGGCGGTCCGACGCACCCTTGGCGTTGTCGCCGCGCGCGTGGTACGGCACGCCGCGACGGGACCCCGCGTACAGCCGCGGCTCGCGCCCGGACGGCCGGTACACCAGGGCGCCGCCCTCCGACCGGGTGAACGAGCCGCCGCGGCCCGTGGTCAACAGGGCCATGTGGTCGAAGAAGTTGAGCCCGAGGCCGCGCAGCAGTACCGACTCGCCCGGCGCGATCGCCGAGAGGTCCAGATCGGCGGGGTTGGCGGGCGGGAAGTAGCGCAGTCGCGGATGACGGTCGGCGTAGTCGGCCAGATGCGTCGTGGACTGGCGGGAAACCACCGGGAGATGGCCCTGTGCGAGCACCACCGCATCCAGGCCGCTGAGCACCGTGCCGTCGTCAAGGGTGAGGGTCTGGCACGGGACACCCTGGCCGGGCAGCGCGTCCCGGTCGTCCTCCAGACGTACGGCACGGGCCCGGTGGACCTGGACCGTGACCGTGTCCGGGGCGCCTGTCGCGGCTTTTCGGAACGCCCACTGCAGATAGCGGCCGTAGCAGGCGCGCGTCGGGTAGTCGTCGGGACCGAGCCGGTCGTCGCCGTGATCCGCTGCCCACTCGTACAGGCTCGGCCCCGGGCGTATCGGGCCCTCGCAGCGGACGCTGTCGTCCGTGAACAGGGTGACCTGCGAGGCGACGGTGTTCATCAGCAGCTCGGCGGGCTGGTCGGTGCGCCACACCAGGCCCGGCCCGGCGGGGGCCGGGTCGACGACATGCACGGTGAGCCGGGTGTCCGGGGCCAGTTCGGGCACGGACGCGCAGAGCCGTTCGAGCACCGAGGTGCCGCGGGGGCCGGCCCCGACCAGGGCGATCGCGGAGGGAAGCGCGGGGGGAACTGCGGACAAAGCACTGACTCCCGGAGCATGTGGGGTGCGTGGCGGCCGTGGAAGCGGATCGTCCGCCTCATCATGCCCGTCCTGCCCCGGGAGTCGAAGGGCCGGGACGAGGGATCACCCTGCGCTGCGGCCGCTGTCACCGTCCGCAGCCGTGGGGCCGCCTCCCTGATCCGGCGTCAGGACCCGTTCGTCAGCGGTGACCAGTCGCGCACCCTCGCCGCGTACGTCCCCATTCGCCTGCTCTTGCGCCTGTTGCAGCCGCAGTGATGCCGAACGCCCGCGCAGCGTCAGCGTCATCAGCTGGTTGCCGAACCACGGCCCGCCCGTCTTGCGCCAGCTGATCAAGGGTGCGGGCGCCCGGCCGTGCCTGGCCAGCAGGCGGCCCAGCCGGCGCCCGGCCCGGCTCCACCCGAAGCGGAACCCGAGCCTTATCGGACGCGGGATGGAGTTGTGCAGGGCCGAGCAGGTCAGCTGCAGCACCCGGGCATCCGGGGGCGCGACGCCGGCCGCCCGGTCCGCAGCGTCGCCGGCCCGCCCCGCGTCCGCGGGCCATCGCGGCTCCGCGACGTACGCATGATGCACATCGCCCGACAGCACGCACACCGTCGCCGGGGCGTCCCGCCCGCTGCCCACCTCCGCCATCAGCCGGGTCAGCTTCTCGAACGAGGACGGAAAGGCCCCCCAGTGCTCCAGGTCGGAACGGCGGCGCACCTTCTCGCCGAAACGTGCCCACCGCGCCCCGCGCTCGCCGCGGCACAGCGCCGTGTTCCAGCCCTCCGCGTCATGGATGAGCGGCGGCAGCAGCCAGGGCAGCGAGGTGCCGACGAGCAGGTGGTCGAACGAGCCCGGCGTCTGAAGTGCCTGGTCGCGCAGCCACTGCTCCTCCTGCGTGTCGAGCATCGCCCGCTGCTGCTCGTCAAGGACACGGGCGGCGCGGGTGTCGACCATCAGCAGGCGGGTGCGGCCGAAGTCGCGGCGGTAGCTCCAGCGGGCGGCGGACGGTTCGGCGTCGGCCTGCTCCGCGAACCGGCGCAGCGCGTCGGTTCCGTCGGGCGCGGACCGCACCGCGGCGTACAGCGGATCGGCGGCCAGCTCGGCGGGGGAGAGATTGCCCAGGTGCTGGTAGACCCAGTACGACATCAGCGCGCTGAGGATCCGCTCCTGCCACCAGGGCGTCGCCCGCATCTCCGCGAGCCACGCGGCGCTGGTGTTCCAGTCGTCGATCACATCGTGGTCGTCGAAGATCATGCAGCTGGGGACGGTGGACAGCAGCCAGCGGACCTCGGGGTCCTTCCAGGACTCGTCGTAGAGCCAGGTGTACTCCTCGAAGTTCGCGATCCCCGCGCCCGGGGGCTCACGCAGATCGCGGTGGGCGGCGATGCGGTCACGCGTCGCCTCCGACGTCTCGTCCGCGTACACCTGGTCGCCGAGCAGGAGCAGTACGTCGGGGCGATCCTCATCGGGGGTGGCGGCCAGCCGGATTGCCAGGGTGTCCAGCGCGTCGGGTCCGACCGGGTCGTGCCCGTCGGCGGGCGCCGCGGCCCAGCGGCAGGAACCGAAGCTGACCCGTACGCTGTCGGCGGGAACGGCCGGGGTGCGGATCGTGCTCGGAGGGAAGCGGGAGCTGTCGAGCGGCCAGACACGGCGGCCGTCGAGGAGCACCTCGTACGCCGTCGACGAGCCGGGGGTCAGTCCTGTCACGGGGATCAGCGCGTAGTGGTGCCCGGCGATCTTGAACGTACGCGCCGAGCCCGCGCCGCCGGACTCGCAGCGCACCTCGGCCGTGCAGGGCTGGTCCGTCTCGACCCAGACGGTCGCGTTGTCGCCGGACTCCCAGTCGATGTACCGCAGCAGCGGTCCCAGGCGCAGCTCGGTCATGTGTGCCCCTCTCCGTCGCTCCGTAGGGTACGGAACGACGGAGAGGGGCGGACGGTTCCGGTCGGTCTGCGTGTGTCAGCAGCCGTTCGTCAGCAGCCGTTCAGGATCGACTGGAGCGCGCTCTTCTCCGCCGAGTCGACGCTCAGGTTCCAGTAGTACTTCACGTGCACCCACATCCGGGCGTACGTGCAGCGGTACGAGGTGACCGAGGGCAGCCACTCGGCCGGGTCCTGGTCCCCCTTGGCCTGGTTGACGTTGTCGGTGACGGCGATCAGCTGCGGGCGCGTGAGGTCGTTGGCGAACTGCTGGCGCTTGGAGGTGGTCCAGCTGTTGGCGCCCGAGCGCCACGCCTCGGAGAGCGGCACGATGTGGTCGATGTCGATGTCCGAGGCGGCGTACCAGGTGGCGCCGTCGTACGGGGAGAACCAACTGCCGCTGGTCGCCGCACAGCTGGAGTCCTGGACGACGTTCGAGCCGTCGCGCTTGAGGACGACCTCGCGCGTGTTGCAGGCGCCCGACTGCGTGATCCAGTGCGGGAACAGGTCACGGCTGTAGCCGGAGCCGGAGTTCTCCGCAGCCACGGGCAGCTGGCTGAGGTAGGTGCGTGCGGTGGCGGCGCTGACTGGGGTGGGCGGCGCGGCCTGGGCGGCGGGGGCGGTGGCGAGCAGACCGGTGGCGGCGAGGGCGGAGGCGGCGGAGAGTACGGCTATTCGGCGGATTCGACGCGCGTAGACACGGAACATGCGAACTCCTTTGTGGTGGGGGGTGCTTGGCCTCCCCCTACGCCCTTCGCGCGCAGGAGGTGCCCTTATGGGCGCGGCCATGCTGGCGCCCGAAGGTTTCTCGGGGATGGGCGCCAGGTAACAGGGTGGCGACATGGGCACGTCAGATCAAGAGTTTCGCGTGGCTTCTGACGCACCGCCACGAACGTTCACGCGGCGTAGGATTGACAAGTGCTGCTGCCGGTCAACCTCACTTTCGGGGCCGTACTCGCCGCCCTTCTGGTCCTCGCGGCGACCGTGGCCGCTCTCGCCCACCTCGGGCGCTCCCGCGAGATCGCCGTCGCAGGCGTACGCGCCGCGGTCCAACTCGCCGCCGTTTCCCTGGTGATCGGGTGGGTGGTCAAGGCGGTGCCGCTGCTGCTCGCCTTCCTGATGCTGATGTACGCGGTCGCCGTGCGCACGGCCGGCCGGCGCATCACCCGTAACGAGACCTGGTGGTGGGCCGGCGTGCCGATCGCCGCGGGCGTGGTGCCGGTCGTCGCGACCCTGCTCCTCACCGGCCTGGTGCCGGTGAAGGGCATCGCCCTGATCCCGGTCACCGGCATCCTCATCGGCGGCGCGCTCACCGTCACCGTGCTCGGCGGACGCCGTGCGCTGGACGAGCTGGAGCAGCGCCGCGGCGAGGTGGAGGCGGGCATGGCGCTCGGGCTGGCGGACCGTGACGCACGGATGGAGGTGGCGCGCGAGCCCGCGTCCGACGCGCTGCTGCCGGGCCTCGACCAGACCAGGACCGTGGGTCTGGTCACCCTGCCCGGTGCGTTCGTCGGGATGCTGCTGGGCGGGGCGTCACCGCTGGAGGCGGGCGCGGTGCAGCTGTTCGTCCTCGTCGCGCTGATGGCGGTGCAGGCGGTCGCGGTCGCGCTGGTGCTGGAGCTGGTGGCGCGGGGGTGGATGCACCGGGGCGCGGGGGAGGGCGGGACGCACCGTCCCTGACGGCACCGGGCGCGGGTCACGTAGTCTGTAAGCGCAGAAGGGGAGTAGCTCTTCGCCGGACCGTCGACATACTGCTGGGCTCGTGCCCGGCCGGCGCCCGGAGGCGGCCTTGTCGAGGCCGCCGGCGAGACCTTCGGCCGCAGTGCCCATGTATGTGTTCATGGCGCTGCCGTGCCGAAGCGACCCCTGAGACGCTCAGGACTCTCGGCAGGGCAGCGCCCGACCGATTGAGGAACTCCATCCATGATCAGCTTCACCGTCATGGCGATCACGTTCGGCGTCGTCTTCCTCGCCGAGCTGCCCGACAAGACCGCGCTCGCCGGTCTCATGCTGGGCACCCGCTACCGCGCCTCGTACGTCTTCGCCGGGGTGGCCGCCGCCTTCGCCGTCCATGTCACGCTCGCCGTCGCGGCGGGAAGCGTGCTGACCCTGCTGCCGCACCGGCTCGTGCAGGCGCTGGTCGGCGTCCTGTTCCTCGCGGGTGCGCTGATGTTGCTCATGAAGGGGGGCGACGAGGAGGAGGAGCACATCAAGGCCCCCGCCGACCAGTCGTTCTGGAAGGTGTCGGGAGCGGGCTTCATGCTCATCCTCGTGGCGGAGTTCGGCGATCTGACCCAGATCATGACGGCCAACCTGGCGGCGCGTTACGACAGTCCCGTCTCGGTCGGCGTCGGTGCGGTGCTGGCGCTGTGGGCGGTCGCGGGCATCGGGATCCTGGGGGGCCGGACGCTGATGAAGTACGTCCCGCTCCGGCTGATCACCAAGGTCGCGGCCTGCCTGATGCTGGCGCTGGCCGGCTTCAGCCTCTACGAGGCGATCGCTGCCTGACCCAGGCCGGAAACGGCCTGCAGCTGTTCTGGTTCACCGCGTGCGCAATCGTGCTCGCGGCCTCGGCGGGTCGGCCGGCGGCGGCAGCGGTGCGCGCGTCGCGCGGAAGCTGCCGGGCCGGCCGGCTGCGGTCATCGCGGAGCACGTCGGGGCCCGGTCCCGGAGTTCCCGGGGCCCCGCGCCGGCTGCACGGAACATCCGACGGAGTTCGCGGGGGTACCGGCGTGGGCACTGGCCCTCCGGTCGATCCGGCGGGGGGTGACCGGGCGGGGCGGCGGTCGGCCGGGTGCGCGGGCGACGGGGCCGTGAAGTTCGCCCCGGGGTGTGACCGGGCCGGCCGGTTCAGGCGGCGGCGTGATCGCACGCCGCCGGCCGCCCGGCGAGGGCTCAGGCGGCCGGGGCCGTGACCCGCAGGTCGATCGTCCCGTCCGGGCCGACGCTCACGGCCAGCCCCGTCAGGTCGTGCACATGCACGTCCGGCGCGAACGCCGCGGCACGGGGGCCCACGCCGACCACGCGCATGCCTGCCGCGCGGGCCGCGGCGATCCCGGCCTCGGAATCCTCGAAGGCCACGCAGTCGGCAGGGGCGAAACCCAGTTCGGCCGCGCCCTTGAGGAAGCCCTCCGGGTCCGGCTTGCTCGCGCCGACGCACTCCGCGGTCACGCGGACCTGCGGCATCGGCAGTCCGGCCGCGGTCATCCGTGCCTGGGCCAGGGCCTCGTCGGCCGACGTCACCAGGGCGTGCGGCAGGGCGGCGACGGTGGCCATGAAGGCGAGGGCGCCGGCGACGGGGACCACGCCGTCGGTGTCGGCGGTCTCCTGGGCGAGGAGTACCCGGTTCTCCGCGTGGTTCTGCTCCATGGGGCGGTCCGGGAGGAGTGCCGCCATGGTGGCGTAGCCCTGCCGGCCGTGGACGACCTCGAGGGCCTCGTCCGGGTCCAGGCCGTGCTCCACCGCCCAGGCGCGCCAGCAGCGCTCCACCACGGCGTCCGAGTCGACGACGGTGCCGTCCATGTCCAGCAGGAGGGCACGGGCGGACAGGACGGGCGGGGTGGTGGCCGGCATCGGCTGCTCCAGGGCGCGTGAAAAAGAGAACAAGCGGCTCCGCCCGCCGGTCAGGGAGAACAGGCGGAACCACTTTGTTCCTTCACGATACAAAATGGGGACACGGGGCGCCACCCCGCCCGTCGTGGGCCTTGTCTCACCGCTCCCGGCCTCCGGCTCCCGTCACGGCTGTCGGGTCTCCGACTCCAGCGCGCGGCGCGTGTGCTTGCCGTACACGCCCTCGGGGTCACGATCGATGCCCCGGGCCCACTGGTAGCGCCGTACCGCGTCCTCGACCTCCCCGTCGTACTCGCCGTCGAACGGGCCCTCGTACAGCCGCAGCTGCTCCAGCCGCAGCTGGAGATCCTCGACCGCCGGACCGCTGTCCCCCGGCCGCAGGGTGTCCCGGCTCGACTGCCTCGACGGTGCCTGCAGTGCCGAGGCGGTGGCGACCGTGGTCGAGGGCGCCACGGACGACGGGTCGGCGGGGCCCGAGCCGCCCGGAGCCGTACCTGCAGCGGACCGGGAGGCTGCCGCGGACCCGGATGCCGGCCCCGACGCCGGCGCCGACGACGATGACGATGACGACGATGGAGACGAGGACGTGGCCGACACCGAAGGGGACGCCGCGGACCCGGACACCGACGCGGACGGCAGACCGGGCCCGAGGCTCACGCTCGTCGCGGTCGCCCTGGAGTCCGGCGCCGCCCGTTCGCTCTCGCCGTCACCGGAGAACAGGCCGCCGGCGAACGCCACCGTCCCGGCCACCGCCACCGCTGCGGCGCCCGCCATCAGCCCGGTGAACGCCCGGCTGCGCCGCGGTGGTGCGGCATGCTGCCCCGCGCGTGCGACGCGGACCAGCTCCAGCTCCTGCGTGTCCGGCTCGTTCACGAGGTCCGGGAGCGGCCCCGGCCCTCCCGCAGGTACCGGCACCTGGACCTGGGTGACCGCCTGCGGTATCGGCGCGGGCGGCGGCCCGGCCGCTTCCGCCCGCATGCCCTCCAACGTCACATACGGCCGGATCCGCAACGGGTCGAACTCCTCCGCCGCCATCTGCGCGTGCCGCCCCGCCTGCAGCGCATCCCCCATGCGCTCGGCACAGCGGCACCCTGGCCCTGCTCCCCCGCCCGTACTCCACGGCGTGCCGCACTGCGGGCATCCCTGTCCGGTCATCGCCGGTCCCCTCCCATTGGAATCCCAGCGATTATGCAGGCGCCGTACGGCACCCCAACGGCCCCACCCCCCCTCTCGGCAGGCCATAACGGGGCACAACCACCACGATGGAACGAGAGGGGGGACAACCGGCGAACGGACCCCGAGGAGACCGGTATGGCTCAGGAAGTGGGCAGTCCGGAGGTGAGTCCGGCCCCTGGCGAGGCCCAGGACCGGCGCACCGTCCTGGTCGCCATCGGCGCACTGCTGCTCGGCATGCTGCTCGCCGCCCTCGACCAGACCATCGTCGCCACCGCCCTGCCCACCATCGTCAGCGAACTCGGCGGCCTGGACCATCTGTCATGGGTGGTCACCGCCTACCTGCTGGCCTCGACCGCGGGCACCCCCCTGTGGGGCAAACTCGGCGACCAGTACGGACGCAAGCAGCTCTTCCAGATCGCCATCGTCATCTTCCTCATCGGCTCCGCACTGTGCGGGGTCGCCCAGAACATGCCTCAGCTGATCGGATACCGCGCGCTCCAGGGCCTCGGCGGCGGCGGGCTGATGGTGCTGTCCATGGCGATCGTCGGCGACATCGTCCCGCCGCGCGAACGCGGCAGGTACCAGGGCCTGTTCGGTGCGGTCTTCGGCGCCACCAGCGTGCTCGGGCCGCTGCTCGGCGGCTTCTTCACCGAACACCTCAGCTGGCGCTGGGTGTTCTACATCAACCTGCCCCTCGGCATCGTCGCCCTGCTCGTCATCGCGGCCGTCCTGCACATCCCGAAGCGGCGGACCCGGCACATCATCGACTACCTCGGCACGTTCCTCATCGCCTCCGTCGCCACCTGCCTGATCCTCGTCGCCTCCCTTGGCGGCACCACCTGGGCCTGGGGCTCGCCACAGATCATCGGGTTCGCCGTGCTCGGCGCCGCACTCCTCGTCGCCTTCGTGGCCGTGGAGCGCAGAGCGGCCGAACCGGTGCTGCCACTGAGGCTGTTCCGCATCCGGACCTTCACCCTCGTCGCCGTCATCAGCTTCGTCATCGGCTTCGCGATGTTCGGGGCGATGACGTATCTGCCCACGTTCCTGCAGGTCGTCCAGGGCATCTCACCGACCCTGTCCGGTGTGCACCTGCTGCCGATGGTGCTCGGCCTGCTGATCACCTCCACCGCGTCCGGCCAGATCGTCAGCCGTACCGGCCGCTGGAAGGTCTTCCCCGTCGCGGGCACCGCCGTCACCGCGATCGGCCTGCTCCTGCTGCACCAGCTGGAAGCGTCCAGCTCCACCTGGCAGATGAGCGTCTGCTTCTTCGTTTTCGGCGCGGGCCTCGGCCTGGTCATGCAAGTGCTGGTGCTCGTCGTGCAGAACGCCGCCAGCTACGAAGATCTGGGCGTCGCCACCTCCGGTGCGACGTTCTTCCGTTCCATCGGGGCCTCGTTCGGCGTCGCAGTCTTCGGCACGATCTTCAACAACCGTCTCGAGGACAAGCTCGCCGATGCGCTCGCCGGACAGCGGGTGCCACCCGGCGCCGGCGCCGCGGACCTGGCCGCCGATCCGCGCGCCATCGCCCAACTGCCTTCGTCGCTGCGCCCGTCGGTACTGGACGCCTACTCGACGTCCATCACGGACGTCTTCCTGTACGCCGCGCCCGTCGTCGCCATCGCCTTCGTCTTCTCCTGGTTTCTCAGGGAGGACAAGCTGCGCGGCTCGGTCACCGCACCCGACCACACCCAGACCCTGGCCTCCAACCCCGTCGAGCGCTCCTCGCACGACGAAGTCGCACGGGCCCTGTCGCTGCTCGGCTCGCGTGAGGGGCGTCGGCACGTCTACGAGCAGATCGCCGAGAAAGCCGGCTACGACCTGCTGCCCGCGTCCAGTTGGCTGCTGCTGCGCATCAAACGCGACGGCATGGTGGAACCTGCCCGCCTCTCCGACACCACCTTGGTGCCGCTGCGCACCATCACCGAGGCGAGCCGGCAGATCGAGGAGCAGGGGCTCGCACGCCGCGAGGGCCTGGACCTGCACCTCACCGACGGCGGCGAGGCCGTGGCCGAACGGCTGGCCCAGGCGCGCGAGGAGTCACTGGCGCAGCTTCTCGGCGACTGGTGGGGCCCGGACCGTCCGACCGACCTCGCGCAGCTGGTGCACGAGCTCACCCGCGAACTGTGCGGCTCCGACGGCGAACGGCCCGACGGCCCGCAGCCCGAACGGGATCACGCAGCTCCCCACCGCCACAACGATCACCATCACGGCTGACGGCGTCGGTCAGAGCTCCTTGCCGTACCAGACGTCCATGTACGGGCCCGTGCAGTACGCCGGGATCTCGGCGTAGCCGTGCCGCACATACACGGCGCGCGCCTCGACCAGGTCCAGGCGCGTGTTCAGCACCATCCGCCGCGCACCGAGCGCCCGGGCCTCGTCCTCCAGGACGTTCATCAGCAGCCCCGCGCCCTTCAGGCCGCGGAACGCCGGGCGCAGGAACAACCGGGTCAGCTCGGCGCGCTCGCCGTCCAGCATCAGCACCCCGCCGCAGGCCGCCGCCTCGCCGCCGTACCGGCCGACGACGAACTGACCGGTGGGCGGGGTGAGTTGCTCGGCACCGTCGCCTGCGAGCCCCTGGCCGATCTCCTCGGCGGTCGCGGGCCGCTTCCAGTAGCGGCTCGCGACGTCGTCGTAGTAGTCACGGCGCAGGGCACTCGCGTCGGGGGAGTCGAAGGCCTCGGGGGCCAGGGTCCAGGTGCTCATGCACCTGTCGTAACCCTGCGGAGGCCCCCGCGGCCAGCGAATTTCCGCCCGGGGCCGCTCAGGCCTTGGGCGCCGCCTGCTGCACCACCTCGAACGACCACAGCGTGGACCCGGTGGCGGCAGGCTTGGGACGCTCGCCGCCCTCGCCCTCCGCGCCGCCCCCACCGTGGGACGCCTTCATCGAGCCCTCCATCCAGGCCTGGAACGAAGCCTCGTCGCGCCAGCGCGTGTAGACGAGGTACTGGTCGGTCCCTTCAAGGGGACGCAGCAGCTCGAACCACTCGAAGCCGTCCGAGTTCTCCACAGAGCCCGCACGGGAGGCGAAGCGCTTCTCCAGCACCTCGCGCTGTTCGGTCGGCACGGTCAGGGCATTGATCTTCACGATGCTCATGCCGCCATCCTGCCGTACCGCCGAAGCCCGCCGGGCGGATGCCGGGCGGACGGCCGGGCTCAGGTCTCCGCCGGAAGGTCCCGAGGTTCAGATGCGCGCCAGCCGAGGCGCCCCCGACTCACGACACCGCCCGGCCGAGGCGTCCGCGTCCCGGCTCAGGACACCACGCGTGCCAGCAGGAAGCCGTCGTAGCCCTTCGTGCCCACGGTCTGGACCGCGGTGGCATCCAGACGGGGTTCCGCGGCGATCAGGTCGTACATCTCGCGGGTGCCCAGGACCGACGGGTCCTGGTTCGCCGGGTCCGTCACCGCGCCGCCGCGCACCACGTTGTCCACGATGATCACGCTGCCCGGGCGGGTCAGCCGCAGCGCCCACTCCACGTAGCGCGCGTTGTTCACCTTGTCCGCGTCGACGAAGACCAGGTCGAACGGGCCCGCACCCGGCTCCGCGACCAGCCGCGGCAGGATGTCCAGCGCCGCGCCCGTCCTGACCTCGGTGATCTTCTCGAGGCCCGCCCGGGCCAGGTTGGCGCGGGCCACGTCCGCATGGGCCGGGTCGTACTCGAGTGAGATCAGCCTGCCGTCGTCCGGCAGCGCACGCGCCAGCCAGATCGTGCTGTAGCCGCCCAGCGTGCCGATCTCCAGCACCCTGCGCGCGCCCTGCATCAGCGCCAGCAGATACAGCAGCTTGCCCTGGTTGGGTGCGACATTGATCGCCGGCAGCCCCGCGGCCTCGCTCGCTGCGAGCGCCGCATCGAGTGCCTCGTCCGCGTGCACGAGCCGCTCCGTGACGTACCGGTCGACCGCGCTCCACTGCTCGTGATTGCCCTGAATCGTCATACGCCCCAACCTAGGGCCGATCCTGCCCGATTCGGGGCCCAGGCCCCCTGGTTCAGCCCGCCGGCAGCGGCACGGAACCCCGCTGCCGGGACCGTACGCGCCACAGCGCCGCCGTACCCAGCAGTGCGGCGGCCCCGCCCACCGTCAGCAGCCACACGGGCACACCCGCGACCGTCAGCAACTGGTTCCCGTACACCACCCGACGGAAGGGTGTGTCCTCGTCCGCCGCCCGCAGTTCGTGGTCCCCGTCGATCCGCTGCGGCCGTGGAAAGTCCTGCTCCAGCGCGGTCAGGAAACGCTCCCGCCCGCCCGTGAGCCGACCCAGCGCCCCCCGCGGCGCGACCTTCCCCGCATACGTCACCACGGGCTCGTCCCCGCCGATCGAGCCGCGCGGCTCCATGCGGTGGGCGGCCAGCACGAACAGCGACAGCGACTGGGCGTTCCCGGCACGCCGCGACAGCCGCATCGGATAGACCAGCCGGTCGCTGGCGAACCGCAGCCGCAGGGGGTCGAGCGTGCCCTGCAGCACCGCGCCCTTCTCACGCGGCGCGAGCCTGACCGCCACGTACTCCCAGTGCTGCTCGACGTACGGATCCAGGTCCGCGCTCAGGCCGTCCGGCAGCCGGAAACCGTTCTGTTCCAGCCAGCCTCGCAGTGCGTCCGGATCGGTCGCCGTCAGCCGGGCGACATCGAAGTCACCCAGCCGTTCGCGGCCGACCACGCCCACGCCCGCCGCCTCTCCCGGGGGCGGCGCGGCCGCGCCGTCGACATCGTCCGAGCCGAACGGCCAGTCGTTGTCGCGCGGCCAGAAGTAGTACCGCTTGCGGTGCTCCGGTGCGATCGCCGTCTCCAGCTCGTCGAAGAGTGCGTCGTCCGCGAGTTCGACCGTGGCGCGCCCCGGCACCGGCATGATCCAGGCCGCCTGCGTGGCGTCGGAGGCGACAGTGAAACGCATGACCAGCTGCTCGGTACGGCCGTCCCAGTCGATCACCGAGGTCTCGTGATCGACGCTCATCCGGGACTGCGCCCCCGGCACCATCGCACCGCAGCCGCACGCATAGGCCGGGCTGATCAGCGACCCGAGCTGCAGCGCCAGCAGCGCCCCCGCCACCAGCAGAACCCGTCGGCGCGGTCGCCGCCGCGGATGGGCAGGCGGCCGTTCTTGTATGTTCCCCCGCATACCTCCTGGGACGGTGCCGCTGACGTGGCGGTTCCGTCCCGACTACTCCTTCCGGGTGCGACCGGGCGACAAAAATCGGACAGTATCGGGGTGACACTCAGGCGAAGAGGGGGTTGCCTGAGTCTTCATCACGGGGCAGTGCGACGCTCTACGGATGCCCGGTGAGGGCCGGAAGCACAACCAGAACGACACAACGGTGGGGAGGCGCGGCGCGACGTGGCGAACGCGGAGCACAGCGTGCGCGGGAGTGCGACGACGGACACGAGGATGGGCGCGGCCAGGGCCGCGCTGTGGATCGTCGCCGCCGTTCTCGCCGTACGGCAGACAGCGGCGGTGCTGCGGCAGCCGCCCGGTGAGCGGCTCACCGACCTGGAGACCTGGATCGGCGACAACGGCGTCCTGCATGTGACCGGATCGCTGTACGACGCCGACAGATTCACCGGCACCCCCTTCGCAGGCCTGGTACTCAAACCACTGGCACGCTCGGCCGAGCAGAGCCTCGGCGTCGCCTGGACCTTCGGCACACTGCTGCTCGTCGTGCTGCTCGGCCTGGTCGCCGCCCGCGCCCTGCCCATCCCGGTCTCGCGCCGCAGCACGCTGCTGGCAGCCCCCGTCGCCATCAGTCTGCTGATGCTGTCGCTGCCCGTCCGCAACAGCTTCCACCTGGGCCAGACCAGCATCATCCCGGTCCTGTTGGTGCTGCTCGGCTGCTTCGCCGTACGCGGCGAGAGACCCTCCGGCATCCTCATCGGCATCGGCGCGGCCCTCCAGCCCACTGTCCTGCTCTTCGCACCGCTGCTGTGGCTCACCGGCCGCCGCAGTGCCGCCGTGGCCGCGGGCGGCACCTTCGCGGGCCTCTCCGCGCTGGCCTGGGCCGCGCTGCCCAGCGACTCGTGGACGTACTGGGTGCACCACGTCGCGGGCGCCGGGCTCGGCGCCCGCCCGGACAGCCTCGCCAACCAGTCGCTGCACGGCGCGCTGCTGCGTCTCGGCCTCGAGGGACCGCTCGAGATCACCCTGTACCTGGTGCTCGCCGCCGCCGTCTGCTTCGTCGGGCTGCGCCGCGCCGTCCGCTACGCCAGGGACGGCCAGCTGCTCCTCGGTGTCGCCCTGACGGGCTGTGTCGCGGTCGCCGTCTCACCGACCGCCTGGCAGCACCAGCTGCTGTGGGTGCTCCTCGCGGTCGTCGGCCGGGTGGGCAAGCGGGCCTCCGACCGGATGCTGTGGCCGGTCCTGGTGGTCCTGGTGATGACACTGCCGGGGAAGATGCTGCTGCCCAACATGGCGGTGCTGCACCCCGTACGCGACAACGCCCTGCTCATCGCGGCGCTCGCGGCGGCGTGCGCGGTGCCGTTCCTGCCGCTGACCTCGCCGTACTTCCGCCGCCCGGTGCCCACCGAGTACGCCGAGCCCGTCGCCGCGCGCTGGGCGCGGGTGCCGCTGCTGCCCTTCTGGCGCCGCGTGCTCAGTCGTCCGAACCTGCTGCTCGAACTGCTGGTGATACGGGTCGGCTACTCGGTCTACTCGCACATCCGCGCCGCGGCGACGGGTGGCGTGACGGCGGCCGAGGAACACGCCCGGCAGATCGTCTCCGCCGAGAAGGCACTCGGCATCGACATCGAGCACTGGGTCAACCAGGCGGTGATCAAGACCGAGTGGGCCGAGGCGTTCTTCAACTTCTACTACACGTCGTTCCACTTCGTGATCCCGCTGAGCATCCTCGGCATCCTCTACGTCCGCCGGCCCTCGGACTACCGCTGGGCCCGCTCCTCGCTGGCCTTCGCGACCCTGCTCGCACTGCTCGGCTTCTGGCTCTACCCCCTGGCCCCGCCGCGGCTGATGCCCGGCATGGGCTTCATCGACACGGTGCACGGCCCGCAGGACCTCGCCAATCCGGACTACGGGGCGATGACGGCCGTCACCAACCAGTACGCGGCGATGCCGTCGCTGCACTTCGGCTGGTCGCTCTGGTGCGGGCTCGTGGTGCTGGTTCTCGCCCCCAAGCTGTGGATGAAGCTGCTGGCCCTGCTGCACCCGCTGTTCACGGTGTGCGCGATCGTGGCCACCGCCAACCACTGGGTCCTCGACGCGGCGGGCGGCGCGGCGGTCGTCGGCGCGGGCTTCGGCCTCACCTACCTGCTGGCCGGCCGCCGACAGCTCCAGGTCCCGGCCCACGCGGTACCCGCTGCGAGAGCGGTCGAGGCCGCCGACCGGACCGACGCGGTCCCGGCTTCGCGCGCCTGACGCATGGCGGCCCCGGGGGCGCGGGACGTGCCCGTGCCCCCGGGGTGGATCGTCGCGTTCAGCCAGGATCCGCCGACGGAGCCGTTTCCGCCACTCGGGAGACCTCGAACCAGACGGGCGGCGACTACGCTCGGCTACTGCTTGAATGCAACCTGTCCGTGAGTGGACGGAGTTGAGTACGAGAGGGGCGGACGGAGTTGAGTACGAGGGGGTACGAGTACCCCATATCAACACCCTCGATCCGAGCGCCCCGCTCGACTACTACGGGTACGACTCCATGCCTTTCAACCCCAGCTCCTACATGGGCTGCTCCAGACGGAGGAGTACGCACGTTGCGGTGCTCGGCGTCGAGCTCCCGGACGACCTCGACAACCTGGTGGCGGCCCGAATGCAGCGTCAGCGCATCCTGCAGAAGACCGAGCCACTGTTCCTGTGGGTGGTCGTAGGTGAGTCGGTGCTCTACCAGGAAGTGGGCGGTACGTCGGTCGTGCGAAGCCAACCGGCGCATCTGTTGGCTTGAACGGACAGTAGCCGCGTTCGTCGCGGCCGCCGCGCAGGGCGAGGTTTGAGCGTCGCGCAGGCGTGGCTGGGTGGCTGAATCCAGCCCTGATCCCGGTCACTTCGGCCTGGAGTTGTCCCCCCGGATCAGCATTCGTCGTACCGCCACTGCCCTTCCTCCCGCTTCCACGGCTGCTGCTGCTGGTCCAGCTCTGGGGCGTCGTAGCTGTACGTCACGAAGGCAAGATCGCCGGACACAAGGTCGACCCTCACCAGTCTGACGTGCTGCTTACCGTGCTTCTTTGCCGCGGCCTCGACGATGGGCTTGTACGCCTCGGGCGCCAGCGCCTCTTGACAGCGCGTAGACAGCATGGCGTATGCCGCTTTGGCATCCGGCTTGAAGTAGACATCCGCGTAGGCGTGTACAGCCCTCTCCAGCTCGACGTTGGTGTCGTCGGCGGGCTGCTGTGCCGTCCGCTCGGCGGTCGGCGTCGTTGTCGGAGTCGGAGTCGGCTTCTCGGATGGTGCTCTGTCGTCTTCGCTGCCGGTGCAGGCAGTGAGGGCGAGAAGCAGGGCAGCCGTAAGCACGGTGGTGATGTGGCGCATGGTCCCCCCGGACGTCCTGTGTGATGAGACAGGGACATCATGAGCCACGCGTGGACCGGGTCGGCCCCGAGGGCGGTCCGGCGGGAGGCAGGGGTGGGGGTGCGCAGGGCGATTTTCAGCCGGTGGGCGTCGGCGCGCTCAGGCGCCCGGCGACCGTGCGGTCACCGGCCTCTCATGCGCCTGATGCCCCCCGCTGGCCAGCATCCGTACCTCCCCCTGGTCACTGATCTCCGCACGCACGATGCCCGTGTCGTCCTCGTAGATCGGATAGCCGCCGGCTCCTGTCCTTTCGGTGCGCCGGACGATGACCACGTCGTAGTCCGTGGCCGACGCAAACACGAGCTCATAGGTATATGGATACGCCATGTTCCTATCGTGGCCCCAGCCCGAACGCCGCGCCTCCCGAAACCTGCCGGTCGCACCGGGTGTCGGCCACTCTGGCGTGAACGCTTTCGGCGACGGTGGGAACGAGCACCCCGACAATCCGCATTGTCACTGGTCACAGGCTCTTTCTGCTTACGTGATCACCTCCACCTGCGCTGTCCGGGGGTGGCCGGGTCGCCGCGGGCCGGGTGGGGCCGGGTCGGGGCGATGGGCGTGGGGCAGGTCCGGGGTGGGCCGGGTCCGGGTGCGCGGCGTGGGGCCGGTCCCGAGATTGGCGGGGTTGGATTGGTGGGTGTGGGGCCGGTCTCGGGTTGGCCGGGTCCGTGGGTGTGGTGTGGGGCCGTCCCCGGGCCGGTCTCGGGGGTGGCCGGGTCCGCGGCTTCGACGAAGGGCCGGTCCGGGGGTGGGCCGGGTCTGTCGGTTCGGCGTGGGCCGGTCCGGGGGTGGTCAGGCCCGAGGGTGTGGTGTGGGGCCGGTCTCGGGTTTGGCCGGGTTGGTGGGTGTGGTGTGGGGCCGGTCTCGGGTTTGGCCGGGTTGGTGGGTGTGGTGTGG